>NZ_BTHG01000004.1:0-226429 GCF_045862875.1 Francisella sciaenopsi
TTTTAAAAAAAATTAAACTTTTTGCATTTTTTTTAAATCAATAGCAATTTCAATACCCAAAAGCACCGTTTATACAGCTTTTTCGCTACTTCATAGCACATCTACCTCGTTTTATAACATAATAAAATTTGAGCTGTAAAACATATAGAAATATCAATGCGCTTATGTAAAATGTTTTCAACTAGGTATTTTAATTAAATAATTAGGCGATGATAACTGTTAGTAATATAACCGACTTAAATATACTCAATATAATCAGTCAGTTAGCTTCGGATGTTACAAGTGATAGTATCGCCCCTTCGTCTGCTCAACTTGCCTGTGAAGTTAATGATTATATAACTACTCATGAGTTAAAAAACATTGATGTTATTAATTTACAACTTAAAACAACTAAGACACTTTATAAAAAAAGATTCATATCCATACTTGAATATAGGAAATATCAACAATACTGTAAACTTACTCAACTAAAAGACAGTATAGATCAATTTACATTATATTTTTCATCAAACAATAAAGATTCCAAAAGCCTAGAGTTAGCCATTTCAGAATTAAAGAAGTCATGTCAGTCAGATTTGATTCTTGAATTACCTTATGATTACATCAAAAAAATAGACAACCTCCTAAACATTATTGATAATGCAATTCAAAGATCTAGCTCTTTGAATAAAACTCTTCTAAAACAGTTTAATAAACTAAAAAATATTCTTTCAAAATATATTGCCTACAACTCAGTAATACAAAAACAAGAATTTGTAATAAATATAAAACCTATTAATGAAAGTTTTGAAGCTCAAAACATTAACTTCATATCTACAAATAACAAACAATACTTTAAACAAAATTCTCTTACACTCAAAAACTCACATATTAAAAATCTAAAAATATGTGAAAATATCTATGGAATAAGCGGAGATTTAACTTTTAACTTAGCATATGTAAATAACCATAAAGATTTTGATTTTTTGTTGACTCCAAATCAACCTATATTGATAGATATTCAAATTAATGATAGCTTCAATTTCTATAAAAAAGACTCTAAGAAAGAGCATCACGTTAGATCAAGTCGTTTTATTGTCATAGGATTTAATTCAAACAATATAGATATTAATGAAGATTTTGAGTACAGCATTTACTCTTACTCTAAAAATACCTCTTCAGGCGTCAAAGAATTTAAAATAAGATTTCACGATCCTTTGAAAGCATTTTGGTCAAAACATAAGCCTTCTTATATTGATATTAATAAAAGTTTGGATGATATCTTTAAAGACAACTTTTTCTTTAACAGTTTATTTTCTCTAGATACAAACAAAAGCGATAACTTGAAAAGCCGAATACCTCAAGTATTTATTTCAACAGTAAATAGAAGTTTTTATGATTTTTTTATTGATCAACTTGAGCAGAATAAAGCCTACTTAAAATATTTCTGTGACAAAAAAAATGGTAAGGTAACGTACCATGTTGCTGATAAGGTAGATAGCTCCTTACAGAATAGTATTTCAAACTCTGATGAGAATTTAAAAACTAAGCTGTCTCCTTATGATATAAGCTGTATTAAGAAACAATCTCTAATAGCTAATAAGCCAAATCTTTATATTAAAGAAAATGATACATCTCCTGATGTAACTATTAATAACAAAAGAAAAGAAGAACGAAAAACTTCTAATGCCTCAGCAAAACCCTTCTCATCAATATATAAAGATAATTTCCAAGCCGTACAATACCTACAAAATAGTAACAATGAAAATAAAGAAGTTAGCTCTTCAGAGTTTCAAATATTATTAACCTCAAAAAACACCCTTCCATTTATGGATAGTGAGGTTAGTTTATCCAAATTAGAAAATGATAATAGTTTTCTTTTAGGAACGACAGCTATAAAAAATCTACTTATATATGAAAGAAAATTATCATTTTCAAGAAGTAAATATACTACTAGAGAGTTATACAAGAATCTAGATAGATTACATTACAAAACTGATTCTGAATCAGATGTATATGAGAAAATAGCTTTTACAAAAATTCTTAATCGAACTCATGATAACTCTGTGACATATAGAATTAAAAGCTATAGCAATATAGCTCCAGAGTATCCCAACTATAAAACATTTGACAGATTTTATATTAACGGCAAAATAACAATCGGAGAAAACGTTAATAATGATTCAAAAAAAGCTTATAAATTCTTTAAAAACTATAAACCTGAAGAAAGTTCACTCTCAGAATTTCAAGAAAGTGGAGAAAAAGGAACCTCCATCATACAAAACAGTAAGACCAGTATTTTTTATGCAGTAGAAATCGCTAAAGAGATATTGCCTGATAAATCTTCTGAAAAGCCGATCATATATCTACCTATGAAGGTAAATATGAATTCTGCTAACAACCAATTTATGCCTCTAAGACATAATGATATTATCTTAATTGAGGTTCAATCACTTGAAAGTGTTGAGATAATCCAACTAATCTCAAATTCAGCAATTTCAACAGAAAAAGCACAGCAACAGCTTTTACAAAGGCAGCTTCTTGGAGCTAAAGAAAACTGTGAAATGGCATATACACAAACAAGTGATGGCGAGACATTCTCACTAACTCAACTTAATGAAGCTTGTGAGAATTCTTTTTTAATAAACAATAAAAAAGGGATCTTTCTTAGATACAAATCAAAAGGGAATTAAAATATGACTTTTATAAAAAATCATCAAGTATTAATAATTTCTCTAGCAATAATAGTAATTATCTTGTCAGTTATGGGTATTTTTTTTATAAGAAGATGGCTAAAAGCACCAAAATCTTCTAACAAAAAACCTATTTCAAAAATTGTAAAACGGGCAAGATCAGTTATCAAAACAAATAAGATAAAAAATAACTTGGGTGAGCTCTATATATTCTATGGAGACCATTTAGCAGCAAAAGATTATATAATGAAAATAAAGCCTGATGCTCAAATCATTGATAATGATGAATTACCTCTAATAGTTATTGATAAAAACAACCCTTCATTAGTATTTGCAAACAATGATCTTTCGAATCTATACAAATTTAAAAACAAGTTAAACTTACAATTTTATAAGCTTAATTTTTGTATTGATATTTCTAATACTCACGAAAATAACAATATAAACGAGATTTATAAAGAACTATCAAAACTAAGATTAAAAAACTTTATTATATCTTTCTATACATCATCTGAACATTACCAAAGCTATAATAATGCTATTGGTAAGAAGTCAATATTTAAATTAACTTCAAATGAAAATTCAAATAATGTTGATGAAGCCATACTCTTAAAAATCCTTAGCTCTAGAGATGATGTTGATGATAAATATCATAATACTAAAATATTAAATCAAATAAGAAAATCGTTAAAAAACATTTATCCTCAGTTAAAATCGATTGATAAAGAAATATTCCTTAACGTTGGTCTAAATATACCTGATAATATAATAGCGAAAAGAGACACAATCTTTTTTAGCAGTTCTCCTAAAGGTATTATCATAAATCTAGTATCTCTGCTATTTAGCTTTATATTTATTATTAATATTTTCCAAGAGATTGGACTTAAAGAAAAAGTATCCATAAAAGACTTAAAGCCACTCTCTGAGAGCAACTCTCACGAAATAATGAGAGAAACTAGAAAAAAAATTGATGATGCTATATTTCTGGATGTGTTATATCCAAAATCCATAAAGTACCGTTACATTTATGAACAGTATGCCGATACAATACTAAAGAATGTAATTTTACCAAAATATAATGACTCATATGATTTATCAATGGTCACATCATTCTTAATATTTTTTGAGTACTTAAACAATAAAGATGTAAATCAAGAAACTGATGGCATGCTTAAAATAATAAGTAGTTTCACAAACCTCTCTGAAAAACAGTTAGAGGTTGTAATCAAGTATACAAATCGCGATTTAAAAGTTGAAACGATTAAAGCTGCTATTGGTAGAGCTAATAAGCTATATACAAATCGCTTATTAGTTGTAGGGGAAGATTCTGAGAGTTATTTAAGTACACAGGGCTTCAATGCTGAGTATCTAGGAATATCAAATACTAAAAGAGCGAAATTCATCAATGATATATATATAAAGTATCTATATAAATGTACTATAGACAACTCTATATTAAATTTAAAAAATAATTATATAATACCCATTGAAGTAAACAATATTTTCTCAATGTATCAAGAACAATTTGACACATCTTCAAAGAAACTATGTAACTCATCATATATAAGCTCAGTTACAAAAAGTGTCTCTTTAATATTTAATCAAGAGGAAAGCGAAAGAAAATTTGAAAGCTTTAGTGATATGCTAGATCACATTTACTACTTGGTAAAATCCTTAGAAAAAAATGCTAATGACGTAACTGACGATGGTAAAGAACAAACTGGATCAATAACTGTTTCTCTAATAAATTATGTTCTGAATAGTGTCATCAACTCTACATATAACAAAGATGAACTTCCATTAATAAATCCCATAAGTAAGAAACTGTATATGGAGTTTGCACCTAATTTCTATAGTAAAAGAATATTAATATCGCCTATATATTCGAAAGAATATATTAAAGATAACATAGATCCTATCAACAAAAAGTTCGATAGACTTCTTAATAATCTTAAAAGTAACTTTAACATAGAGCCTGACTTTATGATTGCTATTTATAAAAGCTCTATAAACGACTACAATGCAAAATATATAAATTCTTATAATAGAATGATAGATCGACTCAATAATGATACTGAATTTAATAAAAACATCTCGAATAAAAATGCTCTAAATCTTTATTTGCTAGCTATGTCATCGAAAGACTCTTCTTTCAATAGTTTAATAGAGTTCTATAGCTCAAATACAGATTTAGTAAGCGATGAGTCTGAAACAAATCCAACTAAAAAAATTAATAAGCTTCAACAGTTCTATGGAAAAATAGTTAAATTAAGCAAACAAAATGATTCTAAAGAACAGAATGATGTTTCACTTTGGACACCTGTAGATAATTATTTTAAAGAGAATGACGAATACCTTAAATCAAAAAATTATACTGGCTATAGAGAAGTCTATAAACAGTTAAACAATTTAATAAGAGAGCAAGGTTATTCAGCTACTTATAAAGAAATTAAGCAAGGATATAAACCTCTACAAAAAGTTTATTCTGATCTTTCAGAAATAAATAATCCAAACAACAATAACTTGTATAAATTACTGAAAAAGCATCTCGATGTTGCTATTGACACTATCAAAACCATAGCTATACAAGATGCGATAACTAAACTTGATAATACTGTCAATATTGAGTATGAATTTATAAATAGTCAATTCCCATTTAATAAAGATAGTAATACTATAGCCACAAATGAAATGATAACTAAAGATTTTGATAGTAATGGTTATATATATTCAGCATTTGTAGAACAATTATCTCCACTACTATCTTATGATAAGACCGATGATAAGTGGCATAGTGAAGATTTTTCAACTTCTGAGCAAATAGATTACTTAAATAAATTTAATAAAGTTTACTTATTAAACAAATTATTATGGGATGAAAAAAGAAATCCTCAATCTATCAAGTTTGAGATAACTCCTATACCAAATAAGGATAATGATTATACCTTCTTTAGTATAATCCTCGATAAGCAAAATTATGTAAATTCTCTGAATATAGCATACTCAAATAGTATGGAAATTAATTACAATTGGAACTCACTTGAATCAACGACTATAACTATAAAATTTGAAGATGGCAGCACTGATCAAATAAGCTACCATGGTAAATGGTCTATATTGAAAGCAATTAAAGATGCAAATTGTGATGGAAATAATATTTGTACTTGGGAGGTTAAACATAATGGTAAAACATACCCCGTAAGCTTTAAAGTCGAATCAAAATTTTTACAAGTATTAGGTTGGCAAAAACAAGGAGATACTGATGTACAATAACTTATTTAAAAAAGTTTCATTAATATTAGTTATAGCCCTAGGGCTTAATAGTTGTGCAAGTGATGGTTTGTATATCAACAATAATGTGCCTAAAACAAAAATAGTCCTAGAGTCAAAACCTAACAAAAATACTTTCTACTCTGATAATTATCAATCAATTTCTCAAAGAATATATGATGATAATGTAAAAGTGTTAAATCTAAAAACTGGAGACAATGAATTCCCACTTGATAAAGATAGTAAAGACTACGCTTTGTATTTCATATTACCTGATAATAAGAGCATTGAGAACTGGAAATACATAATAAGCTCAGACTCTGTAAATGAATTTACTATAAAAAATGATAGTAATATAGAAAAAGACTAAGAGGATAGCGTTATGTCAAAAGCAGACCATATTTTTAACCTAGAAGAACAAGGTTTACTCATAGATATAAAAGATGAGTCAAAAGGCTGTACTACTAAATTAGAATCCTCAGGAAAAATTTCTCATAACGCGACAGAATCTATAGAGTCAACAGCTGAAAAACAAATAACTGAAAATGTCAAAGATTCAAAAATTTCTATAACTGAAAAAGAAATATTATTGGCTACTAAAAAATCAAGTATTATGCTCAACGATAGTAAAATCGTGATCAAAATAGGTAACTCGACTATTGTGCTTGATGACTCAAGTATTTCTATAGAGTCTGGAACTATTAATATAAAAAGCTCTGCTAATACAAATATCCAAGCATCACAAAATATTGGAATAAAAGGTTTAAACAATAGTATAAAAGCCGATGTAAATCTGAATGCTGAAGGTGTAAACGTAAACATCAAAGGAAGTGCAACAGCAAGCATAAAAGGATCTGCAGCAACAATGGTGGGATAATACTTATGGATAATACTGTCGATAAAGAGTTTAGAAATTTATTTGAAAATATCAGTATATACTATGATCAAGAAAGATCTTTTAGAATAAACAAATTTGACGAATGTATCGACAATATTATCAAATTTCAAGATAAAACTAGTTATACAAAATTTGATTTGTATAATCTTAAATATCTTATTGAAGATATTAAGTATTCAACAAATCTTATATTATCTGATACATCAAAAAGACTTTGCAAGCAAATACTGAAGGTTACAGATAATATTTTAGATTGTACTGATACTAAATTATTTATAAGTCACTTTAATCGTTTAAAAAAATTACTTAATGACTACAAATCAGTAATTAATAAAGATATATCATATAGAATAGAGCTTACAAAAACTAAAAAAATTAATGAATTAGAGTCTATACTTTTTAATATTTCAGAAACTGATGATTCAGAAAGTTATAGTGACAAGCTTATCCTACTATATACTAGAACCATTAATAATCCTGAATCTGAGAGTCTTATAGAGAAATATAAAGAATATTTTTATTCACTCAAGAATTTTATAAAAAATTATCAAGGTATAAATAACCTTCTTCCTTTTAAAGAAAATCCTCTACTAAGCTTATTAGACTTAGCTTATGTAATCAAAAATGGAATTTACAAAACAGATACCCTCTTAGCTAGTGATCTTATACTTTTAAGAGCTTTTTATTCGACGATACAGGATACTACAAAATTAAATATCATTAATAATAAAACAAATACAAACTTTATTACTTCATTAGCATCTATAAAAGAAGAACAACCTTCAGAAAATTTAGAAAAAATTGTCGGTTTTATAGATTTACAAATTTTTAGCATATCTCGATATTTTGATGATTTTGACCTAGATGATATTTTTTTTTACAAAACTATAAAAAAGACTCCCAAACCAGAATCATTTGAACAACTAGTATTAAATCTAAAAAATATCCCAAACATTATTTTTGATGAAGAAACTTTGTACAAAATGATTAATCAAGAGAGTGATCTTTACAAAAAATTATTCGTAAATGACAATTACAATAGTTCCATAGAAAAAATCATAGAAGAATCGCCTGCAAATTTACTGACTAAAATATTTAACAAATATTTCCAAGCTTTATTAGAAATAGCTACATCGATAAACCTTGCATTATTTGATGAAGATTTTGAACTGATATACCCTTTTGTCGAATTTGAAAAACATCTAAAAATAATTGCTATGGAAATAGCAAACAAATCCAATTTTAATCGAGAAAAGATAGAGAAATCTATAAAAGAAATTCATAAAACATATTCCCTACTAAAATCCAATTACTCCTTATTGGAGGCTAGAGAGCAAAAAATAATTAAAGAAAAAAATGGAAGAGAAAAACTTAGTCTTTTTATTGATAAAAAAAACTTTTTAACATATAAGCAAATCAAAACATCTATACCCAACAATAAAGGAATAAACATAGATAAGCACTTAGTAAAAATAAATAAAAATATTTCTAACTCGAATTATGCAACAGCTACAGAAAAAGCTAAAGAGTTAACTATCTTTCTTTTAAATCAAACATACTATGAATGTCCTTCTCTCATCGGAGTATATGATTTACCCCCGTTTTCGAATAATTACTTCTTAGCACTTAAAGAGATTACAGATAGTCCAATTATAGATAAACTAAAAAATAAGCAAGAAGCTTATTGGAGTGTGTAATGCTAGATATTATAAATGACTCACTAAAACGATTGGAAACAATATCTAACAATGATGAAAATATTAAAGGCTCAATATCTAATCTGGTATCAGAACTCAATAATATAAAAATATTACTAAGTCCAACAAAACTTAATCTGTCCAGTAGTGCTTCTACGTTGACACCTTCGATGTCTGCGCAAATCAAATGCTCATTTAGTTTCGCACCTGGAGTCTATTTAAGCACTAGAGTAAAAACACTGGCAGGTAATTTACCAGCTTCAAATATTACTGATTCTAAACTTGGGGCTAATATACTTCCTTTTGCAGGATGTACCAACCCAGCAAATCCAACAATGAACCCTTTTGTTTTTCCTTGGGTTTGCATACCGAATCTTTCTCCTTTTATACCAACAAATCCAACTACTTTATTAGAAGGAGCACCAATAAATACTATGAATAGCAAAGCAATATGTACATTTGCCCCTGGAGGCATTGTTAACTTCATAAGTAGTGGACAAATTAATGTAAAAACATCTTAAAAGGTACCAACATGAGTGAAATGAAAAATAATCTAAGTACAAATGATGCTGCTATTTTAAAGAAAACTTTTGATAAATTAAGTATCGATATAAAAGGTGACTTTGATAAAAGAATTTCTGACTATAGCAATAGTCTCTTATTCAAATATTATAGTAGTTTATATTATTTTCTCCCAAAATCATGTTTATTAGAAATAAAAGATAAAGGTCATAATGGTTACTATATTCGTCCTCAAGAATATTTTTTTATTGAAGATAAGAGAACTAATAGATCTTTAACATATACAACCAGATCAGAAAGTCTTATCTTACCATTAAAAAATATAACTACAATCAAACAAAGCGATACTTTAATAAACGTATCTTTAGAGTTCGAGAACAATTTTGAATATGACTATATTACTATTTGGCTAGATCCTAGATTATGTGAAGAAGATCCATTTTTTGCAACATATATTTTTAATCAAATATTAGCAAGTAATAGCTCCGTCAAAATTGAATTTTCAGACTATTCCTATACGACTAAAGATATAACAACAGAGTCTATTAACCTACAACTTAAACCTACTGAGAAGTTAGTACTCAATATTCATTCCCCTAGCTTGATGTATGGATTCAATATAAGAATTAAAGATCTGTTTAAATATAAGCACAACAACTTAAAAAAAATAGATCTTAGCTTCAATATTAAAACCGATAATTTTAGTGAAGAAAAATTATCTTCACTGTTTAGAGTAAACTTAGTACCTATATTTAATAGTTTTGATGATTATTCAAGTGCTACATTTACTACATTGAACTTATCAGATAGTAAACTTAAACATCATCAAACAGACAATGCTCAAGCGATAGAAGTATTGTCTGTATATGAAAATAATAACCCCTGTTCCTTCGATGGTTTTCTTTTTTCAGGTCAAAATGAATATTACCTTAATAGAAATACTCAATCACTAAATTACAGCATCGTTTTTCCTGAACTTGATAATAAAATACTAGAAACAAAAATCCATACTTATACAACATGGACACAATTAACTGAGGTTTCAGATCTTATTGAAATTAATTCAAATGCGATAACATCTATAAACTCAAGTATCTCACCAATATTTATAAATAAAGCTATAGAAAACTACAATAGCAACTCTAGAGATATGTTTAATATGGTAGATATGATTATATCTAGGAATATGTACTCAAAAACAACATTTCTAGCTATAGCAAAACTTTTAAAGACTGATGATGATGATATATCATTACTATCAAGCCTATTGGATAAAGTGGAATTAGACTCGGTAATTAACGAACTAATTCTAACTACAAGCGATAGATATAATGAGAAATATAAATATTTCTTAGATTTTTTTATAGGTATTATATGTAAGTTCATAAACCAAAATACCTTTAGCTTTATAAAAAAAATTGTTTTGAATAACTCTTGATAAAGGATATAAAAATGGCAGATTTTGTAGAAGTAGAAATTATTCTAGACATTATAAAAAGTACAAGAGAAATCACTAAAGAAAAACACGTTGATAATGAACAAATTGCGTACTATCGTAACAATATTAGAAAAAGTATATTTTTTCTTCAAGAAGAGCTATTAGAAAAATATAGTGAAACAATATGTAAATACATAACATTTCCAATAATTGCGTATGTCGATGAAAAATTAATGATTCTAAAAGAGGAATCAGGAAGTGGTATTTCTTGGGGATTATTACAATTAGAATACTACGATAGAAAAGATGGTGGCGAATATGTTTTTGAAATAATTGATAACCTATTATCAGATAATATTTATCCACAATTATGCTATCAAACAGTGTCACTGATTCTCAACAATGATTTTTATGGTAAATACTATGAAAATATTTATAACCATAATTTCCTTGCATATAAAAAAGAAGTTATTAAGCATATAGATAGATCTGTAATTGACTCAATTAGTTTTATTGATACTTCCAATAGCCCAACTCCTCCCAAAAGATATCACAAAATTGCAAAATTCTTATTAAGATTTGGTGTTCCTGTTGCCCTATTCCTTATAAGTTTATTAATTTTTTTAAGTTGGTAATATAGGAGACTGTTGTGAGTAAGTTAATATCAGTTTTAAATAACATAGAGCTAGAAACTCAAGATAGAATAAATCTTATCAGTAATATGCAAATTCATGCAAAATATGAAAACGCAGAGTATGATCAATTTATAGAGAAAGTAGTTACTAATACTAATGACACAAAAAGCATAGATATATACACTTTATTCCTTTGCTTAAACTCAGAGATATGTTTGACTTTAGATCAAATTGACAAAATTCCTGAGATTATTGAGAGTTATTTTTCAATTTTAGAAAGCAAATTTTCTAATATTAGTCCCTCAGACTCTAAACAAAAAAATGAACTAGCGGAAAAAGGTATAAATAAGTTCTTAATTATAATGGATGCTAACCTTAGTGAAATTAAAAATTTAGAAACCATATCTTCTACCAAGATAGTCAATATTATAGACCTAATAAATAAGCTAATAGCCTTTTTTAATGAGAATAGTCTAAATTATGATTCTGATTTAAAAATACAACTTAGTAAAACATTAAATAAGCTCAAAAACACACTTACTCTTGAGGAACAAAAAAATCAGAATGAGGAACAAGAACCTATTCAAACAACTGAAAAGGTAACAACGAATAGTAAACAAGCCAAACCAGCTACAATGGCAAATACTCAAGGTTCTGAGAAGTGGCTGTCTCTAGTTGAGAAAATAGAAGTACTAAAAAGCCTAGTAGATAGTCAAAGAATATTTGAGACATCCATAGTTTATGATGATATCCAAAATTTATTAGCCAACTTTGATCCTAAAGAATATTTCCCTGAAGTTTTTTTCCCATTATACAAAAAGATCGCTCCAATCATTGGCGATATACATAAGAATATAGACTATTACTCATCTAGTATCCAATGGAGCGTAGCAAAAAAAATGTATAAAATTGACTATAACCAGTTTTTAGATAATCTTGAAAGAATGTCTGAAAATAGTTTTCTCAATAGCTCATCATCACTAGCTCAAGATCATTTTTATGAAACAAACTCTGAAGCAAAAAAGCAATATAGAGAAAATAATAAAATATTAGAAGATAGTGAGGCCCATAAGTCGAATATAAATATAAAAACAAAGATTAAGAAAACTACGAATGATCCTCAAAATATTATGGATTCGGAGGATGATATTCAAAATACTAATAATGATAATATTAGTGATGATGATTTAAATAAACTATTTGACTTTTAAAAGCATATAAATAATTTATGAATATAGAAAATTTAAATAGAATATGTCATAAACTTTCTCTGAATCATCTTCTTAGAATTTTTTCAGTCTACAATATTCAAACTAAAAATATGAGATTTGAACCAATCTTAATGGATAGCACAGCAGCAGCTACTATCCTTAGAATCTCGAGAAAACAAGAACATATATATATTGATATAAATGTTTTCAAACTCAAACCTTTTGCGGGATTAGAGGTAAGATATCAGGAGTACATCCATGATAATAACGATTTAGCTCTTGAAGTATTAGAGTATGGTATTAGATCCTTATTGTATAGATATATTATAAGAACTAAGGAATTACATAGGTTAACTCAAAACAACTCTTATATTAAAGCAGCTCCTAAGTTTACTATTGATAATACAATAAATGCTTTATATAAAGCCTTAAGTGAAGATTACTGTACTATCATAAACTATGAAAAGGAACTAGTTAAAATCAAAAGATCTCCTTCTCTTGTTGGGCAAAAAAATATTGGCAATATCTATCTTGGTGGATATATAACTTCTTTTATATATTTAATTAAAGTAAATATAATTCTTTTAAATAAAAATCATAAGGATGTAAAGCGAATAAAGACTAGAATTAAGATAATTAAAAAAAATATTAGAAATAACTCAATAAGAATAAAACTAAACATAACTGTAGAAAATAATAAGCCCAATAACAAATATATTGGTAACACATACCTATAACAAAAACTTCTATTAGGTAAATGCTATAAAGAAATCAAAGTTTTCACTACCTTCAAAAGCTGTAAAAACCGCACTACTATCTGCAATTATAAAGTCCCATTCCGAGCCTTTTTGAATTTCATATATTGCATCAATATTATCAACCCGTGTTGTGAAATTCATCATAGAGTGCTCAACTTCAGCGAGTTTCACTCCAGAAAGAGAGAGAGTTACAACGTTTTTATTTCTACTTATACTTGTTATTCTCATAGCTTTTTTATTTTCAAATTTTACATTAGCTGGAGCTGTTGCCTTTCTTTTGATGAAAATATAATATCTAGTAGCAACGAAAAATTCTTCGGGGAAGTTTTCACATAAATATTTTTTTCCTTGCAGTTCAAATTTAATAAAGTTATTAATTTTTCTATATTCACAAAGAGTCAATAATCTATCAGCCAATAAGTTTATCTTCCTTATAGGTCTATAAAAATTAAACTCAATATTATCAACATCCTCAACCTTATCTAAGTTAAGCTGGATTAAACTATAAATATCATGAATTAGATCAAATATTTGCTTAGGAGAACCATTTAACTTATTAGATTCAGCAAATTTAAGTTCTCTTTCTAATTTATTAATTAAGAATACAAGTAAAATTGCAGCATATGATCTTGAAGTTGAGAAAACAAAACGATTGAAAGATTTTAATTCAGAAACTATTCTATTGAGCTTTATAAAAGTATCATGCATCGAATAGTGATTAAGAGTTAGTAAAGGAAAATCATATGTATCTGATATTAACTTGCCTCTATCTAACTTAAATAATGCAATTTGCGTACTATACTTAACACTATAATCATGCTCTAATGAAAGTGATAGTTGATTATATATGTACTTAACACCTTCTTTTTCAACTATCTTCTCCTTAACATTCAAGAATAGAGGGATATCATTAGTTAACTCATCTGTCATTACCTGCAAAGATAGAGGATAGCATTTATCATAAAAAATAAATGTTTTTTCATCTAAGTACAATACAAGATCTTTTATCAGAATAAGTCCCGTCTGCAAACTCTCCATATCTAAATCAAAACTAACGATACCTTTATTAAGATTAGCTGGCAAATAATTTGCAGGCTTTGACCTTTCTAAAATAGACAAATTTGATTGATCTAAGATATCTCTGTCTAATCTTAGACCATCTTCCCAATATATCCTTTCGAGAAACATTTTAATAATATAACTCCTATTTGCTATGCAGCTGCTATGTACCCTATTTTAGCAACTCCTTTATCAGTACTTGCAGCACCGCATACAGGCAAGCTACCTTGTGAGGTTGTGAGTCCATCAATAGATATTATATGATATCTCATACCATCCTTAGATACACCCATAAGCTCTGTTGGTTCTATTTTTATACTAAATGCTTCAGAACTGATAGGATATAACTCTAGATTAGATATATCAATCATGATACCCCAAGCTTCATCAGTTTTATACTCCTGCTTTTTATTAGAGTTCCCAAGCTTAATTTTCATATCTGTTGCACCTGCTTGTAATATATTAGAAACAGCTCCTTCAAGCAAAGTCCTAACACTTGATTTAATTAAAGCCCCAAGTGTAATACTTATTGTTGGATTTATAGAACCTGGAGTTATAGATAAGCGTATAACACTGGCTGCAGCAGTTGCTGAATCAGCTTTTGTGACATCTTCTCCTCCTTCTATAGCAACAATATTCTTATCAAGATTAACTCCTGCCATAGTAAACGAGTCTATAAACAATCTACGGTTTGGATGGGAGCCTATACATGCTGTAGGATCAGTCCTAACATGAATAGTTTCACCACTTGTTACTTGCTGTCTTGTTATCATTTCGCTCATAATCATTCTCCTTGTTTTTAGTTATTATTCGCACCGAATAATTCTGGTTCTAACCTAGTATCAATAGTCATTGTAGTATCCATACCTTCAAATTGAATGTGAGGAATCACATTTATTTTGCATGAGTACCACCCTGGTTTACCCGGTATAGTTTTAACATCAATAGAAACATTTCTAAAAGGATATCTCGCCATCTCTAAAGGTGTTGGTTGATATACTGTAGTAACAAACTCTGATATCCAATCTGAAAGAATATTTTGAATTTGCTCAGCACCAACAACACTTCCTATCTTATCTCTGATAACACACTTAATATAATGTGAAATTCTAGATATACACATAGTATAAGAAAGATTAGCAATCAGCATTGAATTAGCAGAATCAAAGTTATCTACAAATTCTTCGACTTTCTTAGCTGAATTCACACTAAAGAAACAAGCATTACTTGTACCTTTTTCACTCACAAATGGTATTAAACCAATATTTGCAAGTGATAGCTCCATATAATCTGCAAATAAAACATTCAGTGGCGACTTTGTTTCTAAGACACCTTTATTATCATAAACACATGACACTAAGTTTCTTACATAACCACCACTTTCAACACCTCTTATATATTGAAACCATCTAGTTTTATCATACGATCTCATCATATTTTTAGCTAGCTGAATAGACGAAGGCCCCCACAAATAACTATCATTATTCTCATAATCAACAAATTCATTGAAGCCTTCCATAAGCTTATATTGAACTGGATTATTTTCAGGATTATATGGCTGACGTAGCATAAAATCTCCAACTGTCAAACCAACATATGCAGCAACGTCAAGATTCCTAAAGTCATTCCATTCCTTGTATCTAGGGTGTTCTAATAACGATTCAAAACTCTTTATATGAGTTATTTCTGATAAATCTTTAACACCAAAAAATGACTTGTCAATCGATGCTATAAACGGTGCATGAGAGTTCTTTGCTACCATGCCCATCCCCGTTAACCAAATTATATCATTTGTAGTGTTTTCAAAATTATACAGTCCTAGTATTGCACCATACGGTTCACCACCATATTGATCAAATTCTGCGACATATACTTTCTTAAAAAAGTCACTACTAGATATGTCATACAGATTTCTCTCAAAATCATATTGTAACTCTTCTTTCTTAACATCTAATATACTTACTTCTACATTATCATAATCATCTTGACAAACCTCTTGCACCTTCAACCATTCTTGCTCAAGAGATCTAAACTCATCATTTGATATAATAGCATTAACTTGTAAATCAATAAGTTTATCAATTACCGTAATAACTTTCTGGATGTACTTTTGGTTATAATTATTTATACTTTCATTATTTGCTAACACAAGAGATAATGCCATAAGATTTCTAGCATTATAATCTGAAGATAAAGAAAGAACTTTAGATGCATCACCAGAGACATCAAAATCTATATTTTTAAGTACGCTATCAACCTCAGCTGAGCCACCAAAATTGTTTAAAAGTTCATCTGTAAGACTTAAACTATTTTCTGACATTCTAAAATCCTCCTATTTACCCTCTATTGTCTTTTGATTATTTGACTCTTGCGATTCTGCAGCTTCTGCATCATCAGAATCCTTAATCGTATAGTTTGTTAAAGCAGGAATCTTATTCTTCAATGCTTCTAGCTCATTACTATCTGAAAAAATCATATCTATAGTCTTTTTAAGATTGCGATTATTTTCAATATCCTTAGCAAAAGATGCTAATATTTCTTTCATTTCAAGCAAAGCTCTAATCTCGGGAACTTTCTTAGCAACAGCATCAGGCCTAAAATCTTTTACACTTTGAATTCTATAGTTAACTTTTAAATTACTAGGGTCTTTGGAAACAAAATTTGGTGCTTCAAAATCAAAAGATATACTCATATCTTCTAAGGCTCTATCAACACCATTATTTACTCGTCTAACAGCTCTATCAGTAAACTCTTTTTTAGCATCTACCGATCTTCCTTTCGACAAATCACCAACTACTAAAACTCTGTAAGGTAATTCTTTTTTCTTTAGAACCCCATCCACATTAGTTTCATAATTTATCATCAACCTTGAATTTGGAATCTTATTTTTTGCCATTATCACTATCTCCTGTTTTAAAACTTTCTAATAGAAAAACTACATTATCATCTGCTGTAAAACAATTCTTTCTACAGCTAAAATCAAACCCAAATCATTGGTCTATAAATTCTATTTAAATCATCAATAGAAGACCCTTTAGCAGGTATTGTTGCTAAAACACTAAATCCTTGCGAACTTCTCACTTCTTCATGTTCAAAGCCAAGATTAAGCGCCACTTTTGCCTCTACGATATTTTTAATTTTCTTAACGTATTCATCTTTACTCATATTGCTATATGAGTACAAATTTTCATTGTCTTTATTAACGTCAACAGATACATCATTAGTTATTGGGTCATATGTTAATCCTATGTTAAAACCAGTTTTATCGGTATTTGTTGAATTTTCTTGTTTTAATATCCTAAAACCTCTAAATAATCTGTCTAAATCTTGCTCATCAAGCTTAGCGATGTTATCGTAAATATTCTGCAATACTGCTTCAGTATTAGCATCTCTATCAATGCTGGTAAACTCATTTACTTTACCATCACTAGATTTAATAGAAGAACTCTTAATGTTAAGTTTCATATCTTGATTATTTGAGCCAAAAAGCTCTGAAGAATAGCTAAAAGTTGATTCAAATACAATTCCTGTAACTCCACTTTTTTCAACCGTATAACAAATATCTCTCAATAAGTCTTTATTATCATTGACTAAAGCAAAGAAAGAATCACTAGGTACACATATTGAAGCACATAGTCTTTGTACCTCAACAAAACTATCCATAAAATTCAACATATTAACTAATGCAGACAAGAGTTCTGTATCTTCAACCTTTTGTGTAAAGTTTTTATACGGTTCACATAACGATGTTAATATCTGCTTAACCATATTAAGATGACTTTCAGAAACATCATGAGATCCAACTCTTGAGTTTCTATTTTTTGCCATTCTTCTCAATAGCAAATAGAACCCTCTTGTAAGCTTATCTAAAGATCTGATAATACTACAAAGTTTAATTACTGTTTCAGATGATGAACTATCTTCTTCAATAGAAAAATTGATTACTAAACCTGTAAAATATGCATACTCTTGAGATAATTCGAAATCAAAACCGGGAAGTCTATCTTTCAACCATCCAGTAAAACTGAAATTATCACTACTTGAGAATACACTTTTAAAAGACGAGCTACTCTTCCATTTAGCTTCTTTATTCAAAATCACTAGATTATCTAGCAATTTCTTTTGACACTCCATCATTGGTGATACAAATGACCTGATGAAATCAGCTTCATCATCCACACCCATAACTTCAATATATCGCTGAACTGTAAGCTTTGTAAAATACTCTTCAAATGTTACTTTATACTTATTTTTTCTAGTTGAGAAGCTTGATAACTCTTCCAAGGGAGAAGCACCAACCCTTGATACTCTAGAATTAAGCGCGTACATTCTATTGAATTCTGCCAAACTCACAGTAGAACCCAAAGAAACCGAGGATGCTTTATTATTGTCTGTAATAACAGAGCCAGCTCCTTTATTACACAACACATTTATTGAAGTATAACTAATATTTGATTCTGGACTTATTACAGTTGCTCTATTTTCTAAAGATTCAACAAATTGTTTTGTCTTTTCCGCATTTTCTTTTTTACTAAGAAAATTTTTAGCTTCTTCCTTTCCTGACTCACTAGTCATCATTTTACAAAGATTGAATAATATAGGTAAGTCACTACTATCATCAAACTCTACTACATTTATTACAGACATCTGATCTTTAAATTCTTCTTTTTTCAGATTTTGCGAGTAGTTAATCAGAGTATCTTGGACATAAAACGAGTCTGGGCTACTAAATGTTTTAGCTTTATTAAAACTAGGATTATACTGTTGCTGACTAGTTGATAATATTGCCTCAGAAGCTTTTTTCTTTATATCTAAAGATGCAATGTCTTTAAACTTCGACTTAAGCTCATTTAAATCCGCTCCAACATTACCAGATAAATTAGCTAAAGAGGAATTTTTTGACAATACATTAAGAATTTCATTAGAGTCAATACTAGTTAACTGACCTCCTTTAAGCTTATATATTTCACTTAGAGACCCTATTACCGAATCAAAAGTACCCCCTTTATCATATATGCTAGACAATATATTTTGAGCACTTCCATACGCACTTGTTCCTGTTGTTTTAGCAAGATCAAAGTCTTGTTGGGCCGCAGATGAAACACTCTCCATCATCGATCCAGCCTTATTCTTTGCATAATTACCAAAATCAACATAGTCTTTTGTCAAATCTTTAGCTGTTGATGTCAACTGATTCTTTAAATCTAAATTCTCACCTGTTAATAGTCTCTGTGCTGAACTTTCTAATAATCCTTGCTTATATGCAATAGCTCCTTTCAAATCATTTCTTTGAGCCATCGAATATCCCATCCCAGATTTTATATCATATGATCCAGATGTTTGATTAAAATCTAACATTTTGGTAGTCATAGGTATAGAAATTCTTAGCGTTCTAAGCTTGGATGCTGACTGTTTAGAATATAGTCCAAATCTTGCCTTAATCTCCATATCACTAAACTCAGACAAGTTTGGTATCTTAAAAGGTGACTCATAACTTTCACCTATGTTCTTTTTGATGATTGAATCAACCTGATTTCTAAACTTATTTACAGAACCTTTAGCATCAGCAAAACCTATCAAATTATCTGCCAAAATCTTACCTTTTATTTCGCCAGATAAAAGATCAAAACTTGCAGTATTAGTAGAAGTCTTTACTTGAATTAATGGATTTTCATAATCTTTAGAGCTTACTGCAAGAGTCATGAGTCCTTCACCATTTTTCTCAATACCCAGACTCTGTTTTTCATAATTACTTTTTGAATAACCAGAGAGTGCACTTCTACCAAAATAAATCTGCTCAATCTCAGGGTATGTATACTCTCTAATTAAATCAAGACCATCTCTAGTTTTAGGAACTAGGTATCTATATGAACCATCAGGAGTATTCAAAACAAAGCCTAATTCATTCAAGAGTTTATAGTCTTCTTTAAATTTAGGCGTATAAACAAAGCTTTTAGCCTCTTTTGAGCCTTTTGCTGTTACTAGTTTAAGATTCACATTCCCTTTAAAATTATCTAGCAATTCCAAAGATTTCGAATCTGTAAAGTTCAACTTACTTGCATTTGCACCAATATCAACATTGTAACTAAACATTGCTGATGATGCTTTACCACTCATTCTAAGATATAGAGGTATAAATGATTTAACATCTCCTCTTTCACTATCGAATATAGGTAAGTTAGACCAGATATTTATACAAGAGCTACCCATAAAGCTTTTTTCACCAGCAGCAGCAAGACTCGCAGCAGCCGAAGCATTTTCACTATTAATAGATGCTGTTAATTTGGCATTAAACTTAAATTTTGGCAGCGAAGTTAATTGTGCTACATTTCCACCACCAAGCATCTGGTTGACGCTTGATTTTATGAAAAAATTATAAACTTCCGTATCAGTAATACTACTCCACAATTTAACTCTAGTAGGATCTTTATAAAAAGCAAAATCTCTATCTTTAATTCTTGTAAGAATTCCTTTTTGTTTATGAGAGTCCTTCAAAAATTTTTCAAAATATTTTTTTCTTTCTACAGCATAAGTATTAGCCATGACATCTATTGTTTTTAGTTTTTGAGCAACAATAATCTCATCCTCAAAAAACATATGCCTTTCAATGTCATTATAAAACCATGCTTTTATAAAATCAAAAAAGCCTCCATTAACCTTTTCTTTCTTTAGATCATCTGTATCATATAATATATCATTAATATCTTCAGCCATGTAAACCCCAAACAACAAAACATCTGTATTTGTTATTTTTACATGAACCTTGCTACTAATTAAATTGTTTTACAGCACTTCTAATAGATGTTAATCTGCCCCAATATCACTCTATCTTTTGCACCTGTTGCCGATGGGAGATTATTATAGCTATTGTTAAGAGTTTCATTTCCTAGCACGGCAAAGGCTATAGCTTCTTTTGCGTCACTATTATGACCAATATCTTCAAATGTTAAGACTTCAGTTTTGACTAATTTTTTAATAGTTTCTATCAAAAACTTATTATATGCCCCTCCTCCAGTGAAAATTATTTGATCAAGCTTAATTTTATCAAATACAAAATCTCTATAAGCTTTTATTATACTCTCTGCTGTAAATATAGTTAGCGTATGGACTATATCTTTAGGATTGCTTTGCTTATATTTATCAAGAATATAATCCGTATACTCAATACCAAAAAGCTCTCTACCTGTTGACTTTGGAGGCTTCAGAGCTAAATATGAATTTTGCAAAAGCTCTTGCAACATATCTACAATAACTATCCCAGAGGCTGCTATTTCACCATTTTTATCATAATCTCGATTAAACAAAACTTCCATTGCTCTATTTATCATCATATTGCCTGGACCAGTATCAAATGCATATATATCATCAATATTTGCATTTTTAGGGATAATTGTAGTATTAGCTATTCCACCAATATTATGTAGAGCACGCGACTTATTTTTATCACTATACAGGATATAGTCCACATAAGGTACCAAAGGTGCTCCATCTCCTCCAGCTGCGATATCTCCTGCTCTGAAATTTGACACAACTGTTGTTCGACATTCATAAGCTATCGTCGCAGCATCTCCTAACTGTAATGATGATTTAATAAAACCATCTTCATTTTTTGCTTGATGGTATATAGTCTGCCCATGATTTGCTATGAATGCGATATCTTCTAATTTTAGGCCATTTGCAGTTACTAATTTTTTTACTGCATCAGCATATTCAATACCAAGTTTTACATTAAGGCTACATAATAACTGAGCATTACTTCTTGTTAAATCTAAAGACTGTTTAATATCATTTAATAAATCTTCTGAGTATGAGTATGTTCTAAAACTGACTAATTTAATATCAGTATCCAGTCCATGACCTTTAATCTTACATAAAGCCACATCAATTCCATCCAGCGAAGTTCCAGACATAATTCCAATACAGTATTTATACTTATTCATCATTACCATCCCAGTAGTAAAATCTTAATTTTATTATAACCCACTAGCTAATTCACAAACACTGATTATTTCAATTTTTGAAGTCCTATTACTTTTTAGAATTACTCTTTCTTAGACTTGTTTACATATATAACTTTGTTTATCCTAAAGTTAGAAACAATTTTTTGTTAATCATATGAAATATTTTCAACTTAAACTTTCGCTATTTCTCATTTTCTTTATTAGTGCTATTTTACTTAACAGTGTTGGTATTGTGATTCTACAATCAGTTACTCACTATCAAGTCACAGAAGTCCAAGCAAGTATTCTTGAGGCATGTAAAGATCTTACTATAGCAATAGTTTCATTTGCCATTTGTTCATTTATTCCAAGATTTGGTTATAAGAATGCTATGCTTTTAGGACTAGCAATTATTGCTACTGGTTGTATTGCTATGGCTACTTTAGATAGCTTTTTAACAGCTAAAATACTATTTATTCTAATAGGTGTCGCTTTCGCTCTAATAAAAGTTTCTGTATATTCAACTGTTGGTTTAATCACAGATGACTCAAAAGCACATGCTAGTTTAATGAGTTTACTAGAAGGGGTCTTTCAGATAGGTGTTGTACTATGCTTTTTTGTATTTAGTATTTTTATACACTTTGGTAACTGGCTTGGTACTTACTGGCTACTAGCTAGTCTATGTGTTGTAGCATTCTTACTACTTCTATTTACTAAACTTGATGAATCAGCTGTACAAAAATCAAAAGACTCAAACTTCTTAGCAGATACCTTAAGCATGCTAAAGCTCATAAAACTACCTATTGTGATGTTATTTATAATTAGTGTATTTTTTTATGTATTTATAGAGCAAGGTGTACAATCTTGGCTACCTACTTTTAATACTAAAGTTCTTCACTTATCAGCTTCCACTAGTGTTTTTATGGCCAGTGTTTTTGCCTTAAGTATTGCTGCTGGAAGGATCACTTTTGGTTTTATTATGAAGAAAGTTGACTGGAAAAAAATTATTATCATAGGTCTTATATGCTGTGGAATATTAATAGTATCAACCTTACAGCTATCTAAACTAATAAACCCTAATCAAACAGACTCTTCTATGGCTATAATTGTAGCATTACTGTTTCCTATGATTGGTTTTTTCATGGCTCCAATATATCCAACATTATGTTCAAGTATTCTTAGTAGCCAACCTGAAAACTTACAAAGTGCTATGGCTGGTTTGATAATCATATTCTCTGCTCTAGGTGGTACTATTGGTTCTAGAATAATTAGTGAAATATTTGCACACTTTGGTGGTGTAACCGCATTTTACTGTGTACTTATACCTATAGCACTTTTAGTACTATTAATACCTCCTTATGCTAAACTCCATAGGAATAAATAATTATGTCTAATAATCAAGAACAACTAATACAACTATCTGGTGAACTTTTTGAAGCAGTTCAATTAAAACCATGTTTTAATGACTCAAAATACTTTGTTGATATGACTCCTAAAAGATCTTCTCAAGATATCTTAAATGATTACAAAAAGCTCAAAAACTCTGATGATTTTAATCTTAAAGCTTTTGTTGAGAGTAACTTTTACCCTCCAGTATCAGAAAAAACTTTTGATAACAGTAAAGAATTATCTCTATCATCGTATATTAAGCAAATGTGGCATTTTTTACATCAATCATCTGACAAACAAAATTCTCTAAGTTCTCTTATACCATTACCAAAGTCTTATATAATTCCAGGCGGTAGGTTTAGAGAAGTTTATTATTGGGACTGCTATTTTACTTGTGAAGGTTTACGAGTTGATGATGAAATACAGATGATTAAAGATATTGCAAATAACTTTGCATATTTGATAGATACTGTTGGCTTTGTACCAAATGCAAATAGAAAATACTATCTAACTCGCTCTCAACCACCTCTATTTTACTTAATTGTAGATATCTTATATCAAGAACTGGGTATTTCTGCTATTGAAAAATATTTACCAACTTTAGAAAAAGAATATTCATTTTGGATGAATACACAAAGAAAGGTAAATGGTTTAAATAGATATTGGGATGAGTCTGCTACCCCTAGACCAGAGTCATATCGCGAAGATATTGAGCACGCGCAAAATATAGCAAACAAACCAGACTTCTATCGTAACATCCGTGCAGCTTGTGAATCTGGGTGGGATTTTTCTAGTCGTTGGTTTGCTAATACAAATGATTTTAGTACTATTCAAACAACAGATATTCTACCTATTGATTTAAATAGCTATCTATATGGATTAGAGAGTTTATTAGGTAAATGGTTTGCTGAAGTTTTAGAACAAGAAAAAGCATCTCAATATATAAAACTGGCTGAAAAAAGAAAACAGCTTATCCAAAAAAACTTTTGGAATACTGAAAAAGGATTTTTTTATGATCTAAATAGTAAGACAAATAAGATTACTAGCATTACAAGCTTAGCAGGAATAACACCGCTATTTTTAAATATAGCCACTCTAGAACAAGCTCAAAAAGTAGCTAAGATTATAGAAGATCAATTTTTAACAGACCATGGACTTATTACAACAACTGTAGATACATCTCAACAGTGGGACTCTCCAAATGGCTGGGCACCATTACATTTTGAAGCTGTTATAGGTTTAAGAAATTATGGCTATGATAAGCTTGCAGAAACTATTGCTAAAAGATTTGTAAATACAGTTAATGAAAAATTTAAAGAAACTGGAAAAATCCGTGAAAAGTATGATGTAGTCAGCCCTAAAGCAAATGCTGGTGGTGGAGAGTATATAGTACAAGATGGCTTTGGTTGGACAAATGGAGTAGTTGCAACATTTAACAAACTTTATAATTTATAAACTATCTAAACATAACATTATTCCTAATGTTATGAATATAAATAAAATACTAGGATATAAACATGACAAATGTAGTTTCAAGAAAAGAAGCCTTTGCATATTTTTGCTATGGAACAGGACAATGCATTAGCTTTGGATTAGCTGGTTCATTCACTCTCATTTTTTATACAGATATATTCGGAATTACAGCTGCTGTAGCAAGTATAATCTTTCTCTTAGCAAGAGCTTGGGATGCTGTTATTGACCCTCTTGTCGCAGGTTTTATGGATACTGCTCATACATCTACAGGTAAATTTAGAATTTACTTAAAATATATGCCTTTTATTGTAGCTGCTACAACTATCTTATGTTTTATAAAAATAGATGGTTCAGACATTACAAAAATTGCTTACGCTGCTATAACTTATATTTTGTGGGGAACAACTTATGCAATGTCTGATGTTCCTTTCTGGTCTATGTCAGCAGTTATGACATCAAACCCATTAGAACGTTCAAAACTAATTAGTTATGCGGGTCTTGCTGTTTCTGTTGGCATTGCCTTCCCACTGTTTGCTTTTCCAATATTAGTTGAACTTTTTGGACATTCAAGCAAAGCAGTTGGATACCTATCTGCAACTACTCTACTAATGTTTCTTGCATTATTTCTTATGAATTTTGGCTACAGAAATACTAAAGAAAGAATATCTCATAAAGGAGATAAAATAAGACTTAAAGATGTTTTTAAAACCATTCTTTCAAATAAGCCTCTTTTTCTTATTCTACTAGCTTTTTTCACAAACCTTTTTACAAATGTTTCATCTGCTATAGCTGCATACTTTTTTATGTATAATATGCACAAACCAGAATTTCTTTCTATTTATGGTGCTTTAAACATTATATGTGCTGGCGGACTACTAATTGTACCTTTTATCCTTGGAAAAATAAGTAAGAAAAAACTTATTATATATATGTGTTTAGCAGACATAATCCTAAGAATTTTATTCTTCTTCGTTATAGGATATAGCAATGTCTACACATTTTTTATCTTTGTGACTATAACTGGTATCATTTATGCTATTACATGGCCAATGCTATCTGCGATGATTGCAGATACTATAGATTACGCAGAAAAAGCTACGGGAAATCGTTGTGAAGCTATAATGTTTGCTGGACAAACTTTCACAGGTAAATTAGCTATAGCAACATCTGGCGGAGTTGTCGGTTTAATTCTAATATTAATCGGATACATTCCTAACCAGCAGCAAAGTAGCTTTGCCTTAAGTGGTCTTTTTTTCAGCATTGCCTTACTGCCTGCAGTAGGATCTATACTAAAAATAATTATTCTTAAATTCTATACATACGATATTAAATAGGAGAAATAAATAATGAAATGGTCAGAGAAAAAAGCTAATGACTGGTTTAATCAATTTCCTTGGTTAATTGGTTTTAACTATCTTCCAAGAACCGCTGTCAATTGGACAGAAATGTGGCAAAAAGAAACTTTTGATTTACAGACTATTGAACAAGAGCTTTGCTGGGCTGCAAAATATGGTTATAACACTTTGAGAACTAACCTACCTTTTATTGTATGGCAAGATGACAGAAATGGATTAATAGAAAGAATAAATCAGTTTCTTAATATTGCTTCAAAAAATAAAATATTAGTAATGCTTTGTCCATTCGATGATTGTGGCTTTTCAGGAGAAGAACCTTATTTTGGTAAACAAAAAGATCCAATACCAGGACTTCATAATAGCCAAGCAGCCGCAAGTCCAGGTAGAAAAACAGTTATGGATAAATCAAAATGGACTGAATTAGAAAAATATATTAAAGACATAATTTCTAATTTTAAAAGTGATGAGCGCATATTCATTTGGGATCTTTATAATGAGCCTGGTAATACAATGGTATTTACATTAGAAGGCGATAAACCTGTTTCTTCAGATCTTGAGAATTTTTCTCTAGAACTAATGAAACTGACATTTAAATGGGCTAGAGAAATAAATCCTATTCAACCTCTTACAGTAGGCGGATGGCACGTCCCTGTTTTAGAAAACGCAGAATATAATGATATACTTGTTCATCCTATAGATATAAAAGCTATGGAACTCTCCGATGTAATATCTTTCCATGCGTATTGTGTTATGGATCGCATGGAAATGGTTCTTGATATAGTCAAAAAGTACAATCGCCCGATGTTTTGTACTGAATGGCTAGCTCGTCATGTTAAAAGTTGCTTCGAAACTCATTTACCATTTTTTAGAAAAAATAAAATAGTACCTTATCAGTGGGGACTTGTTGAAGGTAAAACTCAGACAACATATCCATGGCCAATTGTAGTAAAGAACGATCCTAACTATCGTAGAATGCCATTTCATGATGTATTAGATAAAAATGGAGAACCTTTCTTTTCATCAGAAATGGATTTAATATCATTACTTAAAAATACATAAAAGCTTACTCTTCAAAATTTATTTATCATGAAAATATTTTTTATATAAATTTGAAATAATAAGAATCAATTTCGATTAGACTAAAATTATAGAAATATTTTATTTAACTATTGGATCTAATTCACCATTTTCATAACGCTGAAACATCGTTTCAAGAGAAAGAGGCTTAATTTTACTAGCCATACCAGCACTACCAAATGCCTCATATCTAGCTTGGCAAATTCCCGACATAGCTATTTTTGCTACAGCATTGTACTTACGTGGATCAAATTCAGCTGGGTTTTCAGCCATGAATTTTCTGATTGCTCCAGTCGCAGCCATACGTAAATCAGTATCAATATTAACTTTACGTACACCATATTTAATAGCTTCAACTATTTCTTCTACTGGTACACCATAAGTCTCACCCATAGCTCCACCATAAGTATTGATAACTTCTAGCCAATCTTGTGGTACAGAAGATGATCCATGCATTACCAAATGAGTATCAGGAATTCTTGCATGAATTTCTTTTACTCTTTTAATAGATAAAACATCGCCTGTAGGTGGTTTAGTAAACTTATAAGCACCATGAGAAGTACCTATAGCTATTGCTAAAGCATCTACTTTTGTTTTCTTAACGAAATCAGCTGCTTCTTCTGGATCTGTAAGCATTTGATCCATTGATAAAGTACCTTCAGCACCAACACCATCTTCTTCACCAGCTTGTCCAGTTTCTAATGAACCAAGACATCCAAGCTCACCTTCAACCGATACACCACAAGCGTGAGCCATATCAGAAACAGTTTTTGTAACATTAACATTATACTCATAATCAGAAGGAGTTTTACCATCTGATTTTAATGAGCCATCCATCATTACAGATGAAAAACCTAATTGAATAGATCTTTGGCAAACAGATGGAGATGTACCATGATCTTGGTGCATACAAACTGGAATATGAGGATACTCTTCAATAGCTGCAAGAACTAAATGTCTAATAAACGGAGCACCTGCATACTTTCTTGCTCCCGCAGAACCTTGTAGAATAACTGGTGAATTAACTTTATCAGCAGCTTCCATAACAGCTCTTACTTGCTCAAGATTATTTACATTAAACGCTGGCAACCCATAACCATGCTCTGCAGCATGATCTAATAGTTGACGCAATGAAACTAAAGCCATGTTTATCTCCTTATCTTACTTGACCTGCAATTATTACTTTAATTTTGTTTGTACTTCCATGTACACCCATACTATCACCACTTGTTAAAACAAGAATGTCACCATCCTTGGCCAAGCCTCTGCTTTCCAACTCCATAGAAGCTGATCTATTGACATATAACTTAGACATTCTAGTAGAGTCAAAATACAAAGGAACAACTCCTCTAAACAATGTCATTGCTCCTAGTGTTGTAGCATTACGTGATAGTGCATAAATAGGTAGCTCAGAATTTACACGTGACATCCAACGCGAAGTATTTCCACCTTCTGTCAATACTATTAAGCCTTTAGCACCAATATCATTGGCAATTTTAACAGCCGCAACTGAAACAGCATGATCAACTCTATCACAATCAGCAATTTTCTGTTTTTTAGTAATATGTGTATATTTGCTTCTTTCTGCAGATTCACAAATTCTTGACATAGCAGAAATAGTTTCAACAGGATACTTACCTACTGCTGTTTCAGCTGATAACATCACAGCATCCGTACCATCAAATACAGCATTTGCCACATCAGATGCTTCAGCACGAGTTGGAGATGAGTTTTCAATCATTGATTCCATCATTTGAGTAGCAGTAATAGAACCTTTCTCATTTCTTCTAGCTGTGCTGATAATTAATTTTTGTACAGTTGGAACATTTTCATCACCAATTTCAACTGCTAAATCGCCTCGAGCCACCATCACAAGATCTGAAGCATCTACTATACTTTTCAGATTATCTTCTAATACAGCCTCTGCTCGCTCAATTTTAGCAACCATTGCAGGCTTCCAACCAGCTTCATTTACAAGCTGACGTGCATACTCCATATCTTTGCCATCTCTAACAAATGAAACTGCTAGGAAGTCTACCTGAAGCATTGCTGCTACTTTGATATCTTGCTTATCTTTATCTGTTAAAGCAGGAGCAGTCAAGCCACCGCCTTTTTTGTTGATTCCTTTATTATTGGAAACTTTACCTCCGATAACAACTTTTGTTACCGCTTTGTTACCTTTAACAGAATCAACCTCTAGAACAATTTTACCATCATCAACTAATAGTATATCGCCCTTCTTAACGTCTTGAATAAGCTCTTTATAGTCAATACCAACTGTATTTTCATCACCATCTTCGATACCAAGATCTGCATCAAGTGTAAATTTTTGACCTTTCTTGATTATCGCAGAACTATTTTTGAACTTCGACAGTCTTATTTTTGGACCTTGTAAATCTGCCAAAATACCAACATAAGTATCTTGCTCTTTTGCTATTTGACGTATAAGATCAACTCTTTTACGATGATCTTCAGCAGATCCATGCGAGAAATTACATCTTACTGCATTAACACCTGCTTTAATCATCTCTGTCAACGCTTCTCTAGATTCACTAGCAGGACCAAGAGTAGCTAAAATTTTCGTTCTTCTCATATAAATAACCTACCGTTATATAGTTGCTTTCTCTTTCAATATTTCTACAGCAGGTAGTTTCTTACCCTCAAGAAACTCTAAAAATGCTCCACCAGCAGTTGAGATATAAGATACTTTATCCTTAATATCAAATTTCTCAATCGCTGCGATAGTATCACCACCACCAGCAACAGAGAAAGCATTTGACTCTGCTATCGCTAAAGATAGAGCTTTTGTACCTTCTGCAAAATTATCAAATTCAAACACTCCTACAGGACCATTCCATAGAATAGTATTAGCAGATTTTAAAAGCTCTGCAATATTCCTTTCAGACTTCGGACCTATATCTAGTATCATTTCATCATCAACAACATCAGCAACATTTTTAACTATTGCAACAGCATTCTCGTTAAACTCTTTTGCAACTCTTACATCTACTGGTACAGGTATGTTTACACCAAGCTCTTTCGCTTTTGCCAAGATATCTTTAGCTTCACCAACAAGATCTTCTTCATATAGTGAATTACCAATATTAAATCCTTCGGCTTTTATGAAAGTGTTTGCAATACCCCCACCAACTATAAGTATCTCAACCTTATCAAGAAGATTGTGCAAAACAGATAACTTTGTTGAAACTTTAGATCCACCAACTATAGCAGCCATTGGTTTCTTAGGAGCCTTCAAAGCTTTTTCTAGTGCTTTGATTTCATTAGCTAGAAGTAGACCTGCACACGCTACAGGCACATACTTAGCTACACCATAAGTCGATGCTTGAGCTCTATGAGCTGTAGCAAATGCATCCATAACAAATACATCACCAAGACTTGCTATTTTTTTTGATAGTTCATCGTCAGACTTTTTCTCACCCTTATTGAAACGTACATTATCGCACATAACAATTTCACAAGCTTTAGCATCAACACCATTTAGCCAATCTTTAGCAAATCTAACTGGTTTTTTGATGATTTGAGATAATGCTTCAGCAACAGGTTCAAGTGAAAATTGAGAGTCATACTCGCCTTCTGTAGGACGACCAAGGTGTGACATTAAAATCACAGCTCCACCTTGATCTAAAATATACTGAATAGTTGGAATAGCCGCCTCAATTCTGACTTTACTTGTAACCTTACCATCTTTGACAGGTACATTAAAATCAACACGAACTAAGACTCTCTTATTCTTAAGATCAACATCTTTTAATGTTAGAAAACTCATTTATACCACCTATAAGTGTTTACAGAGCTCCAAAGTACTCTACTACTCTTACCATTTGATTTGTATATGACATTTCATTATCATACCAAGATACAACTTTAACTAGAGACTTATCTCCAAGTGAGGTAACTTTAGTTTGAGTTGCATCAAATAATGATCCTTCAGAAATTCCTACGATATCACTAGATACTAATTCTTCTTCAGTATAACCAAAAGATTCATTAGCAGCAGCTTTCATAGCAGCATTTACATCTTCAGCTGTTACACTCTTAGATACTACAGCAACTAATTCTGTTAATGATCCAGTAGGAACAGGAACACGTTGAGCAGCCCCATCTAACTTACCTGCAAGATCAGGAATTACTAAACCAATAGCTTTAGCAGCACCAGTTGAGTTAGGCACAATATTTACAGCTGCAGCTCTTGCACGACGGAAGTCATTTTTAGCATGAGGTGCATCTAAAGTATTTTGATCACCAGTGTAAGCATGAATAGTTGTCATAAAACCACTTTCAATTGTTGCTAAATCATGAAGACCTTTAGCCATAGGAGCTAAACAGTTAGTTGTACAAGAAGCTGCTGAAATAATTTTCTCATCTGCAGTTAATATATCATGGTTAACACCAAAAACTACTGTTGGTAAATCATTACCAGCAGGAGCTGAAATAACTACTTTTTTAGCACCAGCATCAATATGAGCTTGTGATTTTGCTTTTGATACATAAAAACCTGTACATTCTAATACTAGATCTACCTTCAATTCACCCCAAGGCAAATTAGCTGCATCTTTTTCAGCATATATTTTAATTTCTTTACCATCCACAACGATAGCATCATCTTTTGCAGTTGTAACAGCTGCTTTTGAAAATCTACCTTGAGCAGAATCATATTTTAATAAATGTGCTAACATTTTTGGATTTGTTAAATCATTGATCGCAACAATTTCTATACCAGCTTTGTCAAACATTTGACGAAAAGCTAAACGACCAATTCTACCGAAACCATTAATTGCAACTCTCATTTTAATCTCCTTAAGATATTATCTTTCGAAAGTTTATTACACATATTTAGCAACTATGTTGCTGATATTTTCTACAGTAAAACCGAAATGCTTAAATAAATCCTCAGCTGGTGCAGATTCACCAAAACTACAAATCCCTTTTACTTCACCACCAGCTTTAGGCATATACTTATACCATCCATCAGGCTGAGCCATCTCAACAAAAATTGCTGGGATATCATCTCTTATTACTGATTTTTTATACTCTTGAGTTTGAGTATCAAAAACGTCAACACATGGAATAGAAGCGACATTAACTTTTATTCCTTTGTCTTCATATTCTTTTGCCACTTTAATTGCTAGCTCGACTTCTGAGCCAGTAGCTACAATAGTTAATCTAGCATCATTATTATTTCTGGCTAAATATCCACCTTTAATAATACCAGAAACTTGTTCTTTAGTCTGAACCACAGGCTCCAAACCTTGACGCGTTAGCACCATAACACTTGGAGTCTCATTAGACTTAACCGCTTCATTCCAAGCAACCATTGTTTCAATAGTATCTGCTGGTCTCCAAACATTTAAGTTTGGTATCAATCTTAAACTAGGCACATGTTCTACAGGTTGATGAGTTGGTCCATCTTCTCCCAAACCGATCGAGTCATGCGACATTACATGCACCACAGGCTGTTTCATAAGAGCAGACATTCTAATAGCATTTCTAGAATAATCACTGAACACCAAGAATGTACCTCCGTATGGTCTTAAACCACCGTATAAACTTAGACCATTCATGATAGCAGCCATACCAAACTCTCTCACGCCATAAGAAAGATAGTTAGCTCCTTTATCAGTATTGTTCAACCAAATTGAACCACTCCAATTTGTATTATTTGATCCCGTTAAATCTGCTGAACCACCAAACATTTCTGGCATATTCTTGCACAACACTTCTAAAGCCATCTGAGATGCTTTACGCGTAGCCACTTTTGCAGGATTCGCTAACTGCGAAACAATATATTGATCAACTTCTTGCTCAAGGTTTGCAGACAACTGTTTTTTCAGCACTCTATCAAATTCTTCAAATTTAGGATTATTCTTATATAAATCATATTGCTTCTGCCAATTTGCCTCTAAAGCTTGCCCTTTTTCTTTAGCGTCCCAGTATTTATATACATCATTAGGAATTTCAAAAGGAGCATAGTTCCAATCAAGCTCTTTTGCAGCTGAAGCTCTTTCTTGTTCACTCAAAGGCGAACCGTGTACAGAAGCGGTACCAGCTTTTTCTGGAGAACCAAATCCTATAATCGTTTTACAACAAATCAAAGTTGGCTTATTTTGTTCAGATTGTGCTTTAGCTATAGCTTTTTCGATAGCTTCAAAATTATGACCATCTACATCCTCAATCACATTCCAGCCGTAAGCTTTGAATCTCTCAACTGTGTTATCAGTAAACCAGCCTTTTGTATTCCCATCTATAGAAATACTATTATCATCCCAAAATGCTATTAGTTTATTTAGACCTAATGTCCCAGCTAATGAACACGCTTCATGAGATACACCTTCCATTAGACATCCATCACCCAAAAACACATAAGTGTGATGATCTATTACTTTTAAGTCAGGCGTATTATATCTATCTGACAATAACTTTTCACCCAATGCCATACCAACAGCATTAGCCACGCCTTGACCAAGAGGCCCTGTTGTAGTCTCTACACCTGGCGCATAACCATATTCAGGATGACCTGGAGTTTTAGAATGAAGTTGCCTAAAATTTTTAATATCATCAATACTTAAATCATAACCACTAAGATGCAGCAAAGAATATAAAAGCATAGAACCATGACCATTTGAAAGCACAAATCTATCACGATTTATCCAGTTTGGATTTTGAGGATTATGTTTAAGAAACTTGGTCCACAAAACCGTAGCGATATCGGCCATACCCATAGGCATACCCGGATGTCCTGACTTTGCTTTAAGTGTTGCGTCGATAGATAAAAATCTTATAGCATTTGAAAATTCTCTAGGGATAGATAAAGACATTATTACTTGATCCTTTTACTATGTTATCAATTTAAAAAAATATAACTAGTAAGATGATACAGTAGAGGCTTTCATAAAACAAGAAATGTATATAGAATAGTATCACAATACAATAATGAAAGCGCAATGTATGAAAGGCAAACATAGCCAAATAAACTATAGCATTTATGCAAAACAAAAAAGAGAGTTAGAAAACATACAAATAACTATAGAGAACTTAAACAACATCTCAGTACTCATAGCCAACACCACACACACATTTAGCTGCTCATTCTCTTTTTTTGAAGAGAAAAATCACGCATGCATTAAGTACAACATAAATGGCACAATCAAACTAATATGCCAAGACTCTCTCGAGCCATTTAACTATCCTATCACAGTTACAAATAGCATAATAATCACTGAAGATGATAGACTAGTTCAAGATAGCTTACACGAGCCTTTTATCTGCGAAAGCGCATTAATAGATTTACAAGATATTATCAAAGAAGAAATACTTCTAGAACTACCATTAGCGCCAAAAAAAGATGCTAGCTCTTGTAAAAAGACAAAAAAACATTCATACTATAGCGAGCGAGAAACTGTTACTGAAGAAAAACCGAATCCTTTCGAGATTCTCAAAAAACTTAAGTAACAAGACATTTAGAATTTAAAATACATAAAAGAGGTTATCTAAAATGGCTGTACAACAAGTTAAAAAAAGCAGATCAAAAAGAGACATGAGAAGATCTCACGATTCTTTAACAGGTCCAACATTATCTACTGACAAATCTACAGGTGAGTTACACTTGAGACATCACGTGTCACCTAATGGATTTTACAAGGGTAAAAAAGTAGTAGACACAAAATCTGAAGACTAATATTACTCCAGTCAAATCTTAAAATCATCTCACACTATATTTATGCCTTGGTTAGTGAGTATTTACAAATATATCAATTAGCGACATAGGAAGTTTTATTTATTATGGGTTACAAAATATCTATAGATGCAATGGGTGGCGATAATGGCTTAAATACCACTATCCCAGCAGCTCTTGAAGCAGTAAAAAAAGACTCTAACTTACAAATAGTATTAGTTGGAGATCATCACAAAGTCAAAAGAGCTTTAGACAGATATTCAAAAGTCAAAAAAATAAAACTGCCTGTTTTACAGAGAATAGCTATTCACCACGCTAGTGAAACAGTTGGCATGGATGAGTCTCCTTCAATAGCAGTAAGAAAAAAGAAGGACTCGTCAATGCGCGTAGCCATAAATCTTGTCAAAGATGGAACAGTAGATGCTTGTGTAAGTGCTGGCAATACCGGCGCGTTAATGGCAACTTCAAAATTTGTCCTTAAAACTGTAAATGGTGTTGATCGCCCTGCCATAGTATATGCTTTACCTGCATTTAATAGAGATACCAAGCAACTAAGCAAAACATACATGCTTGATCTTGGTGCTAACGTTGTCTGTTCTTCTGAGCAGCTTTTCCAATTTGCCATCATGGGATCGATACTTGCTGCTAGCTCAAAAGGCTTAGCCGAGCCAAGAGTCTCTTTACTAAATATTGGTGAAGAAGAAATGAAAGGCTTAGACAATATTAAGAATGCTTCAAAATTATTACAGGGTTGTGATTTCATTAACTATCAGGGATATATTGAAGGAAAACATATTTTTGATGATACAACAGATGTAATTGTATGTGATGGCTTTGTTGGCAATGTTTCTTTAAAAACAATGGAAGGTAGCTTAAGACTTATAGAATCTTTAATTAAAAAAGCTATTACAGAGACATCATTACTAATGAAAATACCAGTAATCATGTCTTTACCATTATTCAAAAAAATGAAAAAAGGTATGAACCTAGATAGCTTTAATGGCGCATCACTCCTAGGTTTGACAGGCATTGTTGTCAAAAGTCATGGTAGCGCAAGTGCAAATGCATTTGAAACTGCTATTTATGAAGCTATAAAAGAAATCAAACATAACATTCCTAAAACTATTCAAGAATCATTAGAAAAAGTTCTTTAATCTCTACCAATCATGATACAATGTTTTTAGACAGTAGGCTTTCTTAGCGATCGCCTATGATAATAACTTTTGTTACTAATCTAACTAAATAGGTATAACTATATAATGTTTGCACAAATACTTGGTACAGGAAGTTACTTACCTGAAAAAATCTTAACCAATGAAGATATAAGTAAGTTTGTTGATACTTCAGATGAATGGATCAAACAAAGAGTTGGTATAGAAAGACGCCATTGCGCGAATGAAACAGAAACAACAAGCTTCATGGCTACAGAAGCAGCAAAAAAGGCACTAGAGTCTGCCAAAATTAATGCTAATGATATTGACATGATAATAGTTGCCACAAGCACTCCAGATTTTATCATGCCATCGACAGCATCTATGGTGCATCAAAATTTACAGATTGATCATTTTAATGTTAGGTGTTTTGATATATCAGCAGCTTGTAGTGGTTTTGTGTATGCTCTTGATATAGCAAAACAATATATAGAAACAGGCATATCAAAAAATATATTAGTAGTCGGCGCTGAGAAAATGACTCGAGTGCTTGACTGGAGTGATCGTTCGACATGTGTGCTTTTTGGTGACGGCGCTGGAGCTGTAGTTATCTCAACAAGTCCAGAGAAAAAAATTCTATCTTCTTTACTTTATACTGACGGTTCATGTTTAGATATGCTTAACGTACCTAACAATCTTCCTACTTCAAGAGGAGAAGCTATAAACATAGATCCATATCTAATTATGGAAGGAAACAAAGTTTTCAAATTCGCTGTCTCAAGGCTTTCATCTCTTGCTGATGATCTAATCAAAGAAGCAGGGATACAAGCTAGTGAAATTGACTGGTTAGTACCACATCAAGCAAACTATAGAATATTAAATTCGACTGCTAAAAAGATAGATATGCCAATGTCAAAAGTAGTAACAACACTTCAAGATCATGGTAATACATCAGCAGCCTCAATACCATTAGCGTTAGACCATGCCGTCAGAACGAATCAAATCAAGCCTGGAGATACTATTATCTCAGAAGCATTTGGAGCCGGTTTCGTCTGGGGTGGATTTATCGCAAAAATTTAATCGTTTTTTTTTGAAAGTTACTTCAATATCTTAAAGGAGAATTGTTATGTCAAAAATAGCTGTGGTTTTCCCGGGTCAAGGGTCACAAAAGCTAGGAATGCTTCAAGATTATTATGAAAATTTTGAGACTTTTAGAAGTATCGTAGATGAGGCAAAGACACACTTAGGTTACGATTTATGGGACATCATACAAAATAATGAGTCAACTTTAAATAAAACCGAGTTCACTCAACCGGCATTACTTGCTACAAGTTATGCCATATACAAAGTATTAAAAGAGCAAAAACCAGAGCTAAAAGTAGAATATTTCGCTGGTCATAGCCTAGGAGAATACACTGCTCTACTAGCGGCTGAGTGCATCTCATATAAAGATGCTCTACAACTAGTATCAACTCGCGGCAAGTTAATGCAAAACGCAGTTACCGATAAAGAATGTGCTATGAGTGCAATCTTAGGACTATCAAATGAAGATGTTATAAGCAGCTGTCAAGAAGCATCTGATGTAGGGGTTGTAGAAGCAGCTAACTTCAACTCGACTGGTCAAGTAGTAATATCAGGTGAGAAAGCTGCTGTAGAAAAAGCTAATGAAATAGCAAAATCAAAAGGTGCTAAAAGAGCTCAAATTCTAGCTGTAAGTGTACCCTCGCACTGCTCACTTATGAAAGCCGCAGCTGATAAATTTGAAGTAGCACTTAACAATGTCGAGTTTAAAAAACCTACGACTGCCATAGTACAAAATTTCGATGCGATGTCGCATGAAACGCCAACTGAGATAAAAGATGCAGTTATCAAGCAACTTTATAAACCTGTATTATGGACTCAATCAATAGAAGAATTAGTTAAACGTGGAATTACAGAAGTTATTGAATGTGGACCTAATAAAGTCTTATCTGGATTAATAAAAAGAATTGATAAATCACTAGCTATCAAAGATACAAGTGGTATTGATAGTTTAGAAAATATTTAAAAGGAGATAATATATGTCTTTAAACGATAAGATTGCTCTTGTTACAGGAGCTAGCAGAGGAATTGGTTTTGAAGTTGCTCAAGCAATAGCTAACAAAGGAGCTATGGTAATAGGCACAGCTACTAGCCAAGGCTCTGCAGAAAAGTTTGAAAATTCCATGAAAGAAAAAGGATTCAAAGCAAAAGGATTAGTTCTAAACATTTCTGACATTGAAAGTATTCAAAATTTCTTTGCTGAATTAAAAGCTGAGAATTTAGCTATAGATATTCTAGTTAATAATGCTGGAATAACTCGTGATAATCTAATGATGAGAATGTCAGAAGATGAGTGGCAATCAGTTATAAACACTAATTTAAGCTCTATTTTCCGCATGTCAAAAGAATGTGTAAGAGGGATGATGAAAAAAAGATGGGGTAGAATAATTTCTATCGGATCTGTGGTAGGCTCTGCTGGCAACCCAGGACAAACAAACTACTGTGCTGCTAAAGCTGGGGTTATTGGATTTTCAAAATCATTGGCTTATGAAGTTGCAACTCGCAATATTACAGTAAACGTTGTTGCTCCTGGCTTTATAGCTACAGATATGACAAATAAACTTACAGATGAGCAAAAATCATTCATAGCAACTAAGATACCATCTGGCCAGATGGGTGAACCTAAAGATATCGCAGCGGCAGTAGCTTTCTTAGCTTCTGAAGATGCAAAATATATAACAGGACAAACTATCCATGTAAATGGTGGAATGTATATGGCTTAAATTTTGCAAAGTTATTGCAAAATTGATTAAAAAATAATATTATTGGATGTGAATAGTAATTTTAATTTTTTCAAAACAAAAATAAGAAGGAAAAAAATATGAGCGCAAATGAAGTATATGCTAAAGTAAACTCTATCATCGTTGAGCAATTAGGCGTTAAAGAAGAAGATCTTAAACCAGAAGCTTCTTTCATTGATGACTTAGGTGCTGACTCTTTAGATACAGTTGAACTTGTAATGGCTCTAGAAGAAGAATTCGATACTGAAATCCCTGATGAAGATGCTGAAAAAATCAAAACTGTTAAAGATGTTTACGACTATATTGATTCTAAAGTAAACTAATCAAAATTAATCTCAAAGTCAGTATGATTGATTAATTCATACTTTTTCTAAATGTATATAAACAGGTTAATTTAATATGAAATCTAATCGTAGAGTAGTTGTTACTGGCCTAGGTATGGTAACACCTTTGGGAAATGATGTCCCTACGACTTGGACTAATATCCTAGCTGGTAAAAGTGGAGTTAAAACAATAACTAGTTTTGACACCCCTGCTCCTGATATTAGCGAGTTTAAAGTTAGATTTGCAGCAAGAATTAAAGATTTTGATGTAAATACGCTTGTAGGTAAGAAAGATGCAAAAAGAGTGGATCCTTTCTGTTATTATGGTATCGCGGCAGCTAATGAAGCTTTAAAAGATGCTGGAATTGACAAAGTATCCGAAGAAGACTCTTATAAGTTCGGAGTTTGTGTTAGCTCTGGAATTGGTGGAATAGAAACTTTAGAAGCTACTAAAGCAACTATTGATAAAAAAGGTCCATCAAAGATTTCTCCTTTTTGTATACCTTCATCAATTATCAACATGCTTTCTGGGATTATTTCCATAAATCATGGTTTACGTGGTCCTAACGTTCCTATAGTTACAGCTTGTACTACTGGTACTCATAACATAGGTATGGCTGCTAGACTAATCGCTAGTGGTGATGCAGATGCTATGCTTGCTGGTGGTTCAGAAAAAGCTAGTAATGCTATTGGTATGGGTGGATTTGCTGCTGCCAGAGCATTATCAACTCGTAATGATGATCCTCAAGGCGCTTCTCGTCCTTGGGATAGAGATAGAGATGGTTTTGTGCTTGGTGATGGTGCTGGTGTTGTTGTACTTGAAGAATATGAAAAAGCAAAAGCACGTGGTGCTAAAATATATGCTGAAGTAGTAGGTTTTGGTATGTCAGCAGATGGCTATCATATGACCATGCCATATGCCCCTGGTCAAGAAAGATGTATACAAAATGCTTTGGCAGATGCAGGTCTTGAGAATGATCCTGATGCTATTGACTATATAAATGCTCATGGTACTTCTACTCCTCTTGGAGATGTACAAGAATCTCAAGTAGCTGAAAAAGTAATTGGTCAATACAGAAAAGATCTTGTAATGAGTTCTACAAAATCTATGACAGGACACTTATTAGGTGCTGCTGGTGCAATTGAATCTATCTTCAGTGTGTTATCAATAAGAGACCAAATAGCTCCTCCGACAATTAATCTACATAATTTAGATGATGGTTGTAACTTAGATTATGCTGCTAATGCTGCTAAGAAAATGAAGATTGATTATGTACTTAACAACTCTTTTGGATTTGGTGGTACTAATGGATCTGTAATTTTCAAAAAGATCTAATCGATAAACCTATAAGACTAATTTAAGGCCACAATCGTGGCCTTTTTTATATAAGGAATATAATAATCATGCAAATCCACATTATAAATTTAAAATATTTAGTCAATGAAGATAAGGTCGCATCTATAAGACCTCTTCATAGGGAGTTTCTAGATATAGGATATGACAAAGGTATCCTTCTAGCTTCAGGACCTAAATCAGATAAAACTGGTGGAATCATCCTTGCTAAAGGAAATATAGAAGATGTTAAAAAGTTTATTGAAAATGATCCTTTTTATACAAATAATATAGCTCAGTATAGTTTTAATACTTTTGATGCTGTCAAGCATATAAAAGAATTAACTAATTAATAAAAGTACCATACATCATTTCTCTCTTCTTACCGAAGCCCGTGTCTTTATTAACTCTAAAACCATATTTCTGCAATAATTTTCTAATTTTTGATGCTGATGTAAAAGTTGCGAAATTACTTTGATTTTTTGATAATTTCATCATATTTGCAAAAAAAGTTTCTTCCCAAATGCTAGTATTTTTTGCTGGAGAAAATCCATCAAGAAACCATGTATCTACAACATCTAAATCATAACCGCTAATATATCTGGTATCATCAATAATCAATTTTAGAATTACATTATTAAATTTGTATATATTTAGTCCAGGTTTAGGATCGTAAACACTCAGAAGTTTTTCATGCCCTGCTATACCATTTAGTGATGTAAATATATCATTTAAATCACTTGGTGAAATAGGATATTTCTCAAATGAGACAAATTCTAATTTAGCATTTTTAGGAGCCATTTTTCCCCAAAGATTCATAGTTAGAATAAAATTTAATCCACTGCCAAAACCAGTTTCACAAATTCTATAGATCTGATAATCAGCTAGCTTTTTAAATCTCTGTTCCAGAAAATTATGCTCTAAATAGTTATATGAGCTTTCATCAATCCCAGATGTACTAGAAAAATAAAAATCATCAAACAATTCTGATTTTGGAGTATTATCTTGCCATATTATTTTTGTATACATTATATCACTTATATTTAAATAAATTAGTCCGAATAATTAACAAGATTAGTATCTTGCTAAAAATAACTACTTATGCAAAAATAATCATTCTATATCCTCACAATATAAAATCAACATGGAAAGTGGAACAAACAACTTATCATCATTTAAAAATAAACTGCTTATAACTTTTATATGTTACCTTTGTTACTTTTATACAGCTAATGTAGTACTAGTTACTGGGGCTGTCATGAAACCCCTGTCTGAATATTTTAATAATAGTAATATAGGTTTTGCATTCACATTTATTAACGTTGCAATGTGGTTTGCCATATTGATTATTGGTATTTTGATGAATAGATTTTCAATAAAACTACTACTTATAGCAGCTGTGGCTATTGGTGTCATTTCATCACTCATAACTGCTATAGTACCTTCCATGTTTACACTTAAAATACTACTAACTTGTGTAGGTATAACAGGTGGATTATTTATGGCAATAGCAAGCTATATGATTGTACATATCTATAACGATCATAAAATTAGAGCTATGAATGTAATTTTCACAGATTTCTTTTTTAGCTTTGGTGGAGCTTTAATTCCAATATTTGCAGCTTATTTGATTACCCAAAACTTTCAATGGTATACTATTTACTCAATCCTACAAATAACTGCTGTTATTATTCTAGTTTTAGTTATTTTTTCTGATTTTTCTATACTGAATAGACACAAAACAGTAAATGACATAAATACAAAACTAAGTTTTTCATCTTGGAATTTAAGCTTATATTGTATTGCTTTTGCAGCATTTTTGTTTCTACTAGCCCAATTAATAATGACTAGTTATGCTCAATCATATTTCCAAGAAATATTAGGTTGGGGCACGATTGATGCAAATAAACCACTTTCTTATTTCTGGACTGCTCAATGTGTAGGCTTATTCATAAGTCCTCTTATAACAAGATTCGTACCATTAAGGTATATTTTGCCTACATTTATGTTAGTTGGATTAATCGCATTATCTGGCATATTATATATCCCTGATATGAGTACAGTAATCAAAGCAGCTATTATATTTGGTTTATTTAACTGCTATATATATGCAGGTTTACTAGCTTATGGTACTTTCCAAATGGAGAATGCTCCTCCAACTCTTATTACAACTATTCTTTTATTTGGCACAACAGGTACAGCGCTATCTACAACAACGGGTGCTTTTATAAATAAATATTTCGGACTTACTAACGTAATGCACTCTGTAGTTATTTTTTATGTAATATCGTTCATACTTGTAATATCAGCTGTTCTATTCTCAAAAGAACAAAAAAACGCATAAGTCTCAAGATATAAATTTTTCTAATAATAGATATAAATACTTTTAGTTATAAAATAGTAGTCTGATAGTATATATTTATACAAAACTTATTTTAATTAAAGATAGAAAATCATGAAAAAACATTTTACTCAACCAATGATTCTAGGCGTGCTCTTAGTAGCGATTCTTGCTGGCATAGCCTATTTTATAGCAAAGATCCCAGCTGTTGAGGATCTTGGAATTAGCCCATTAATTATAGGGATTGTGCTAGGTATGGCATTAACTCATACACCAGCAAGTAAAATTATTCATAAATGGAAAGAAGGCATTGTATTTAGTGCAAAGAAAATCCTTAGATTTGCAATAATCTTTTATGGCTTCAACCTAACTTTCCAATTAATAGCATCTGTTGGCTTAGCTGGGCTTTCAGTATCAATAATCATGCTAGTTTCTACTCTAGTAATAGGTATTGTGCTAGGTACTAAAGTATTTGGCTTAGATAGAGATAGCTCTATTCTAGTAGCTGCTGGTAGTGCTGTATGTGGCGCTGCTGCTGTATTAGCTACCGAAGGTACATTAAAATCAGAACCTTATAAGGCAGCTATGGCTGTAGGTACAGTTGTATTATTCGGGACTGCTGCGATGTTCTTGTACCCTATTCTAATGAAAGCTGGTCTCTTAGGTCATATGACTGATGCTCAGTATGGCATTTTTGCAGGTGGTTCAATACATGAGGTTGCTCAAGTTGTAGCTGCTGGAAGTGGTGTAAGTGCTCATGCTGAAGAAGTTGCTGTGACAGTCAAAATGATCCGTGTAATGATGTTAGCGCCTATGCTAATCGTGATTGGTATATGGATTGCTAAATCTGCAGCAACTGTAGGTGGAGTAAATGGATCAAAGCCTGAAAAAGGATCAATTAAAAAAATCATTCCATGGTTTGCTATTGGTTTTATAATAGTTGCTGGATTTAACTCTTTAGATTTACTACCAGTAACAACTGTTAGTAGTATTAGAATAGCTGACCAATTTTTATTAGCTATGGCGATGACTGCTTTAGGACTTGAAACTCATGTATCTAAATTTATCCAAGCTGGAATAAAACCTTTAGTCTTAGCATTAATATTATTCGCATGGTTATTTTTCGGTGGTATAGCAATCACTTATGGTATTACTAGCATAATATAGTCTCTTATTTGACCAAAGCTATCCTATTTTGAAACTAAATAATGTATCATATCTAAAAATAATAATCTTATAAATTTTCACAACTAATGAAACCTATTCTTAACGCCGTAACGACTATTGCTAGAAAAGCAGGTAAAATTATTCTACAAGCTCAAAATGATCCTAGTACTATCCAAATTTCTCAAAAACCTGATAATACAACTGTCTCAAATGTTGATGTAGCTGTAGAGAACTTCATCATCGATAATATCAAAAAATCTGGATTTAATGACTATTTCATAACTGAAGAAAGTGGTGAATTTGGTAATAAAGATAGTCGCTTCACATGGATTATAGACCCTATTGATGGTACTAATAATTTTGTCCATGGTCTGCCACACTGTTGTATTTCAATTGCAGCAAAAAAAGACAATGATATCGTCTTGGGTGTTATTTATAATCCATTCTTAGATTTAATGTTTTGTGCCTATAAAGGACAAGGCGCCCTACTTAATGGTAAAAAAATTAGAGTTGCGCAAAGTCAAGACTTAGAGAAGACTTTAATTTCAGCGTCTCTAAAATACTCACGTAGAATATTCAAAGATACTTATGTTGCTGAACTTATCAAACTTCAACAAGTAATTTCTGGCTATAGATATTCTGGAAGTATAGCTATGGATATGGCTTACTTAGCGGCTGGTTATATCGATGGATTATGGGCTTGTGGTAGTGTCAAGATATGGGATCTAGCAGCTGGATATATAATCATGAAGGAAGCTGGTGCTATAGTTACCGACATTCATGGTAGTAGCAATCTTGAATCTGGTCTAATCGTAGCAGGCAACAAAAAAGTTCAACCTAAACTTATCAAAATTTTAGCAAAACATATCAAATAATGAATACCCGTGCTGTTGCAGCTAAGTCAATTTTAGATATCATTGATAACAGATACTCTCTGTTAACTATAGAACATAAGCTTATTGAACATAAGCTTATTGAACATAATTTATCAGATAAAGATAAATCGTTCGTAAAACTATTATGTTATGAATTCTTTAGAAATTATTATTCTTTAGAAAATGTAGCTAGTTTATATTTAGCTGAAAAAACTAAGCTAAAAGCTAAGATACTAATAATGCTTGGTATCCTACAGATTTTTGAGATCAATCAACCTCATTATGCCAGCATTAATGAAACTGTAGCAGCTTGTAAAAATCTAAAGATACTATGGGCAAAGAAACTTGTTAATGGCGTACTAAGACAAATAGTTCGTGATTTAGAAGATATTAGACCTAATTATACAGAGCATAAAAACCATGATCTTGCACCATGGCTTAGTAATATGCTTAAAGAACAATACCCTATTGATTATCAAAAAATAGCCAAAGCTGTAAACTCAAAAGCACATATGTTTATTCGCCTAAACGAAGCAAAAGATCCTCAATATGTTATTGATTATTTTGATAAAAACAATATTAGCTATTCAAAAACTGAACTAAAGAACTGCATCAAATTAGATAAAGCCATTGATGTTAAAAATAATACTCTTTTTCAACAAGGTTATTTTAGTGTTCAAGATATATCCGCTCAGTATATGGGACATATTATTAATGTCCAAAATAATGATATTGTACTAGATGCTTGTGCTGCTCCTGGTGGCAAAACAACTCATATCTTAGAATTAGCTCCACAAGCTAAAATTACAGCTATAGATATTATTGATAAGCGCTTAGAGTTACTTAAAGAAAACATAGCAAGGGTAGCTAAGAATAATCACGTAAATGTAATAAAACATGATTTGACACAACCTCTAGCTGGACAATATAACAAAATTATCCTCGATGCTCCATGTTCTGCTCTTGGCACACTTAAGAGAAACCCTGATATCAAAGTATTAAGAAAGCCTCAAGATATAAAATCTATACAAACACTTCAAGCTCAAATACTTGATAATCTATGGTGTAATAATCTTCTGACTAATGGCTATCTGCTATATATTACATGCTCAATATTACAACAAGAAAATCAATTACAAATAAAAAATTTTCTATCCAGACATAAAGATGCTGAAATTATAGAAATTAAAATTCTAGAAAATTATAAAACTAATTATGGTTATCAGATATTACCAACAGAAGATAAAGGTGACGGATTTTATTATTGTTTAATTAAGAAGATTTCTTCTTAGCTGCAATTCTCTCAGCAGCTTCTTTTGGAGATATGGATAATTTTAATCTATTTAATTTATATCTATTATCAAAGAAAATATCATCTATTCTGTCATCGATAATAAACCCTAATGCTGTATAAAATGCTAAAGAGTGCATATCCGAACAATATACATAGGCAGTATCTATATCGTAATTTTCGAATAAATACTTAACCATTGCTTCACCAAGACCTTTACCAAAGAAGCTTGGTAATACAGGGGAAAACAATAGTTCTTTATCTCTAATACATGCAAAGCCTACATTCTTATCATCCACAACTTGTACAAAACACTTAGTTTCTGGAATATTGAAATATTTTTGTTCTAAAACTTCTACTTCTCTATCTATTTCACTTGTTGTTAAAAATTCACAGGTTGTAGATATGCACTCCTTCCATATATGTAACATATCTTTGAAATCTTTAGATGTCGCTTTTCTTATTTTCATAGTAACCCTTCAATAATTTTGTAAGTGATTTAATAAAAAGTATCCACAATTTAATTCTATGATAACGCACAGAAGTTGTAAACTGTTATTAAATACTACCTAAAAAAGTTCTATGAGTAAACTTTTTATCTAATGACAAATTATTAGGATGTGAACCAGGCTCTCCTTGAGGAACCTTTAAACCATGCTCACCATAGAAATCAAGCCAGTATTTCGACACAGCAACATCATCAATTGCAATATAATTAAGCGTATGTTGACTGAAATATTTACCTTTACACATACTATCAAAAACCTCATGAATCAACTGCGAACAATAAAGTTTGTCTTTTAAATCTGGCAAAAATAAATCATTATAAGCAAAACCTATAAACTCACGTGCATTATTAACTACTTCTTGTAGAAACTCTTCACTCTCAGATACACGAGATATTAGAGTTTTTTTATTTGAATATTTAGATAATTTAGTTTGTATAACTCCCGCAACAGGAATAGCTTCTATAATATCTCCATTGCCTATATACAAAGCGCAATGATAGTAACTATAACCACCAAATCCAGTAGATAAATTAGAAATATTCTTCTCAGCTTCATCTACTATGAAAATAACATCGCCCTTTTTTAAGTTATTAATATTCATAGCAAATTCTGTAAATCTTGTTCTAATATAACCGTAACTCCTAAATCTTGAGCTTTTGTAAGTTTGCTACCAGCATTATCACCACAAATAACCATATCCGTTTTTTTAGAGACACTTGAGGTAACTTTTGCACCCATTGATTTAAGAAGTTGTGTCAATTCTGTACGATTGTAGTTTTCAAAAGTTCCTGTAATAACAATTGTTTTATTTGTAAAACTCTCATTATGTGCTTGCTCAATTTTTTCCGGATTTTGGATATTAATAGAATTACCCAATAGTTCATCAACAATTTGTATATTTAGGGAGTCTTGCCAGAATGAAACAATATTTTTAGCAATAATTTCACCAATATCATTAATCTCTATTAATTGCTCAAATTTAGCTTCACGGAAACTTTCTAAACTACCAAAATGATTGGCTAAAGCTTCTGATGATACCTCACCAACATCCTTAATACCTATTGCAAAAATAAATCTTGCTAAGCTTGGCTCTTTACTTTTTGTGATAGAGTCTAAAACATTTTGTGATGATTTATTTCCCATTCTTTCTAAGCCTGTCAGCTGCTCAAAATTGAGTTTGTAAATATTAGCTGGATACTTGATCAAATCTGCAGCAACAAGTTGCTCAATTAGTTTAGCTCCAAGCTTATCAATATCCATTGCTTTACGTGAGACAAAGTGCTTCAATCGCTCAGTAGTTTGAGCCTGACAATGCCATCCTCCTGTACAACGATATATAGCCTGATCGTTAACATTCTCAATTGCTGAATCACAAACTGGACAGTTTGTTGGCATCTCAACCATCTGTGCATCAGACTTACGATATTGTGGTAAGCTTTTGACCACTTCTGGAATTACATCTCCTGCTCTACGTACGATTACTCTATCACTGATTCGGATATCTTTGCGTTTAATTTCATTGATATTATGCAAAGTTGCATTTGAAACAATCACACCGCCAACTGCTACTGGCTTAAGTCTTGCAACTGGTGTAATTGCTCCTGTTCTGCCAACTTGAAACTCTACATTTAGAACTTCTGACTCTACCTCTTCAGCTGGGAACTTATATGCTATAGCCCATTTAGGTCCTCTAGCGGTGTAGCCGATAGTATCTTGTAGTTTAATATTATTAACCTTAAAAACTAAACCATCAATATCATAAGCTAAATCGGCACGCTGATGGCTCATTTTATGATGATACTCCTCAACTTCTGAGAAGTTTTTTGCCAAAAACATATTATCACTGATAGTAAAGCCAAAACTCTGTAATAGATTCATAAGCTCGAATTGAGTTTCCGGATGTACAAAGTCTTTTGAAAAATAGCCAATACCATAGCTAAAAAGTTTAAGTGGTCTTTTAGCTACAACTTTTGAGTCAAGCATACGGATACTTCCAGCTGCTGCATTACGTGGGTTTGCAAAAGTTTTATTCTCATGAGTCTGCATATACTCATTAAGAGATAAAAAACTTTGTTTATCTAAGATAATCTCACCACGAACCTCTAGTTCTTCTGGAGGGTTTGAAGTATTTAGTTTAAGTGGGACATTACGGATAGTTTTGACATTTTCAGAGACTTTTTCACCCTGAATACCATCACCACGGGTAACAGCATAATCAAACTTACCATTTTTATAAAAGATACTAATAGCCAAGCCGTCCATTTTAGGCTCACACTCGAGCTCAATGTCATACTCTATTTTGTCATAAAAATCACGCAACTCCTCTAGACTAAAAACATTGGCCAGAGATGTCATTTTCTTTTTATGCTTGATAGTTTCAAATCCTGCTAAAATTTCTCCACCAACACGGTCTAATACTGAATTTGATGGCTTAAGCTGCGGATTATCATCAACTAAATCTTGTAATAGTCGAAATAACTTATCATAGTCTGAGTCAGTAATAACTGGCTTATCTATAGTATGATACGAATAGCTTTGTTCGCCTAGATACTCTGCAAGATCATCAATATATGATTTTAATTGTGCTTTAGTTAAAGTTTTATAGTCTGTAGAGATAAAAACACTCGGAGTCATTACAAGAAAAGTTTATCATAATTTTTTATAGTGCTTATTTTATACTAATTTAGTAGCTTTTGCATAAGAGAAAGAGCTCTAGATTCATGAACTTTCTTATTTATCTAACTTAGATAAATAGAACAATAATGCTATCAAAATATTGTATGATTTATTGCAATATGTTATAAATCTGCATTACAAAAATAAGACTGTATACAATTTTGTAACGGTACTTATGATTTGTAAATAATATTGACCTTTTAAAAAGGCAATAATCACAGTTTTAGTTTAATTAAAAAATGGACTTGATTTATGCAACAGGTACCTAGATATGTCATTGTCGGCAACGGCAATGTAGCGGCACATATGTGCTATTATTTTAAATGCTTAAAACTAGATTTCAGACAATGGTCTAGAAATGAATCGTTGTATCAGCTTGATAAATTATTAAATAATGCAACTCATGTTTTAGTCTTAATCAAAGACTCAGAGATACAAAATTTTGTAGATAAATATCTCACAAATAAATCAAAAAGACTCATAGTGATTCACTTCTCTGGTCTTTTGGATATCGAAAATGCTTATTCAGCACATCCTTTACAAAGCTTCCCCGATAAGAACTTATACTCCTTAGACGAGTACAAATCGATCGCATTTGTAACTTGTGATAGAGATATTGCATTTAGTGCGCTTTTACCTAAGCTACCTAACGCTAATTTTTGTATCGATAAAAGTCAAAAAGCGTATTATCACGCAATGTGTGTTTTAGCTAATAATGTAAGCACATTAATCTGGCAGAAATTCTATACAGAAATGCAAAATCGCTTCGGTATAAATCAAGAGTATCTAACACCATTTTTAGAAACCACTTTTAAAAATATCAAACATAATCATCATGCCCTATCAGGGCCAATAGCTAGAGGAGATAGCCTTACACTACAAAAGGATCTCAACGCTTTAGTTAATGATGATTTCTATGATGTTTTTAGAGCCATTGTTAATCAGTTTTCAAACAAGGAGAAAAGATGAAATGAAATCAGTTTTAGGCTTCAAAAAAGCTAAAGCGAATCGAGAAAAAATCTCGATGGTAACATGCTATGACTATACTTTAGCTAAAATTATAAACTCAACAGATATAGATTGTATACTCGTTGGAGATAGTGGTGGTATGGTATTACTGGGTAAAAAAAATACTACCTATACAACTCTAGCTGATATACAGTTCATGACTCAAGCGGTAGCTAATGGTGCTACAGATAAATTCATAATCGCTGATTTGCCATTTATGAGTTATCGCCAATCATTAGAAACAACAATGCAGGCTGTAATGGCTTTGATTCAATCAGGAGCTCATGCGGTTAAGCTTGAAGGTAGTTCAGGAAATTTAGATATTATCAAACATATCGTAGATTCTGGTGTTCCAGTCATGGGACATATTGGTATGACTCCTCAATTTATAAATAGTTTTGGTGGTTTTAAAGTTCAAGGTAAAACTGAAGAAGCTGCTAGGCATTTACTTGAAGAAGCTAAGCTTCTTGAGCAAGCAGGATGTTTTGGGATAGTTCTAGAATGTATACCAACAAATATTGCTAAAAATATTACACAAAATTTGAATATCCCAACAATAGGTATTGGAGCTGGTAGTGATACTGATGGTCAGATTTTGGTTCTCCAAGATATGCTGGGTATGAATACTGACTTTCAACCAAAATTTGTAAAGAAATATATAAGCGCATCTGAGATATTTTCTGAAGCTATAAATACGTATGTAAAAGAGACAAAAGCTAATATTTTTCCAACTAAGGAGTATAGCTATGATTATTGCTAAAAATATTGAGCAATTTAATTTGCTAAGAGAAAGTTTCACTAAAAATCAAAAAATAGGCTTTGTCCCAACAATGGGCGCGTTACATAGTGGTCATATAAGCCTAATCAAAAAAGCTAAATCAGAAAATGAAATTACTATTGTCAGTATATTTGTAAATCCAACTCAATTTAATAATCCAAATGATTATCAAACATATCCAAACCAACTACAACAAGATATACAAATATTAGAATCACTCGATGTTGATGTGTTATTTAACCCTAGTGAAAAAGATATCTATCCAGATGGTAACCTATTGAGAATACAATCTGAGCTTGAAATTGCGAATATCCTAGAAGGTAAAGCTAGACCTGGACATTTCAGTGGCATGTTAACTGTGGTACTAAAGCTACTACAAATAACTAAGCCTGATAATCTCTACTTAGGTGAAAAAGACTATCAACAAGTTATGCTAATCAAACAACTTGTTAAAGATTTTTTTATCAATACAAAAGTTATAGTTTGCCCAACACAAAGAGAACCAACAGGACTTCCTCTTAGTTCTAGAAATAAAAATCTAACATCTGCTGACATGGAAATTGCTAATAAAGTATACGAAATACTTAGACAAGATGATTTCTCAGACTTAGAAGAACTAACGAATAAAATTAATTCTACTGGTGCAAAACTGCAATACGTTCAAAAACTTAATAACAGAATATTTTTGGCACTTTATATTGGTAAAGTACGTTTGATTGATAACTTCCTAAAGGAGACAAGACCATCATGTTAATTTCAGTTTTAAAATCAAAAATCTCATACGCGACCGTAACTGGCAAAGATTTATTTTATGTAGGTAGTATCACTATTGATAGTGAGATAATGAAACAGGCAAATATTATTGAAAATGAGAAAGTACAAGTAGTAAACTTAAACAACGGTGAGCGTCTTGAAACTTATGTAATCAAAGGCGAACCAAATAGTAGAACTATCGCACTAAACGGCCCTGCTGCTAGAAGATGTGAAATAGGTGATCAGCTGTTTATAATTAGTTATGCGCAAGTTGATCCTACTAGAGAAAATATAAAACCTAAGCTTGTTGATCTAAAAACTGGAGAATAATAAATGATAGTATGCATAGATATTGGTAACTCACATATTTTTGGTGGAGTATTTGTAGGAGATCAAATTAAGCATAACTTTCGCTACCCTTCTACTACTCCGTGTACCTCCGATACGCTAGGCATATTTTTATTATCATTCTTTGAGAGAAAAAAGCTTGATATAGAAGCTATTGAAGCAGTTGTACTTTCATCAGTTGTTCCTCATCTAGAGTATTCTGTCAATTCTGCTTGCAAAAAATATCTAGGGATAACACCTCTTGAGTTAAAACCTGGCATAAAAACAGGGTTAAAACTTGATATAAAAAATCCTCTAGATTTAGGTGCCGATCGTGTTGCAAACTCAGTTGCAGCAATTTCTAATTTTCCATCTAAAAATATTATTATTGTTGATTTTGGTACTGCAACAACTATATGTGCTATCAAGCAAAATAAATCTTATATAGGTGGTGCAATTCTACCTGGAATTAATCTATCAATGGATAGCCTATCGCAAAAGACTGCAAAACTATCAAATGTGACTATAGCAAAACCTAGCTCTGCCTTAGGTAAGACAACTATATCTCAAATTCAATCTGGTCTTATATATGGTCAATTAGGAGCTATAAAAGAGATAGTTAGTAGAATCTCTCAAGAAAATTTCTCAGATAAACCACCAGTGTTAATCGCAACTGGAGGATATGCTCACTTATTTGAGAAAGAACAATATTTTGATGTAATTATCTCTGATTTATTACTTCATGGGCTTAGAATAATCTGGCAAATGAATAAGTAATCTCTGAGCGATAACCTACTATGTTTAAAAAGTTAGTACGTCATTGTGTCAGGCTTGACCACACAATCTAGCAAATAGCTTAAATCTAAGCTATTTGATCAAGTACTACTTTTATATAATTCTAGGCGTATATTAATTGCTCAAGCTAACTAATTCACTAATATTTGAATTTCTCTTAATATCTTTCTGAGCAATATCTCTTAAACTACTTTGCTCAGAAATAATCGTTAATTTATATTTCGCTCTAGTGATAGCTGTATACAAAAGTTGTTTACTTAGCGCTTCATTATCTTCTAATGGAAGAATAATCACGATTTCATCAAACTCTGAACCTTGAGTTTTATGAATTGTCATCGCATAAACACTTTCATATTTTGGTAGCATATTTAGACTAAAAGCCTTAGCATCTTTACCATCAAAATATGCTCGAAGCTTACCAGTATCATCTGGCCAGATAAGCCCTACATCTCCATTAAATAATCCTAATGAGTAGCTATTTTGAGTTATCATAATTGGCTTACCCTTATAGTTAGAATCTATAGGCTTAGACATAAATTTCTCAATTTTCTGATTTAACTTATCTGTACCAATTTCTAGATTTTTGTTAGCTACAAGTATTCTAAATTTATTTAGCTCAATAAGAGCCTCTTTGTAGTCACTACATTTTTCAAGCTGTGAATATCTCTTTGCATACTTTTTTAAATAAGTATCTAAATTCCTTAAGCTATGAAAATTAATATTCTCATTTTGATGAGTATCAATATTAATATCACCTTTTAGAACTGAGGCTGCAAGATTATTTATATATTGTTGTGAACGATAGTTTTTGATAAGCAATGTTGTATATGGTGTAATATCGCTATCTCTGTGGTGTGTAAAGTTTGCCAGCAGACTACCAGCCTCAACTGATGGTAACTGATTAGTATCTCCTATTAATATCAACTTGGTATTATCAGCTACTGCTCTAATCAGCTTGATAAAAATATTCATATCAAGCATCGAAGCTTCATCAACAATAATCACATCGTATGGTGCTTTTGATTGTTTGTTATATTTAATATAATTAGAGTTTGGTCTTAAGCCTAAAAATCTATGTATAGTTTGGGCTTCTAGATTAGATAATCTTAAATAACTATCATTGTCTACCCTTTTACTTAATGCACTATTTAAGGATTCTGTCATTCTCTGAGCAGCCTTACCCGTTGGTGCTAAAAGAGCTATTCTTTGCTGATTTTGATTAAGCATTTGTATAGCAAGCAAAAGCTTCGCGACTGTAGTTGTCTTACCTGTACCAGGTCCACCTGAGATAATACTAAAATTATAATTTAAACTTTTTATAACAGCCTGTTTTTGCCAATCTATCTCATTAGCAGGTTCAAATAATTTATCTACAATTTCTTCAATGCTGTTATCTTTTTGGGTATTTAGGATTGTTCTTGATTTTATAAAGTTAGCTATTTCAATCTCATGATTCCACAATCTCTTGATATATAGAGAATCATATTGTTTGGTAAAATGTATAGGTAATTTATCATAATCTAAAGACTCTAAAATAATTACAATTTCATCAAAACTTGGCATTTTAAAGCCTACTTTAGCATCGCTTTGATTAGTTTGCTCTGAAGCAAAAATAATTTTATTTGATATATCTGCTATCTTCAAACAGCTATGACCATGGCTATACACATGCATAAGCTTTATCAAAATATGAAATAAAATTTCATTACTTTTTTGTTCTAAATCATTCCCTTTTGCTCCGTGAAGGGGTGGATATGACTCACTTGATAAAGTGGTCATAGACGGGGTAGTCTTTTTGACTAAATCAAACACCTCTTTAGCAAAGAAAAAATCTATAGCTCTAATATCTGCTAATTGCTCACAAGCTTGATGGAAAGTCTTATACATGATAGTCATCTCCATTAAATAGATTAGCGATTTTGTTAATAATCTCTAAAGTTGGTCTAGCTCGATAAACCCCATAACCATCTTTCATACCTCTGAGATAGAAATAATATACTCCACCAAAATGCTTTTCATGATTATAACTTTCAATGTTTTGTCGCAGGTACTTATCCAAGGCAATGCTATATATTAGATATTGTAAATCATAAAAACTTGACTGGTTTTTCTCTTGCATAGCCTGCTGATTATAATCTTCTAATTTATCACCTAGATAATTTGACTTATAATCCGCCACATAAAATTTGCCATCATGTTCAAAAATCAAATCAATAAAACCATGAAGCATACCAAAAATCTTTTGACTTGCAAATTCATCATAATCAATAGTTTGATTACGATATTCTGCTAAAATTTTGACAATATTTTTCTTATATAGTTTTTCATTTACTATAGGAAAATAAAATTCTGCTTCTTTTAAGGTTTTTGTATTAGAGATGTCTTTTAAGCAAAAGCCTTTATCCTTGATATCAAACAAGCCATATTGAATATCATTAGAACTAAAATCTTCAGTTTCTATAGAAGGTATAGACGCGACTAAGCATTCTTCTAACCAAACTTTAAGCTTATCAAAATCATCTGCAGCAACTACTTTATATCTATCCATTTGCTCTTGTAAAAGATTATCATCTATCTTGCCTAGGCTAAAATCAGTATGCTCTAAAACATTATGCAAAATATTACCAATATCTGCTCCTTTGGGAGCTGTAAATCTAAACTCTAACTCCTGCTGAGACTTTTGAGTACTATCATCCTCAGATTCATCATTTTCTTTTTCTAATGTAGTATTTTGCGACTTTGATTTTGATATTTTTGAGAAAGACAACATCTCCCAATTATCATTTGCTAACTTATTAATATTATTTGCTTTGAGGTTTTGTAAAGTATCATAGTCAAATTGGTCATTTGTAATTAGATTCTCACTTTCATAACAATGACTTGTAGTTATATCTATAAGCGAACTTTGATTAGCATGGTTTGCTGTTATATTTTGAATTTTCTCTAACCAATCATCATCTTTTTGATAATCTAAAAATCTTGCTAGCGGACTTCTAAATGAAATATCGGATTTTTTATCTTGGTATTTTGCAACTCCAATATAACATCTATGCTCTGCACGCGTAACAGCCACATAAAATAGACGCATTAATTCCTCTATAACCTCATTTTCTATCTGTGGTTTTATACCGTCATCTTTACCAATTTTATAGACTGTCTGTTTAATATTTTTATCATAGTATTTAGAGAAATCACTCGCCTCAAATTTCTTTTTACTTACATAACTTGCAAATGGTATAAATACAACTGAATACTCAAGCCCTTTTGAACCATGAATTGTAATTATTTTAATCAGGTTATCATCATTCTCTAATCTAAGTTCGCCCTCAGTTGTAGCTGTACTATTTAGCTGTTGGCGATACCACTTAATTAATTGATTTGGGTGTTTATATTTATTCTCAGCTATTTTTATAAGCTCGGCTAAATGGAGAATATTTGTGATAACACGCTCTTTTGAATCAGTTCTTTGAGTGAAGTTCTCATGTATTACCTGCATAATAAATGCCATAAAACCATATTTATGCCATTGTTGTCTTAGAGATTTGGCTTTTTCTATCTCTTCATCCCATGCTGAGACATCATTTTCATCAATATAATTAATAAACTTATCAGTACTACCACCAAGTAAACTAGTTGATAATGCTCTTTTTAGCATAGATTTATTTTCGAGATCGTTTATACCTTCCATAAGAGCTAATATCTCTTTAGCCTCTTGACTATGATAAACATTATCGCGCTGGCTGAGATATACTGAGCTTAGTTTCTTAGCTTGTAGAGCTTTTTGAATAACCTTTGCTTGCTTACCATTCTCTACCAAAATTGCGATATCACTTTCTACAACTTTTTTAGAATTTAATAATCTGACAATTTCATTTGCAGTCCATGCTGATAAATTATTATCAATATCACTTTTATTATCATCTTCAGCCACTTGATAATAAAAATAATTTATTGGTTTAAGGTTATCATCAAAATCTTTTGCTTTCTTATCAGCATTTGGTGATGCTTTGACAAGTTGATAACCTATACCATCGCTAAAAATATTAGCCCCAACTTGCCCCTCTTCTTCTGGCTGATAATCTTGTTTATAAAAAAGTCTATTGTAAGCCTTTATCATCTCACTAGTTGAGCGCCAGTTAGTGTCCATGCTCCACTGATTGTCAGTAGAGCAACTATCTTTAGCCTTTAGATATGTAAAAATATCACCACCTCTAAAACCATAAATTGCCTGCTTTGGATCGCCTATCATTAGTAATAACAAATCATCTATTCCCCTTTGGGACGAAGAGGTGTCAGCCGAAGACTTATGGGGTAGTTTATTACTCTGAGGATAGATAGTATCTAATATCTGATATTGCTCAGCATCGGTATCTTGAAACTCATCAATAAGAGCAACTGGATATTGATGTTGTAATGTCTTGACTAAATCTGGAGATTTTTTGACACTATGACAAAGTTTAGTAATCAAATCATCAAAATCTAAAACACCCTTTTGTTCTTTTGCCTTTGCAAAACCTTGACGTATTTTTAGGCAGGCTTGTTTGATAAATTGGGTTGCATCTGCTCGCTTTATCTCTACCTGCAAATCTCTTAAGTCTTTTACTCCAACAAGAATTGGTTTTATTAGCTTTGCACTTGTTTTCCTGCCATCTGTAATTATAGATATATCGTCTGGAAATAATGTTTCATTATCTAATTTTAACCATTCTAAAACTCTATGATATTCATCTACTCTCTTACCCTGCGGCTCGCCATTTCCTAATTTAGATAAGAAATCATCTACGATATCGTGGTTATTAATAAATAATTCTAACTGTTGTTTTTTAAGTATCTTAAATTCGTCTAAACTTATAGCTTGCTTTGTTAAAATCTCATAATTAGCTCTAACAACATTTCTTAGCTTATCCAAAAACTTCTCTGGAGTATGTAGCTTATATGCTTGCAAATATTCAAAGTTTGTTTTGTTTTTATTGATATGTTTTCTAAAAAAATCCTCTACTACTTTTTGCAAAATATCTGAAGTATCAACCTCCATAGAGACATCCATCTCCATACCGCTTGCAAAAGCTTGCTCACTTAAGACTTTTTTACAAAACCCATGGATAGTAAAAATAGTTGCCTCATCTATCTCAAGTAATGATCTTTTTAGATGCTTATAATTCTCATCACCTTTTTGTATCAGTGTTTCTTGTCCTTTTATAGAAACTTTGACCTCTTCCCCTTCAGAAATATCCTCTAATACATCTCTAATCTTAGCCTCAACTCTACCGATAATCTCTTGGGTAGCATCTTTGGTAAATGTCATAACCAGTATTTGGTTTGGCAAGAGCTTTTTCTCAACTAATAGACGAATATATAACTCTGTAATATTAAAAGTCTTACCAGTACCTGCACTAGCCTCGATAATATGGCGACCTTGTAAAGTTATTGTGTTTGCATCTAGATTAGTCATATTAACCAATTATAATTTTCAAAAAAGTCTTTGAGATATTTTAGCAAATTACTAATTTAAAAATTATCTATCTTTGAAACTTTGAAGATTTATTGAAATCATTTACTCATACATATAAATCAAGTTTTAATTTATTATGACTCAAAATATTATTTCTTGGCTAAATATCCACATGCTAAAATAGTTTCATCCGATTCGTTATTTTAATATGGAGATTATTTATGGCTGATAATTATGTTCGTGGGGGAACTATTCTAGCATCTGTTCTAAAAGAAAAAGGTGTTGAAAATGTCTTTACTCTAGCTGGAGGATTCTGTAATGCTGGGCTAGAGGGCATGATGAAATATAATATAAGAACAATTAACTGTCCACACGAGCAAGTAGCTGGTTTTCTTGCAGATGGCTATTGTCGTTTAACACGTAAGCCCACTGTTTGCTTTGTAGGTCCTGAAGGCTTTGCAAATACTATAGGAGCAATGATTGAGGCATGGGGTGAAAGAACTCCAATAATATATATCACATCATCTAGTACACTAAGAAGAAAAGGTGCTGGAGGATTCAAAGAGATAAATGATGTTGCAATCGCAGAACCTCTAACAAAATATAGCGTAATGGTAACAGATGGTCTAAGAATTAGAGAAGTTGTTGACAGAGCATGGACTATAGCGACTAATGGTTATCCAGGAGCTGTTCATATTAGTATTCCTGTTGATATTATGTTTGCGTCATTCCCAGAAGATGCTGGTAAAGATGAAAGACCAATCAAATGGCATAATAAACCAACTCATAGAGCATGGCCGGATCCTGAAAGATTAGCTAATATTTTAGATATAATTCAAAATGCAAAAAGACCTGTGTTTGTAGTCGGACACGGTGTATGGTGGTCTCATGCTGAGAAGGCTCTAGAGCAAGTCAGCTCTGAGCTAAATATACCTGTATTTAATATGTCTGAGCACAAAAAAATATTACCACAAAATGCTAAAGCATATATAGGGTTTACAGATGAGCATCAAAATCCAGCTGCTAGTTATGCCTTTAATGAATGTGATGTAATTATTGCTCTAGGCTGTGTATTAGATAACACTTTGGAGTTTGGCAATCCTCCTCTATTTTCTAAATCAAGTCACCTAATCTGCATAAATGGTTCTGATGAAGAAATCATCTTTAATAAAAATGCAGACTCAGCTTTATTAAGTGATCCTAACGCATTTTTATCTAGCTTAATGAAATTAAAAACTGATAACAAGTGGACATTATCTTCACAATGGCTAGATTCTATTCAGCAACATCGTAAAGATTGGGCTAAGAAAGTTTTAGCTGAGTTTGAAAATGAAACAGGTAGAGAAGATGGTACAAATGAAAAAGTACATCCTTTAAGACTTTCTTTAGAAGTTCAAAAAGTCCTAGGAGAGAATGACTGGCTAGTTTATGACGGTGGTAATACTCACTTTTGGGCTGAAATTGGCGTTAATATAGCAGGTGCTTTTGATCAGAAATTAGCAGGTATACTAAATGTTTCTAGCTATAGTATGCTTGGTGTTGGAGTTCCTTTTGCTATAGCTGCTAAAGACACATATAAAGATGCTCGTGTTGTTGTAATCAGTGGTGATGGTGCATTTATGGCTGGTGGAATGTCGATAGAAGTAGCATTTGAACAAAATATTCCTATAGTTGTTGTTATCGATAATAATATGGGGCTAGATTGTATTTCTGAACAACAAGAACGTATGTTTCCTAACAAGGCTCATTTTGCAACTGATTTTAGAAACATTCCTTTTGACAAGATGATAGAGGGACTAGGTGGATATGCTGAAACTGTTGAAAAATATCAAGATATCGTACCTGCTTTAGAAAGAGCTTTTGCCAGTAATAAACCAGCATGTATAAATGTTTTGACGAAAGGTGTTATAACTCCTGTGATAGAAGATATGACTATGCGTAGAGATGATGCAAGTATTGAATAAGGATTTATTATGAACTTAATATCATGCCATATACTAGACTCTACTTTTGGTAAAAATGCTTCCGAAATAAGAGTAACTCTTAGATCTTTAAATGATAATGAGCAGATCTTTGTAACTAATGCTACTTCTGACGGAAGGATAAAAGAATCTTTTGAGAGCCAAGAGAATCAATTATTTGAATTAAATATAGCTTCTAATGATTTTTTAAAAGAATACTCTAATATGGATTTTTCAATTATTCCGGATATTCCAATAAAATTTATGACAAAGAAACAAAACTCTCACTATCATTTTTCGGTTGTTTTTTCTCCAAGTAGTTATTCTGTAATCTCGGTTGTAAGTGATCTAGATAATAGTATTTAAGTTTCTGACTAATTGTATCATTATGAAATACAAACCTAATCTGCTAATACTTCATGTATTAATTCTTTTATTAATCTTTTTAAATGTATTTTCTATAATTAACCGCCAACCCAAATTATGAATATATACCCATAACCATATTTACTTAAGGTTTTGTCATGATATACTTTATTATGCATATATATTCATAATGGAGACAAAATGCCAAGACCAAGAATCAAAAGATGTATAGCAAATGAGCCATCGTCATTATTCTATAAACCTCAAGCGATTAGAATGAAAGATTTACAACAAATAACTCTTTCTTATGATCAACTTGAAGCACTGAGACTGGCTGATGTTGAAAATATGAAGCAAGCAAATGCTGCTGAACGTATGAATATATCTAGCTCAACCTTTTCTAGACTTATAGCTGAAGCAAGATACATTGTCGCGAGTGCTCTAACAAAAGGCTGGGCATTAAAAATAGAAGGTGGGAATTTTGAAATTTCTACTAATATAAAAACTCATAAGGAGAAACAAAATGAGCAAACATAATCATTGTTGTAATAATGAAGAAAGAAAAGATTGTTGCAAAAAGGAACATGAAAATATGCATAAATGTCACAAACATAATAAAGGCAAGTGCCATAAACATAAATGTCATGAGTTTGATTTCACCCTTTCTAAATATGATGAAAAAATATTTTTAGAGGAAAAAATTTTACGTACTGAAGAAAAATTAGCTATGATGAAAAGAAGATTGGCTGAATTAAACGAATGATTTTTATTATAAATATTTAATACCTTCAATTTTTATTTTATAAGAATATCAAATATATCCAAAATTTTAGGAGTCTATCAAACATTTACAATAATAAATCATAATTTTTTAGTATTACAAAAAGTTAACATCTCCCAAAAAATACTGTAGTATTATGCAATTCCTCAAGTAAGGGCTTATTAATCCTCATTATGAGACAATTCATTTTAGAACTTTCTGATACTATCAAATCAAATAAATATATAGTAATACTCACTGCAATATCTGCATTCGCAAGTTATGCTTACTTTATATTTTCGTGGAACATCACTATAGATACTGAACTTGCAACCTACGATATAGGAAACAGTGATTTCTTATACCCGTTATATATACAATTTATAAAACTAGGTAGACCAATACTAGGTATTTTCACCTTTTTTTTAAGTGAACCTACTCCATACTTCAACTCTCTATTTGCGGTTATATTTTTGTTCTTCTCATATTTAATCTGGATATTAATCATAACCAAATTAAACTCTGACAAGACACTAATTATTATTTTTGGAGTATTTTATCTAATATCGCCGATCTATATTTTTCAATTTAGCTTCTTTAATCAAAGCATGTTTGTAGGTTTAGGGTTTATTTTTTCAGCTCTATCACTTTATTACCTAACCTTAAGTTACAAAAACTCAAATAGGTATAGATCTATTATTATAAGCATTATATTTCTATATTTAGCATTAGGTATATATCAGGCTTTTATAATTCTTTTTCTTGAAGGTGCTATATTTACCCTGATAGTTAGTGGATTAAATACCGATATTAATACAAAGACTATACGCAATCATCTTTCACTAGTTTTTGTGGTAATACTTATAGCTTTAATTGCATACTTTATAACAACACATATCATATACTTATTCATCCCAAAATCTAACTATCTGAGTTTGACTTTTGATGGTTGGTTAAATAATCAATCATTGTGGGACAATATAGTTAGACTTACTGATTATTTATATAAATTACTAACATCACAATTTACTATACTATATGGCTTGTGCTTTATCTTACTAATTAGTTTATTATTTAAAATAAGATTTTCTAGTTTCTTACTTGTATTAGCAAGCTTGATCATACCGATATTAATGCCACTACTATTTTTATCTCCAATGCCTCTAAGAACCTTATTCGCAATTCCTTTTAGCATCGCATTAATGGCTGTGGTATGCTACAGAGCCTTTCAATACAAAAAGATAATCCTTACTGTAAGCATTTTTATTTCATTAATTAACTTCAATCAAATATCCAAGTTAACATATAGTGAAAATATGGCTCAAAAATACAATGAAAGGATTGTAACATCAATTTATCAAGATATTTATCATACCTATGGAAACAGTACTTACCATACTACTATAGTATTTGTAGCATCAAAAAATATTGAAAATAACTATTTTATAAAAGAAACTCTTAAACAACCGTTTCATACATCTAACGATTTAGATCTTTTTAGTAATATTTTTCCTGATCAATCATGGCAAGATAGTAATCTTAATCACAGAGCATACTATTTCATGCACTGGCTAGGTTTATATTATCAAATGCCCACTCATGAACAAATAAAACAAGCAAAATATTTAGCTACTAATATGCCAATCTACCCAGACAAAGGAGCTATTGAACTGAAGGACAATATTATAATAGTGAAATTAAGTAATTAATCAACTACGAGAAATTCTAATTTAAGCAACTATATCATGTTATATTCTAAGCTGATATTAAAGAGCTAGTTATGTCAGACTTTGGATATGGTAGTTGCTTAATATTTTTAACAAAAGCTTTTGTATGATTCTTATCTAAAGTATCTAAATTTATAGATACTGAATTAAGCGGATTATTATAAATATTTATATAAACAGTATCGTTTGTTAGATCTTTGATACTAGTAAATACTGTATGATCATAATATGTTTTACCACCTATGTTTTCAGCTACTACACCTTTAGGTATATCAGCATTATGCAAGATGTGAGCTACTCTATTTAGAGTACTTTCATCCTTGATATTATCATTATTAGAATAATAGCCTAATACTGCTGTTCTAATAAACCTAGATGGTGGAGAGTAATCACCAGGCATACCCAACATCCCATTGCCTTGACCTAATGCATCCATAATTTTATAAGTATGATTTGGCACTACATCATTCTCATTATAAAGTTTCATACGTGATACAGTCTTATTTGACAAGTTCAGATAATTTCTAATATTTACTAAATGCCAATCATAAGTAGGAGCATTTGTCATAACCTTCAGATCTAACTCTAACTGATAGAAATGTACTTCACCTTTAACATACTCTACGACTATCGCGCTTCCACTTTTATCTGATATCAAAAAGTGAAGTTCTGGAACCACTCCATTTACATCTGTAGACTTATCATTCCAAACTTTGATGTTTTCTAAACCTTTCTTAGCTTCATTAATACTATTATATTGACTTAAAATATAAGTTGCTATTTCTAAAATTGAAGCGTAATTTTTATCATCTTTATCAACTTGTTGATACTGAGTAAAACCAGGTAGATAATTAGCACTAAGACTAAGCCCTTGATTATTTTGTCCATCAAGTATCGCAAAGTTATCTTTATTTATCGCTAATCCTATTCCTAATATAGAATATTTAGATAAATATTTTTTTGCTGGTAAATTTAGATCTACAGGTGCAGTCAAGGTATGTGAAGTTCCTGCTGGAATATATGTTAGACTCCAATCCCAAGTGAATCCCCACTCCATTGTTCTACCTGCGACAACATCTCCATCATTACCTTTGAGTGTAATAGCTGTACACGCCATTGCAGAACTTGCTAACACAGTTGAGAGTAGCAAAGCTGATTTTAAAAATTTTTTCATTTTAAATTTCCCATATAAAAATTAACACTAAACCAAATCATTTAAGCATAGTTTCATGAAATTTAAAACGATATATATTATAAGTAACAAAAGTATTAATATTTAATCAGTTCTTACTTTAAGAACTCTACTAATAAATATAAAAAACAATGCTATTGCTGTACCACTAAATGTTTCTATCAAGCGTAAACCAGTATTTAGAAAAGGTGAATAACTTGGCTGATATAATCCTAATGCAACAATCACCCCTGCATTTGCACTGCTCATTTTGATAGCATTTTCAAGATGTAAAATAGCTGTAATAAGAACGCTAATTGCCACAGCCAAAATCATAACATAATAATGATAACCCAAAATAGATGTGAAAATAAATGCTGTAATTCCACCAATAACCGAACCTGTCAATATCTGAAAAGCTGCCAAATAAGAATCTCTAATACTTAATTGTAAAATTGTAGAGACTGTTATCAAACACCAAAAACCCCCAATTACAGACTGACCTCGGTGCAACAACTCAGATAGATAAAAACCAAACAAAAAACATATACAAGCAGCTATTGCAATTTCTAAACTTATATAAATATCTTTATATATTTTTTTTATTTCTGTAGTTCTATTTTCCATATGATCCTAGACCTTAAAACTATTGATCTCAAAATAGCTCTTTATTTCATGAAATTAAAACTGTATAACATAATTCTATATAAATAATTATCTTAGAAGGAAATCTTTTGATATGTCTACGCAACAAAATCAACACCAAACAATATTTATATCTCACGGAGGAGGACCTCTTCCTTTACTAGGTGATAAAAACCATCAAGAACTCGTTAATGCTCTACAAACATTATCTCAAAAATTCAAAAAGCCTGAAGCAATAATTGTTATTAGTGCTCACTGGGAAGAGCCTATAGTAACAATTACAGCTAAACAAAATCCCTCCTTGATATATGATTACTATGGTTTCCCTGAGGAATCTTATAACATAAAATATCCAGCTTTCGGAAATCCTGAATTAGCAAATAAGTTATATAACATTTTTAATAACCTTAAAATACCAAGTAAACTTGATTTTGATAGAGGTTTCGATCATGGCCTTTTTGTACCTCTTAAAATAATGTATCCCAATGCTGATATACCTTGTATTCAAATATCTTTAAACCAAAACTTAGATCCCTCTCAACATATAAATATAGGTGAAGCAATTTCACAATTAGATCAACCTAATTTATTAATTATTGGATCAGGTTTTTCATTTCATAATATGAGAGCCTTTTTTAATACCTCTTTAGACAAAAATAATGAAATGAATAAATCTTTTGAAAAATGGCTAGTCGATACTTGCTCAAATAGAAATTTGACAGAACAAGAAAGAACCCATAAATTGATTAACTGGGAGGATGCTCCAAATGCAAGATACTGTCATCCGCGTGAAGAACATTTAATTCCCTTACATGTTTGCTATGGTGCAAATAAGACAGCTTGCAAAGAATATCAGACATTATCAATTTTGAATAAAGAGTCTAGTATTTATATATGGTAGAACGTAGAACTTATTTATATCTAATTTACAATACTCTCTCTAGCTTAATATTTTTATATTCCATGCTCTTAAAACCCTTATAATTCAAATCGAATGAAACTTTACCATATACTGAATTAATAGAGTTATCAGCATACTTATACTCTACTCTAAATTTTGAAAAGCTTTTATTTATACTAGATATTAATCCAATTATCTTAGTCTGCAGTGAACTTTTGATGATTCCAACAGGTAGAAAATCATCAAATAAAACTCCATCATTATTAATATATGGTATTCTCGGAGCTAGTATGAATAATTGCTTTAAATAAGAATCCTTACCAATATAATTATAAAAATAAAACTCATTTATATCATTATAAAAATATAACTGATTCTTATGCTCATCTTCTAAATAAAATTCTCCCATACTACTCATCTTAACAGTAAGAATAATCTCCTCCTTAAACAAGCCTTTTTCAAAAACATCATATCTAAATTTATCATCTAAAATAAAATGTAATTTTGCACTAACTCCCCTATCTATTATTACAGAACTAATTTCCTGATATTTACTAGGGCAAGAATTTAAATGTAATCTCTGACCATTAAGATACTCTCTAAAACAAAATTCTCTAGTAGCGCTTCCAAGAGTAGCATCGCTCTGAACTTGAATATGTATATGAGGCTCTGGAGAATAACCACTATTACCACACTTTGCCAAAATATCATTTACTTTAACGTAGTCACCTATTTTAACTTTAAGAGAAAACTGCATAATATGACTAATCTCAACAAAAAATCCTGAATTACTCTTAAGAAGAATATAGTTCCCCCAATTATTGACTTTATCAACCAGACCTATTGGATTATCAATCAAATCATGTCTACATGCTATGACATAGCCTTCTACCGGAGATAAAATAGATTCACCAAAACTTAAATAATTCTCTAAGTATGTTTTATCATTTATATATGTTTTTCCATCTTTTTGTTTAACAAAATCATAAGCAAATTTATATGGTCCTTTATGAGTCCAATCATCATCAAATGACTGATACACAGTCCACTTACCTGCAAATGGTAATGATATCTTTGTATAAACTGTTCCAAATCTAAAGATAGTATTTAAGTAGTACAATAAAGATTTCTCTGGAGTTGTTTCAATTTTGTAGTTAAATTCTTTATAACCTATTAAATAAAGAATAAATATAAAAGAAATGACAACTATACTAAAAGGCAATGTAAACACAGGAATAGAATGATAAAAAAATGCGCTCAAACCATCTGCAATGATAACAGAAACTGCTACTGCTATAAGGGCTATTAAAAAATTCCTCAAAGTTGCTATCAAAAAAATACCACAAATAGCTATAGAAACTAAGATATAGTTGAAAGCATACATATCGTGAAATGCTAGAGTATATGAATTTATCAATGTTCCATGAATAAAAACACCAAAATAATATCCAACTAAAGCCATAGTAAACATAATTCTAGAGAAGAATAAAATAAGCAATAGTAGAACTAAACCAGCAATATTATTTGCTAAAAAGAAAATACTACCTAAAGATTTCAAAAAACCACTAATTTCTAATGGTAAATTAATATCATATTTAGAAAAATCATGGATAAAAAACCCTAAATGCCCATGATATTTAGTGCATGCTAAGTAGACAATTATAGATCCAATTGCAAATGGTAATGACAATACTGGCAACCTATACACACTTAGAAGCTTATTAAATAAAAACGTTAGTATAAAAGTAATAATTGCAGATATAACTATTAGACAAATACTCTCTAATGATAAAGGGAAGATAAATCCAACTGCCATACCTGACAAAAGTGGATTATAGATAAATGCACTTGTTAAGTATTCTCTATTAACACAGACTAATTTTCTAAAAAAAACTACTGTGATTATTGCTAAAACACCACTAATTGCAATATTTGGATTTATAAAGGTTACAAATAACACAATCACTGCAGCAACACGGCTATCTAAAAACAATATAGAGCTATATGATCTTAGTATACCTATTAATGACTCTTTCAATCTTCAGCCTTTCATTAGATTTCTCTAAAGTTAACAGTTTCTAAATTATCCACTTCTTTAATAACACGTGGTTGAGAATTCTTATCAATCAAAATTACAGCTGGTTTATATCTAATAAACTGCATTGATTGGGTATAATTATATGCGCCAACAGGTGATATAGATATGACAGTACCTCTATCTAATGGCGGTAGCATTAAATTTTCTTCAATAATATCAATATTCATACACAATGGACCATTTAATAGTGATGGCTCATTCTCTCCCATATACTCTTTATCCAACTCGACATTAAAGTTATACCATGTTGAAGTATATAGATTATTAACACCTGCATCTAATATGTATCCTTTTTTACCATCAGGAAACCTTTTCCAGCCACACACAGAAGTTAACAAAAATCCAGCCTCATCTATTAGATATCTTCCGGCTTCTATATATAATTTTGGAAATTTGTGACTTTGATTAAGTTCATAAATAGTATCTGTAATTGCCGAAGCGTATTCATCAGCAGATGGTACAACTACTTCTGGGGACTGATATATCCCTTTAAGACTACTTTTACTCGCAAAACCCCCACCTAAATCAATATACTCTATCTCACAATCAAAATTATTTTCTACTTGAGATTTCAATTTCATGATTTTACTAGTTGCTATCTTATAAGCATTCACATCTAACATAAAGGTACCAATATGCGCATGTATTCCTATTAAATATAGCTTATTATTATCATATATACGTCTAACTGCATCTAGAGCATCACCATTTTCGTAATTAAAACCAAATCTACTCCATAAAGGATATATACCAGTATCCATATTTATTCTAATTGCTACTGGGATTTTCATACCTAATTCATCAGCTATCTCTTCTAAGTCATTTAACTCAAATAGATTATCTATATGTATTTTTGCTCCTTCCCTAACTGCTATTTTTAAGCTTTGTTTAGGCTTGTAAGGTCCATTAAAAATGATATCTTTACCAGCTATGCCTAAAGCTCTAGCTTTTTGATACTCAAATTCACTAACTACCTCAGCAGAAGAGCCAAGCTTATGGAATATCTTACATATCTGATTTAGATAATTAGTTTTATAACTCCAGCTAAATTCGACATTGGAATACCTACTTGAAAAAGCATTATAAAGAGTGTCATATTTTTCTATTATTTTCTTCTCAGAAAATACAAATATTGGGCTACCAAATTTTTTTACTAAATCTTCAATTAAAACGCCATCGATATCTTTTCTGACTTTTTGTTTTTTAAAAGTACACCCATATTTTGATGACATTGAAAAATCAATTTTGTTAATGCTTGGTTTGTTATATGCTTTTTTCACAATCATTTATTTCCTTTGCTAAAAACAACTTTTTATAATTATCAAAATCTGTAACCAATTCTTCTACGTACCGAACATACATTTTATTTATTGGATAATCCAAATTTTGCTTAACTTGTTTACCACTCATGATATCTACTACCATTTTAGGTAAATTCACACCTATTTCAGTAGCAAAATATACCCATGATGGAAATCTTGGATTTATTTCTATCAAATGTATATCATTGTCTGAATTTACCATACACTCTAGTTCAAAAGGTCCATTCCATAATGTTTGCTTGACAAAGTCTTTTGCTACTTTTAATAGCTTCTCATTCCGAATAGTCAATCCAAGCCAAATTTTTCCTATATTTGTAGTTGTAAGTTTTTTTATAGCTACTGCACCTTTGAGTTCTCCTTGACCATCGCCAACACCTACTAAATTAAGCTCTTCACCATAAACATGTTTTTGTAGTAATACTGGGAACCCCCATTCATTTGAGATCTTTATAAAAGCATCAATCGCACCATCTAAATTAAAAGCTTCTATAGATTTATAATAAGCTCCTTTAATCATTAATGGAAAACTATGCTTATATGATATTTCTTGAAGGTCTGATATAGAGTTTATCTCCCAAGTTTGTGGATACTTTATATTTAATCGATTCGCTAATTCACTAAGCTTACTTTTATTTCTAAGCTCAAAACTTTCCAGCGATGGTACACAAAGATTTATACCTAGTTTATTAATTTCTTTTTGGTATTTAATATATAGAGGTAGCTCAGAATCAAGATTTGGAATAATAGCTCCAATATCATGATCTTTTTTAATGTGTTGGAGTCTAGATTTTAACTCTTCAAAACCAGATGATGGATAAGGCATGATATATATGCTATCAAACATTTTTTGATAATTACCCGGCTCATTTGCATCATAGCTTAGACCTATTAAGTTGTACTCATTTTTTAGACTCTTTGCGACAGGAATACCTGGGGCAGGATTATCTGTATTATTTAAGCCACTTATCGCTATTTTCATCTAAATTAATCCATAAAACTTTAGCTTTGATATAAAATCACTCACGTCTATATATAGCTCTTCTAAAGAGATATCATACTCTTTACTTAAATGTTTAACTATTTCCATCTTGGTCTTATCTATTTGTAATAACTCTATTATCTCTTTAGCTACACTATTTAGCTGATAACTATTACCAAGATTTGGGTGAAATGCTACATTATCATCACTAAGCAGTAAATTTTCTATAATTGCCATAAAACTAATTTTTAAAGTATTTCTACAAATCACATGAAAATCTATTTTAGTTACAAAACCTATTTAGGTCTATATACATTGAAATTATAATCAAAATTTATTAGCTGTACTTGTACTAGCTTAGACTCAATCTCTATTATTGATGATCTCAAAAAAGTCTCTATAAATTCTTTCACCATCAAAATCATCTATCTTTGGATGCTCACTATAAAAAAGTTTGAAATAACTATTATTCTCTAATGCTTTGTAATTAGACTCTGAAGATTTGATTGCACCCTCCCAAGCTTGTTGTTTTTGCTTAGTTGTTTTTTCAACAAGATTTGCATCTTTTTTCTGACTTTCTTTTATATGCTCTATTATAGCTTTGGCTAAATCTAAATGTACTAAGCTTGGTTTAGATACTATCTTTTCCGCATTTAATAGGTATTTCTCTAATAACTCTTTTGCACCTAAATAACTTATAGCAAAAGTAATATCATCTGCTTGATTTTTGTCTTTATCAAAATAAACATAAGTAGCAGAGATATCTTGTTGCTCTGATAATGCCACTAATAGTGTTGTCAAATACAATTCAAATTGATGCTTAATACCAAGCTTTGAGGTTGTATATAACAAAATTTGATTATCTCTAATATAACAACTAGCTTCTAACTCATATCCTAATATCTCTTGATGAAAATATTTAGACTCATAATTTGCTAAACTCGCCTTATCTAATAACTTTTGAATATTTTCGACTTCGTTATTAATCTCATTTTCAGTAAGTACAGATTCTGGAAGCTTCCCACTTAGCTTAGCTGTTTTTATGGTTAATTCTTTGTCTTTCTCACTCTCAAAGGTCTTTAATAAATCTTGTTTAAATTTATGTTTATCTAAACTATTAATATCAAATGGCTCACTGTCTTCTAACTCTTCGAAGTCGTCTTCTAAATATAGTTCTAAGCCGTAATTTGTATAAGCCTTAATAGGGTCATCAAAGATTTTGACAAGTTTTGAGATACTTAAACTCTTTGGTAGATTAACACCATTATTTAATAACTTTGAATCAAAAAACACCTTAGGCTCTGACTGTAACAACTTCAGCCAAGCCTCATCATAACTTCTGTATTCATCGGCATAGCATTTAGAACTAAAAGGATGTAATGGATATTCTTTAATATCCGCCTTTTCCCAACCATAATTCAAATCCAAATAGCTAGTCAACTCTTTGAGTATTAGACTTGGTTGTTGCTCAACATTAGTTTTAACACTTCTGCCAATATAACTAAGATACAAATAATCACGAGCAGATGTAATAGCCTCTAAAAATAAATATCTATCATCATCTCGTTTAGTTCTATCACCTTTGACTCTACCAAGTCTTGCCATCAAATCAAAGCTAATCGCAGATTCTTGGCGTGGGAACTTACCATTATTTAAACCCAGCATCGCTATCACTCTAAAAGGGACATTACGCATTGGTGTCATTGAGCAGAATGTTACCTTACCATTTAAAAAATGATTATTGATAATTGGTTCAGATAACTGCGAAATCAGACAGTATCTAATTGTATACAAATCAATCTCTTCCTCTAGCAATACATCTTTAGCTGTAGTAACTGTCTTTACGATTATATCTTTGATTTTCTTAGCAATATATTGCTCATCACTAGTTACATCGAAAACATCTTCAAACATCCCCAAAAGATAGTCTTGCCATGCTTCTAAGCTTCTTGGCTTAAGCAGCTCTTGTGAATATTTTTCTAACAGCTCTAGCAACTCATACAAGCCACCAAGTTCGACAATCTCACTACCTTCAATCACAGGTATAGTCATTAGTTTATCATCGATAATATGATTGCTATCACTATAGCTAAACCCTAGCATCAATCTCTTAAGTCCCCAGCTCCATGAGAATGTCTGACCATTATTACCATGATGAATACATGACTCTTTTAACCAATAGCGAATAGTTTCTAATTGCTCATCGGTAATTTTAAACTTTTGCTGAATTGCTGGTACAGCTAGATAATCAAGTATCTTATTAACTTCAAAGTTACTCTCTGGTAATTGCAATAATTCTATAAAACTAGTAGCTAAAGGCTCTGAATCAAGTAGCGTTCTATCAGCTATAGAACAAGGGAGCTTTTTATCTGTTGGAAACCTTGAGAACACACTATCAATATACGGCGAATAATCCTCAATATTTGGACACATTACCAAAATATCTCTAGGCTTAATACTTGGATCTGCTTTGATCATATCCAAAAGCTTATCATGTAGAATCTGTACTTCTCTAAGTGGGCTATGGCATGAGCTAATACTGATGCTTAAATCTTTTTGCTTAGCGTGGTTTTGACAATCTAGTTCCAGTAAATTTCGCTGTAGACTTACTAGCTGTGTTTGGTCATTATCAGCAAGTTTCTCAAAATCTAACGAATTTTTATCAAATTTTTCAAAGATTTCTAACTCTTGCTTTTCTTGATTTTCTAGAAGCTGGTTAAAAAATTCTTTACCTTGTTGACCTAGATTTGCCAAAAGAGGTTGAAGCTCATAATCATCACTATCTAGCCAAGCTGAAATTTTGCTCTTGTGTAAATCATACCAATACTCACTACATGGATTAATATACAAAATATTAACATCAATATATTTAGCCAACTCAAATACAAAGCCAAGATTTTTGGGAGATATGGTATTAACCCCAAATATATAGATATCATTTGGTATATTTAGTTTTTCTAAGTTTTGTCGACTGAGCTTTTGGAGTGCTTCTGCTTGGACTTTGTATGGTGTCTCAGAGACATCTTCAACAAGCTTCTGCCAAAGTAGCATTTGCCAATCTTCATCACTCTCTGATTTAGCAGGATTTATATACTCGCCCTGCTCCCACTTTTGCAACCACTCACTTCGATATGATATATATTTTGAAAATGTTTCTGCTATTTTAACGGATAGTTGATATTTCTTAAGATCACTATTGTAATAATACTCTTGAAGTTTAGGATTATTGATACTATCTAAACTTCTAAAAATTCTCCAAGCTAAAATATTTTTTGTGTATGCTTTTTTAAATTCTTGTTTCGCTGTGAGCTCATAGCAGATATCAAGTATATAACCATTTATCATGTCGTATTTAAGATTCATGGCAATATTACGATATTGTGCTAATTGCATACTTAACCAATGTTGCATACCACGACTACCAACTATTAGCTGTGTCGGTGTAAATAAATCTTTTTTTTCAACATCTAAAAGTTTTGCTAAAACTTGAACTAGATACTCAAGTTTATTTGATGGATAGGTATATAACGCCATATTTAACTAACAAGAATATTTATACTAGTTATTTTAGCAAATCAATATAACAAAGATTAAACATTTATATTGATCTTATATTTAATATTCTAACTTTTAGAAAAAATAAAATAGTTGACCAATTTATTCTTAATATATAGTATTTCGTCTGTATTAAATGTATTTTGGATAATTTCTAAATTACATTTAGCATTGATTTATATCATTTACTATTCACGAAATATACATTATATAGAGGAATTAATTTAAGTGGAAAATTTAAAAATTGATGAAACACATGGAAATATTGCAGCGGAAGAATTTATGCAGCAATATTTTGATATAGAGAGGCCCTTAATTATCCGTGAATTTGCTAAAGACTGGGAAATCTTAAAAAAATGGGATGAAAATTATTTAAGAAATGCTCTACAAAAAGATCCTCGAGTAAAATCTACTAAAGTATACTATACAGCTACTATTGACTTTTTAAAAGATGATTATGAACTTCCATCATTTATTCTTGATCTTATTGAAAATGAATCATCCTTTAAAAATAGTCATCCTGTCAGATTTTGGCTTAATTCTCGCAACAATATTAACCATTTACATTATGATAGTAATTTAGAAAACGTTTTCACTATTCAAGTCAAAGGTGAAAAAGAGTGGCTTTTAATCTCCCCAAATACTCATGTTAGAAATTATCCCATGTCTAATTTCACAATATTTAATCCAATGAAAAATAATTTACGCAATAAACATTATTATAAAATTACTCTTAATGAAGGAGATTTGCTATACGTACCTCCATTATGGCAACACATGACTACATCAAAACATAAAGAGAATATCAATATTAACTGGACTTTAACAAAAAAGCATACGAATACAATATCCTTAGCTTTTAAAAGAGAAATTGAGAGATGTTTAATTCATTTAAAATTCAAAAATAGCAAATTTCAAAAAATTTATTTATCTGTAAATAAGAAACTACCTAGTTTTGCTCGAGTACATTGGAAATATAGTAGCTTAACAGAATCTTCATATAAGCCATCTAATAGCCAATTAATTTTGAGAGTCTTTAAAGAACTATATTCATTAATACCTGCCGCAATATCTTATCCTTACATAAAAAAAGTTTATAAAAATGTCGATAAAGTAAATAAAAATAATTGTAATTTGTAAATATAATTTCTTAATGTATCGAAATTTACTAAAAAGAATCCGCTCGAGCTTTTTCCCAAGATCTTGCAAAACTAGCTGGCATATTACCATCTATCAGACTATTCTCAGGAATAAAATCATACAAATCTATATATGACTTAATCTCATTTACAGATACGCGTTTTTTGAGGTTTTCTGGACCAATATCATTTGTAGATGTTAGACCCATTGCTCCAACGATTTCCAAGCATGAATTAATCGTAGCCTTATGGAAATTATACACACGATACATTTTGTCCTCTACAACTAGTGCTTTTGCAAGACGCTCGTTTTGGGTTGCCACACCAACTGGACAAGTATTGTTATTACATTGGCGTGACTGAATACAACCTACAGCCATCATCATTGCTCTAGCAGAATTACAAGTATCTGCTCCCATAGCAAATAATCTAACCATATCAAAACCTGTTGCTACCTTACTACTTGCAACAATACGAATCTCATCGCGTAAGCCACAACCAACCAAAGCATTATGCACAAATATTAGACTATCTTCTAACGGCATACCTATATGATTAGAAAATTCTAAAGGCGCTGCACCAGTACCACCAGCTGCTCCATCTACAGTTATAAAATCAGGTTTGATACCTGTCTCAAGCATTGCCTTACATATAGCCAAAAATTCTACATGACTACCAATACAAAGCTTAAACCCTATTGGCTTACCATTTGATAAATCTCTTAACTGCTTGATGAAGTGACAAAACTCAATTGGTGTTGAAAAAGCACTATGAGCTGGTGGCGATAAGACATCTTTACCCATAGATACTCCCCTAATTTCTGCGATTTCTGAAGTTATCTTAGCCGCAGGTAACACACCACCATGAGATGGCTTAGCACCTTGAGACAGCTTAATCTCAATCATTTTAACACTATCTAGATTTGCTTTTTCAGCAAATTTCTCAGCAGAAAAATTACCATCTTCAGTACGACAACCAAAATAAGCTGTACCAATCTGAAATACAATATCGCCACCTTGTAAATGATACTTTGTCAAACCACCTTCACCAGTACAATGACAAAATCCACCCAACTTAGCACCCTTGTTCAAAGCCATAATTGCATTAGCTGACAATGCTCCAAAACTCATCGCTGATATATTCAAATGTGATGCCATATATGGTTGTTTACAATCAGAACCACCAAATTTAACCCGAGTTTCAACTTCATCCAAATGCTTCGGCACTAGCGAATGTGTTACCCACTCATAACCGACTCTATCAATATCTTTCTCAGTACCAAATGCTACGGTGTCATTTAGACCCTTAGCTCGGCGATAGATTGTAGATCTTGTCTCTCTACCAAAGGGCTTTTCACTTTCATTATCCGCGATAAAATACTGCTGAATTTCAGGGCGAATAAACTCAAGTATAAAACGCATATGCCCAACTATAGGAAAGTTTCTCAAAATAGCATGTTTGGTTTGGGTAGCATCATATATTGCAATCACTGCCAAAACAGCTATAAAGCCTATACTAACCCAAATTGATGCGTGTAGTAATGAAAGTGATAATAAAACTATTATCACAAAAATAGCAAAGCCTATATACCATTTACGGCGCTCACTAATATGCATAGATTTTGACCTTAAAATTTATTTAAAGAATTAACTCTAAAGCTAATTTAGCATGTATCTCATAAAGTTAAAATCTCTAAGTTTAGATAACACTAGTATTTATACCTTTAATTATCACAAGTATTTAGCTAATTTCATGATATCATCTGCTTAATAGTCATTTATTTAGGACAAAACTATGAATAGAGATTTTTTTATAATACTGTTTGCACTTTCTAATCTTATTGTAGCATCAGTACTCATTAGATATTCAGAAGTTGGTCCTATTGCAAGTTTTGGTTATAGATTATTACTACCTTGTATATTTTTATATTCATTTTTGGCAATCACCAAAGATGAAGAAAAACTATCAAAAAAATCGCTCTATATCGCCGCGTTAACAGGATTTTTCTTAGCTTTAGATTTAGCTTTTTATAGTATCTCTTTGATTTATACATCAATAGCAGAAGCTAGTCTTCTAACCAATCTTTGCCCATTTATTACAACTTTCATAGCTATCATATTTCTTAAGGAGAAAGTATCTCTTAAATATTACTTAGTTTTATTGGTGGCATTTATTGGTTTATTACTTCTTATGAGTCAGGCTGGCCTAAGTTCTCAACACCTTTTAGGTAATTGGCTGGCGATTATATCTGCAGTATTCTATGCTCTTTTTATTATCTTTTCTAAGAAACTTAGAGACTCTTGCTCAACTTTTAGAATGATGTTTATCGCTTCATTAAGTGGTTCAATTGTACTATTTATACTAGCTTTTATTTTCAATGAACAGATAATTCCAACTACTGCTAGAGGTATTGCAATTTTATTAGCTATAGCTCTATTTGGACATTTATTAGGGAATATACTATATATCAGTCGTATCAAACACATATCGTTAGCAATGAGTTCTTTAGTATTACTAGTTGGTCCAGTATTTGCATTGTTATATGGCTATATTCTATTTAGAGAAACATTCTCAATACAACAACTTGTCGGAATGTTTATAATTATACTATCAGTTTATTTAGGCAAAAAAGTTCTCGAAAAACAGGTAATTAAGTAAACTCTACGAGAAAGAAAATTCTCTTATAATTATATCTATATTAGATACTTTTTTGATTGAATCATGTAGATCTTTTGATGAATCATCAGGTCGAGTTTTAATCACAAAATTTAGATCACGAGATTTTTTGTATAATTTATTGATGATACTCTTATTATAGTTATTTTCTAGAAGTGTAACTTGATGCCCAACTTTAGTTTCTAGAACATGCCAACGATCAGCTATATATTTCCTTACATCGTCTTTATACACTCTATTCACGACATGGTTCAAACTAACATCTTGAATAGTATTTTTATTATCAGATACATAGTGTTGTTTGATAACAGATAATAAATCTTTAATTTCTTGATTTTCTACTAAAATACTTTTTCTTATCATTTTTTTAACTCTCTTATTTTATAAAAGTGCAGTTTTATTACACCTTCAATACTATCTACTTTTTACACTAAAGGGAAGTATTATTGCACCATTTTTTAAAAATTTATTGAATTGATGCTTTCATACAAATATACTTAGACTTAGATTATTGTATTTAGGATTAGAGATGTTTGATTACAAAACCGATCTAAAACCAGCCTTAAAAAGAATAGGCATGAAACAAATTGAGTTGGCCCAAAAACTTGGTAAAAGTGATCGCACTATCAAAGGCTGGGTTGCTGGTACAAACTGCCCCTCCTATGATGGACATATTGAAGTTATGAAAATACTAGGTCTAGAAGATAATTACCATCCTAATGATACATCTATAGTAGCTATTGCTAATGTACCAGTATTGAGCTATGTTCAGGCTGGTGAATTTACCGAATCTCAAGAAAGTATAGATCCTATTGACTACTTACAAATTCCTCATTCTCTTGTACCAAAAAATGGTTTTTCATTGAGAGTACAAGGTGAGAGTATGCTCTATGACTCTTCAGAATCTCAACTGCTTGGTCCTAAATATGCTAAATATACTCTCTACGAAGGTGAGAATATTTTAGTTGACCCTAGCGAAATTAGTCCTCAAAATCTAGTAGATAAGATTGTAGTTGCTAGAAACTCCGATGGAGCTACAGTTAAACTATTATTTAAAGATAATAACCGCTTATATTTGATGCCACTAAACTCAAAATTTCAAAATAATGATGAAATCAAATCACCAACTGATGCAGTAATAATCGGTAGAGTCATTAACTCTTTTAATGTTAGAAATTTTTAATTCATCTCTTTTTCATAGTCAAGTAACTACTTAAAACAAATAGTCATATAGCCACATATAAAGTTTTAAAAGTAGATAAGACTTTGACTTAATAGCAGTAAATATAGAATGGTGTGTTTTACTGACCTAAATAACCTGATTTAACCTTACATTATTACTTTTTGAAATAGTTAATATTACAAATTGTCTTGTTCTTGAAGCATAAATTAAATATAGAAATATTAAAATACTAAGTATCAATAAAAGTTTATAACCCCATGACTTTAACCATTACTTGTTCAGTCGCAGTGTCTTCAGCCTGAGATGTTGGCCATAAACCAAGTCCAGCAAAATTAGTTAAGTATTTAGATGTTGAACTAGGTTTAACTATATCACTAGGATTAACTGTTTGCTCAAAACCTATAATAAACTTAGTAGTTAGATTAGGATTATTTGCTTGACTTATAGCTGTTACTACCTGATCCCAACCATACTGTACATTATTTTGATTACTATTATTGTAATTTTGGACAAAAACAGCATCTAAACAATCTTTAGTACCACATGCACCATCTTTCAATAGTGGAACAATAGTATCTACACCACTAGTGCTTGCCCATGAAAGACCATTATATGCTTGTGGAGCTGCCATTATTATTAGACTAGGATCAATATTCCTTATTGCAGGAATGATTTTAAGAAGTTGTGAATTAGCTGCTGCGCCTTTTACATTTTCTAAATCAAAATCAATACCATCAAAGTTATATTTTGTTGCATATTCTACAATTGCCTGTGCTACACCTTCAACGTTATTCATATCAGGAGAAAATACTGTTGTCTGTCCACCAAAAGCTAATATGTTTGTTGCTCCAGAAACTTGGACTTTTGACCACGATGAATATTCTGTATCCAAAGCCGGTCCACCAATAACTTCTCCAATAGATGTTCCATCTATTCCCGCAAATGCTGAATGTACAACATTTACACCTTGTGCTACAGTCTCGGGAGACCATGTAGTATTATAAATAGATACTACTGGAGATGGATATAAGCTAGAATTAACCTCTGTGCTTTGATCTGCAACCGCTACTACAGAAGCACCTAGCAACAGTGTAAACAATATAGTTTTTTTCATATTTTAAGTTCAACATTTTTTAAAAACGTATAGTTGAGTATACCTATTTTTCTGAAAAAATCTATAAACCTAAATAATTACTTATTTGTACAACGGAATTTAATATACTTAAACAATATTGAATTTTTAAAATTTTCTTAAAATATTTTTGTATCACTTTTGCATGTAAATTAACCCTTATTCATATATATAAATATTCATCAATAGTACAAACCAGTTTAATCATTCCTAAATATGCTGGAATGGTTTTATCAAATCTAGAAAACACTCTCCTAAAATGCTTAATTTTAGAAAAGAATTTCTCGATCTAATGTCTTTCTTCTATACATAGTTAGCTATAAATACACTCTTTGGTTGACCCTAGCGAAATCACAGTCCTCAAAATTTCAAAATAACGATGAAATCAAATCACCAACTGATGCAGTAATAATTGGTAGAGTTATTAACTCTTTTAACGTTAGGAGTTTTTAAGAAACTTAAACAAGCACTCTTAATAGTTGTTTATTAAATAAAACAACGTAGTAATTTAGTAGATATTATAATTTATCTATAACTAAAGAATCCATAAAAGCTACTTCTTTTTTGTATGAATATCTGCTGAATCCTACTGAGTTTTCACTAGTTCTGAATGTCTCAGCTATTATATATTCTCTATTTTCAGTATTTGCAATATTATTAGGAGAAATATCAAGAGCTGCTGCATCGATATCATTTCCTTGATTACGAATATTAACTATAGGAGATATTTCAAAGCTTTGCTTATCAAATGTACTCGTATAAATATTATTAGTATCTGTAGCATTAGCAACAATAGCAACATTATTATTTTGCAACAAGCTAGCAAGAGTTGGATTTTCAAAATTACCAGTTTCATTAATACTATTACACTTAACATCATTAAATAGTCCTGGTGTCAAAATACATGCCTTAATATCATTAGTATCGTCATTTTTATATATTAATGTAGACAAAAAGTCATATCCCCTTCCTGGAGTAGGATTTGGACTACTAATTGTACCTAACTCTATATGTTTAGCACTTATGTTTGGCATTTTAAACTGATTTAACTCTTTAAAATCAGAATATACATTATCATTTTTACTTGATTGTAATAAGTATACAGATACTAAAGATGAACCTAGTTTGTCTTCAGTTACTGCAAATGTAAAGTATTGAGCAATATGATTGGACCAATTTTCACCATTATATGTAATTGTAGGATTATAACCATTTGGTAACTTTAATTTGATAAAGTCCTTACTTTTTTCTTCATCTAATAAATCATTAATTGAGAAAATATAAGCAAAATTTGAATTTGATTGCTCATTTGTTGTCAATATAAGTATATTGTTATAACCAATATTTACTAACTGATCCAGCTTTTCTCCTTTATTAGAAATATCTTTAGGAAGCTCTACATCTGTAATAGCTAGCTTATCATTAACTAATACTGCTTTATTCTCTTTGCCAGCATCATAGATTACAAGAAAATCTTTACTGTACTGAGTCTGCTTATCTTGATCTCGACTAAAATAAGCATAAGGATCATCTAAGTTAACTACAAATTGCTCTTTATCGGCATATACAAGACTTATCCCTATAGATAAAAAAAGTATAATTAAATATTTTTTAAATATATTTTTCATATTGAATTTAAATAAAACTTACATTTTGATGCTATATTGACACAAATAAACAAAATGTCAAGATAAATTAAATAAGGACTAAATAGACTCAAATTAATTGGAATAATAAATGGTGCCCGGGGCCGGACTCGAACCGGCACGGAGGTTAAGCTCCGAGGGATTTTAAGTCCCTTGTGTCTACCAATTTCACCACCCGGGCAGTTAGTGGAGGCTGAGGCCGGAATCGAACCGGCGTCCAAGGCTTTGCAGGCCTCTGCATAACCATTTTGCTACTCAGCCACACAAACCTAAGAGTATGGAGCGGGAAACGAGGCTCGAACTCGCGACCCCAACCTTGGCAAGGTTGTGCTCTACCACTGAGCTATTCCCGCTTTATAGGGTGATATATTACCTTATTTTGAGAAGTTGTCAATAGAGATATAGCTTTAATTTTCAAGAAATATTAATTTTTAGTTCTGATTTACATCAAAACTAATCTTAAATAGATTTTGTATATTATTTATAAGCTTAACATCAGGACTCTTACTTAAATCAACATTACCATTATTCTTGATAGGATTATTTCTTTTTAGAGTTTTAGCATCATTGGCTAACATGTTTAATAATGCCATTTCATTAACTGGCTTGTTCGCTTTAGCATGGATACTTATATTCTTAGGGTTCTGTAAGAACATTGCAAATGATGACAGTACCTGCTGTAAGAATCTATCTTGTTGTTGTACTGCAAAAAGCTGTAACAATGCCCCATATGATCCAAGTATTTGCTGTGGAGTAGTATTCGGATCTTGATTTGCAAGTCTAGCTATTTTTTCAAGCAGTCCATAGTTAGCAAATGTAACATTTACATTTTTTAGACATAGTTCATTATTGCAATCATATAAATCTTTTTGATCTTGTGCACCCACACCTAGGTATGGTAGCAAGCTTAATTTATCATTTACCATAGCTTCAGCACTACCATTCAAACTTGCCAACCCCGCCACCTGTATATCAAAGTTAGTATTATATTTATTATTCTTAAATTGACGGTCTGAATTAATTTTCATATTAATATTATTAGTATCAAGTATTGAAAATATCTCTCTTATTGGTGATTTCTCAGGGAAGAAGTCCTTTTGGAAATTAAGCTGAATTTTTGAGTCAGCAGTATTTGACTTCACATAAGCATTATCTAATGCTTTGCTTGTGCCATCAATGATTTGATTGATAGTACTATCATTTAAGTCTATACCATCAATTACAATATTATATTTACCATAGTTATTGGCACCCAATTTTCCATCAAAGTTCAATACTAATTCACCAGATCTCTTACCTAACTCACCATTAAAATCTAATATCGGATCTTGCTTGTACTCTTTACCTAAGTATTTATCTGTTATTTCTTTTAAAACTTCTGAAAAGTTTGCATCAAAACTAAGATTTTGTATCTTCGAGTTCATACATTCTGTCATCAATGCTGCTAAAAAATCCATATCAACACTAGTTCCAGACAAATCTATACCTTTTAATTTAGCATTTGTTTTTATAAATGTCTTTTTATCTATAGTTGAATTTAATACAAAGTCAATCGTACTGTTATTATAGCTGTAGTTAATATCAAGGTTATATAACGCCTGACCTATACTGTTCATTAAAATAGCAAACAAACCTTGATTATTTGCAAGATCTTTTGGATCTGTATTTGAGCTAACCACATTGCTATTAGCAACTGCCGTAGCTAAATTTGCTATACTTAAACCTTCAATTTTTATATGAAAATCATTTTTAACAGTCTGTCCAGCTTTTAAACCTTCAAATGTAGCTTTATTAATACTTATATTTGGATTTTTTGGATCACTACTTATTATCATAATATCTGTTGCTACTAGACTACCACTTTTATCCTGAGAAACACTACCTACTGTTATCTTTGTAGGATATGGAAATAGCGAGTCTAAATTGCTAATGAGCATTTTCTTATTATCATATTTCTCTTGACTAGTTAACTTAGTAGCTTCAGTTGCTGTTGTTGCATATAAATTAGTTGTTGCAAAAGTAGCTAAGCATATTGATGTTAATAATATTTTTTTCTGCAAGCGCATTGAATGTCCTCTTTTTTTAAATTTTTAAAATCTAATTTATAAACTACGATAAACTAAAATTCACTTCAAAAATTCACAAACTCTTTAAGAGCTAATTATAATGCTTATCGATTAGTCTTCAATAATTACAATATTTATTTATTTCAATAAATATACTATTTTTGTTATAACTAAGAATAAAACTCTATATATTTACATAAGTATTAATTATAATCTTTGTTTAGTATAACATTATGCTATTAAACACTTAGCAAAGTTTAATAGATTTATTAAAAAAATTACACTTATGAAAGATCTATCAAGATTAGATATACCTAAAAAATCAACAAAAGAAAATCCTCAAGAACTGCAAAAGCCCAAAGGCCCTAGCTCTAAAAAGAAAAAAATAGTAATTGCTGCTGTAGTATGCTTATTGGTAATAGCTGTAGCATCTAAACTTATAAATAAACATCTAAAAAAAGTAAAAGCTGAAAAAGAAAAAGCAAAAGCTGAGCTACAAGTAGATCAAAGTAACAATTCAACAGAAGCTCAAGATAATAATGATACTACTCAAACAGATGCCACAAACAGTGATCAAAACCCTGATTTCTCTAAAAAAAATAATAATGATAAAATGGTATTTACATTCTACAATAGCCTTAAACATGATAGTGTAGAAGTTGATGTTCAGCCTGATGCACAAAGAGCACAATACAAATACACATACATATACCAGATCGCTTCGTTTAGGAATATGGATGAAACTTCTTGGTATGTCAAAAAGATGAAAGAAGATGGCCTTAACCCACAGTTTCAGCGTGTAGGTAACTGGATTAGGATGTATATAGGACCTTATGATAGCAAGCGTGCTATGGCTCCAGATATAATCAAACTTCAAAGAATCGGCTTAAATGGTGGCTTCCCTCGTGAAATTAGTCGTACAAAAATAGAACCTACAGATACTAAGAAAGATTCAAAAAATGAATCCACAAGCAATCCAAAAGACGCCACTAATGATAAAAATCTTAAAAATTAAACTTAATTTAAAAGTTATTCTTTAACTCTCTAAGCTTAACAAACATTTCTCTCCCTAATGAATATTTAGGTAAAGCCTGTAATAGAGACTTATCATTTATAGATCTGATAAAGATATTAAGTTTACTTTCCTCTGCCAAACTCACTTCAGGTTTTTGCTCAGCGGTAAGCTCCGCAACTTGACTTCTATAGTATTTAAAAGAGTCATCATTAGGCAGTATACTAAGTGCAAAATCAAGATTACTCTGCCAATAATCATGAGCTGGATATGGCTTTATATTTCCATCTAAACTAGAAATTTTGACTACTGAATCATACAGCTGATTTACATCAGCCGAAGTAGCATGTACACCACCAACTCCAGCATTAAACAAAGTATCACCACAGAAAAGAGCTTTCTCTTTTTCAAACAAAAAGCACACATGATCATCTATATGGCCAGGGGTATACATCACCTTACAGCTTGTAAAACCAAAATCTATAAAATCACCATCAGCAACATAGATACTTGGCTTAAAAAGCTCATTATCTGCATAAGCATACACCAAAGCATTAGGATAGATTTCAAGCAACTTCTTAACCCCTGCAATATGATCGCCATGCCTATGTGTAATAAGTATTGCCTCAAGCTTTAGATTTTTTTGTTTGATAAATTCATCAAATATATCTGCTTTAAGAGGATCTATAACTATGGCGTAATTCTCATCATATAATAAATATTGATAATTTCTTAAGCTGTTATTCAAAAACCATCTTTTAACTTGCATCTAACATACCTTTTAGTTATTTTGATAAACTAATTGTGTTGCTGAGATATCTATACCAACCACATCACCATTTTTTATAAAAAACTTACATAATATATGATGATATCTCTCTAACTGTGTGATAGTCAGTAATTCCTTAGTATGCCTTTCAATATAGTCATAAGCCATTTTGAAACTATGATTATCTGACTTGACTACAGCGAGCTCTAGCAACATAAGGATACTATTATAATCATGGTTAGCTCTAGTAAGAACTTTTTCAGATAGTTTAGCTACTGGGATACTAAATGCATTGACATAAATTTTTAGCATTTCTGGCAAGATATTATTTGCAGCTAATTGCTTCTTAGCAAACTTTTCTGCCAACACCATTTCTTCAAAGCCAACAAGTTGCTCTAAATAGACTCTGCTTAGTAGATTTGTAGTATCTGCTTTATTGTATATATCTGATAATTTATCAACATTTTTTGCTTTTCTTAATGCTAAGATAATTAGCTTTTCTCCCAAGTCCTGCTTCAGATAAACATCGTATTTTTCTAAAATTTTGAGAGCAAAAATATCATCCTCATCATCTAAAACAATACTCGCTGCCAAATTTACAATATTAGGCAAAAATCTACTATCATTTTTTTCTAAAAGTAAAGTTACTTTAGAACGTGCTTCTGAGAGTTTCTGTACAAGATAGAGCTTATAAACCTCAAAAAATTTATATACAATTGTATTATTGTTAATCTGCTTAAGAGCTTTATCTAATTCTTTAATGTCTTTGGAGTTTGCGATCATACAAATCTTTTTAAAAAGTACATACTCCTTAAAATGTCTTGGAGATATTTTAGAAATATTCGAAACACTTAGCTTATTGGTTAATCTATTATTTTCCAGAACCATATCAGCAAGTAAGTCTGTAAATCTCTCCTGTTTATCAACCTTAAATAAACCAATAAACCAGTTAAATAATAAATATGGAAGTTGAAAACTTAACTTAATTACCCTAAAGCCAAAAATTAATACAAATAATAATGCAAAAACTATAAATACAAAGGCAACCAAGTTTACTTTGATAGCTTTATCAGCCATCACTAACATAATATATCCATGATTTTTAGTTGCCCATATACCAATCAAAGTAGCTAGAACAACAACTATTATAAGCTTAAAAATCCTTATCATTTATCACTTCCTTGTGCACTTATATTAGTTTTAGTCAAGTTCGATTCTTTTACCAAAAGTTTATTTTGCTGCTCAGATAACTGATTAATCACCTTATCTAAACTACTATTTATATCATCAAGATTTTGCGATCTAATATTTTCTATACTCGTCTTCAACTCTTTTGCATTGCTATCTTGCACAAAGTATCGATCGACAATATTGATCAGGTTATCTTTAGCTTGATCAATGCTATCTTGATCATTACTATACATAGCACTCTGTAGCTGTATCAATGAGTTATACAAATTACTTGCAACAGCTTGTTTAGCTTGATTAGTTGCAACAAGAGTCTGATTCTCTGGTATATTTTGTATTTCAACTACAGAATTTAAAATTTTCATATAATTATTTTGAGAAGATGTATTAACCTCCATAAAAGCATTCTCAGGAGTGATATATTTAAGCTTAACAAACTGCTGTTGAATAAAAGCGAACTGCTTAATAACATCACTTCTTGAAAGAGCCTTTCTTAAAGAATCTTTTACTTCCTGACGCTCACTAACACTTATACTTACAACCCCACTAGCCTCTATTTTATCAAATGCATTATCAACCAGTTCATTAGCCTTTTGAGCATTACCATCAAAAATTGCCACATCTTTCGCTAATACTAAGTAGTTAATAGCTGACTGAATATTTACTATACTCATCTGCAAATACAAATCTTTAGTTGGGACTGCTACTTGATTACCCAATGTTGTAACTTGAGACTGTGTAGCTTTAAGACTCTCTGTTAAAAAATCATTTTGTGCACTTAAATCTTTTATTGCTTCTTTTTGTTCAGCTTGCATTAATTTAAGTGATTCAAGTTGATTTTGTAAACTATTTAAAGCTTGATCGTTAGCACCAAGTTTATTATCACTTCTTTCAAAATCAATAACAGAATAACTAGCCAAACCAATAGCTACTAAAGATATAGCAATACTAGCTTTAGAAAAGATATTAAATGACGTTTTGTTCTTATTTGGTTTTGATTCCTGAGCAACATTATCATTAGTGTTATTGGTTTGCTCTTGTTGAATATTTTTTTCCTGTGACATTCTTAGCCTCAATATGTTCTAGTACTTTTTGATAGATACAGTTATTATCTAATCTCTCAAGCTTCAAAGTATTTCTAAAGCCTTGTTGATTAACAAATTCTAACATTTTTGGGCTTGTTATGGTAATAATTGCAGCTGAGGGAGCTACTATTTCGTCAAAAATCCTATTCAAAGATCTAAAAACATCTATACTTGTTGCAATGATAACATCAGGATGTATACCATCATCAATCACTTTCAAATACGATTGACTAAGCGCAGTAATACTCTCAAAAACTCTCTGATAAGTTTCAAATTTATCGCACTTTGTTAGTTGTGATATTTCTTTAACAAGCAATTCATTTCCAGAAACTCCAGAAATGACTGCAAAACTATCTTCAGAAACATCTTCTTCTATAATTAACTTTAGAAGCTCTTGTGAACCATGATCATGTGGATATATAGCGTCTAAACCATATCTTTTTAGAATTTTTGCAGTGCTTTGACCTACGCTATAAAGCTTTTTATCATGAAACAATACAGGATTATATTGAGCAAACAAACTTTCAATGGCATACTTGCTAGTAAATATGTAATTTGTATAATCCAGTACTGAACTTGCTATTCTAATATAATCTATATTAACACACGGCAAACTTATAGCTGTATACCCTTCAGATCTTAGTAATTGTGAAAGCTTATCAGCATCATCCTTAGGGCGACAAACTAGTATTTTCATTTACTGATTTTCTTGTGCAGTAGCATAGATATAATTTAGCATCGACTTCAGACCATTAGCTCTCGTCGAGCTCAAATTATTACCAAAACCAATTTCCTTAATAAAATTAGTATCTGAATTAAGTATATCTGCTGAAGTTGCATCACTATATACTCTTAACAACATTCCAATCAACCCCGAAACAATTAATGCATCACTAGTAGCTATAAAATGTAACTTACCATCTTTTATACTACTGTCGAACCAGACTTGGGATTGACAGCCTTTAACCAAATTCTCCTCAGTTTTTTTATTTTGAGGAAACTCTGGTAATTGTTTACCCAATGATATGACATAGTCATACTTATCTTCCCAATCTTCAAAGAAAGATAATTCTTCAACTAATTCTTGCTGCCTTTGTATAACTTGATTTTCCATACTAACTATTACTATTTTAAATAATGATATTTTGAAACTTATGATATGTTATCACACACTAAAATTCATATAAACTTGATAAAACATCATATTTTCTCAAAAAATCTAAAAATACTGTTGACAGCATCACAAAACAACCCTATAATACCTCACAAGTTCCCCGATAGCTCAGTCGGTAGAGCAGTTGACTGTTAATCAATTGGTCGGCGGTTCAAGTCCGTCTCGGGGAGCCAACAAATTCAAGAAAAATTTTCCACTATACTAAAGAGTTTTTTTACTTAGGGCTGTTTGGTAGTTTGTATTTTTCTCCTCCTTTCTTATCTCTAAATTTATGAATTCTGAATAGCCCTAAGTGTGCTTATCATCATGATATTAGTTTTAGTTATAATATAATTTAGAAATTTCGATTTCACTTATAGTTAAATTTTGACTATACTCGTTAACATCAGTATTTATAAAGTTTGACAATATGATATTTTTAATCTTTCTAACAACATTTCTTAGCTTGATATTTGCTATAACAAATAAACATAAGCTGGCTATTACTCTTTTTCTTATATCATTGGGATTATTACTAATAGTATTTATCCCTCATACAATTCGATATATAAATATCCAACTTTAAGGGGCTAACTATGAAAGATAATATTTTAGATTTATTCGACTCTTTAGCTATTATTGGTATAAGTATCGTGTTAGCAATGGCTTTTTATTATCAACTTTATTTCCAAGAATTGCCTTGTGCCTTATGTGTATTCCAAAGAATGTCGCTGAGTTTATTAACTTTTGGGTTACTACTAAACTTAGCTCATGGCAATAAATACAAGAACTATTTGTTCGTAACATTAGTAGCTATTTTAAATGCCGCGATGGCAATGACACAAATACTTTTACACATTGTTCCTGGTACTGGAAATTATGGAGATGCTGTATTTTCATTACATATGTATACTTGGAATTTTATTGTAAGTATTATTTTCATAATATATGCAACTGTTTGTGGATTCTTTACTCCAAATGAAGACAAAAAGAAAAATTTAAGCCTATTTGCTAAATTAGCAATATTTTTGATACTAGCTTTAACTCTTGCTAATACGATAAGTGTATTTGTTGAATGTGGTCCTCATCTTTGCCCATCTGATCCAGATAGTTATTGGTTATTAAACCTATAAAAAATAATTGACATAAAATTTATTCAGTATAGAATATACACTCCTAAGCAAAATCATATCCAGCAAGTAACAAAGTTACGCTTTAGGGTTTGATTGAGTCTTAATATATAAAGATTACTCTAGGTGATACTCCTTAGTTTTTTCATATCTCCTTAACTTCCTTCATCTAGAGTCAATTTTTATATTTTATAATTATTTTTTTGCTATAATTTAGCTCATATTTTTATTTTGAAATTTAGATAATCATGAAAGCTACACAAACCCTTATTGCTACTACAAAAGAGCTTCCTAAAGAAGCCGTACTTACTAGCCATCAATACATGCTAAAAGCTGGTTTGATAAAAAAACTTGCTTCAGGAATCTATACATGGATGCCTGTAGGATTAAAAGTTCTACAGAAAATCCAAAATATAGTCCGCGAAGAAATGAATAAAGCTGGAGCAAGTGAGTTATTACTGCCAAGTGTCCTACCTTCTGAGTTATTACAAGAAACTCATCGCTGGGATAAGTTTGGTCCTGAGCTTCTGAAGCTAAAAGACAGACATGAAAGAGATTTTTGCTATGGTCCAACCCATGAAGAACCTATTGTAGATATGGCTCGTGACACTATCAAGAGTTACAAACAATTACCTCTAAATCTTTATCAAATTCAAACAAAATTTAGAGATGAAATCCGCCCTCGTTTTGGTGTGATGCGTGCCCGTGAATTTATCATGAAAGATGCCTACTCATTCCATGAAAATAGCGAATGCTTACATAATACTTACAATAAGATGCATGAAACTTATTGTAACATCCTTGATAAAATTGGCTTAGTATATCGTCCTGTCCGCGCTGACACTGGAGCAATCGGTGGTGATAATAGTCATGAGTTTCAAGTATTAGCTAATGCTGGTGAAGATATTATATGCTATAGCAATAGCTCTGATTATGCTGCAAATATTGAGCTAGCAACCTATGCAAAACCAGATTTAAGCACAAGAGCAATTTCTGAGAATACTATAACAAAAATTCATACTCCAAATATTAAGACTATCGAAAAACTTTGTAGCGAACTTGATTTTGATATCAAAAAAACTATTAAAACTATGGTTATAAAAGATGCTAAAGGTAATTTCTTCGCTTTAGTTATCCGAGGCGACCATGAACTTAACGAGACAAAAATTAATAAACTTGAACAAATTGTAGCTCCATACACTCTTGCAACTAGAGATGAAATCTTCTCTATTTTTAATGCTAATCCAGGTTCATTAGGGATAGTCAACTGTCCTGTACAAATCATAGCTGATTATAGTGCGATGATGATTGAAGATATCTGTTGTGGAGCAAATGAAGATGATTATCATTTTACAAATGTGAATTGGGATAGAGATATCACTAATTATCAAATTGCCGATATTAGAAATGTAGTTACAGGAGATATCTCTCCAGATAATAACGGAACTCTAGAGCTCACAAACGGTATCGAAGTTGGACATATTTTCGAGCTTGAAGATGTTTATTCGAAACCAATGAATGCCAATATAATTGGCCAAGATGGCAAACCTAAACCTATGCTTATGGGTTGCTACGGTTTTGGAGTATCTCGTGTAATGGCTGCTGCAATTGAACAATCTCATGATGAAAATGGAATCATTTGGCCAGAGGCTATCGCTCCATATCAAGTTGCAATATTACCAATCAACTACAATAAGTCAGATAATGTCAAACAAATATCTGATAAACTCTATCAAGAGTTAGTTGCAAAAGGGATAGATGTGCTTTTAGATGATAGGGGCGCAAGACCCGGTGTGATGTTTGCTGATGCAGATCTTATAGGCTACTCACATCATGTAGTTATTGGTGATAGACTGTTAGAACAAGGTTTGATTGAGTATAAAAATCGTAAAACTCAAGAAAAACAAGAAATTACATTAGAGAAATTATTCGACATTCTAGCCTAATTCTTTTCCATAAATCTTACCTCTAAAATTAGAGTTTATTCAAAAATAGAATAAAATATCTAATCTAAATTATATTGTATTAACTGTTGATAAAAATGTATCATAATACAAGTAACTTTATTAGAGAATATTTATGAATAATATAAAATATAGAAGTGATATAGATGGTCTTAGAGCACTAGCTGTAGTATCAGTAATCTTATATCATTTAGAAATTAGTTGGGTTAAATCAGGCTTCCTTGGTGTAGATATATTTTTTGTAATTTCTGGATACTTAATTACATCTATAATTCTTAGAGACCTACAAAACAATTCATTTTCTATCAAAAGTTTCTACCTAAGGAGAATGCGCAGAATCCTTCCTGCTTTGATTTTTGTTTTAGTATTTTCAAGTTTTTTTGCATGGCTAATACTTTTACCACAGGACTTATTAAACTATGCAAAATCAATGGTAAGTGTAATCGCTTCTATTTCAAACCTTTTCTTTTTTAAAACACTAAGCTTTGGCTATTTCGCAACTGACTCCTCTACTATACCACTTTTGCATACATGGTCACTAGGTGTTGAAGAGCAATTTTATATCGTATGGCCAGTGATTTTGATTATTTTGTTCAGACTAAATGCTTCATCTAAGAAATACTTATTAACTATCACATTACTATTTATTACTATTTCAATAGCCATATTTTTTTACAAACATTTTCCAAAGTTTTACTATATACCACTTAACAGAGGATTTGAGCTCTTATTTGGCTGTTTTCTAGCCATTAGCCTAAATAATAGAGAACTTAAATTACCAAATAAGATTCTTTTAAATATTTACTCAATTTTGTCATTAATACTTATGATAATTCCAATATTTTTTATATCTGTAAGCTTTCCAAGCTTTTGGATGATATTGGCTTGTTTGGGCGCTACTCTATTTATCTATTCAGGGAGTTTTGGTTATACTCCCGTTGTTAATAGATTATTTTCAATAAAGCCTTTTGTTGCTATAGGTCTTATCTCATATTCTTTATATTTATGGCATTGGCCAATAATAGCTTATTTAAACTATTTAAGTGTTACTATTACTACCGATATTGCTACGATGGTTATTCTTTTGAGCATTGTATTAGCAACTACATCTTATTTATTTGTAGAGAAACCTTTTAGGCATAAATTTAAATTTGGCTTCTCAAAAAGTTTAATTATCTTATGGATTATACCCTTAGTTATATCAATGGGATTTTACACGGCTGCTAAGTATCAAGAATTTGGTTTTAATCATCCAAATATTGATCAGAATAAACTTACATTCAAATATGGTTTTGAAAAAATAGACAACAATGGTTGCTTTTATAACTTTGCTCAAGACTCTGAGATTAATCGTAATGGACCATACTATGTTTCATATGAAAAAAATTATGATAGTACAAAGTGTAGGATTTTTGATAATGAAAAATCTCATATTCTAGTTTTAGGTAATTCTCATGCGAGATCCGATTGGCCAATGATATCTGAATGGCTAAAAAATATTCATACAAACGCAACTCTTTTAGCAATAACGCCTAATGATAATGAAAATACTGCGCCATATGCTCCATATCCAAATGACCTAAATCAAAATATAAAAAACGATGCTATGAAACAAAGATTTGACTTTATAAAAAAAGCAATAGCAAAGAATAGTTCTTATAAGACTATTATTATTGCGAATATGGGAGGTATAGGAAACAAAAATGAACTAAATATATTTGGTTTAATCATAAAAGAAGCTCTGACGAATAACAAAAATATTATTTTAATAGTTGATACTCCTTACTTGGGTCAACCTGCTTCATATCTACCTGAAAATAAAAATATATCTAACTTATGTGCTATAAATAGAATACATCTTGATTGTAATATAGACTATGGTATATATAGAGAATGGATTAAAACTCAAACTGAGCTATATAAGAAATTTAAAAATCAATATCCTGAACAAGTAGAGATTATAAATCCTAGTAAAATAATTTGCTCTAAAAATGAATGTAAAACAACTATAGAAGGTATACCCATATACGCTGATAGTCATCATCTTAGTTATATTGGTTCTAAACTTATAGGTCAAAAGTATCTAGAAGAATTTGGTAATCCAATAACTAATGATAGATAATTATAATTATATTTCAAAAAAATGTATCATATGTAACAGCTGATTGTAAAAACCAAATACCTCATGAGTAATATTCAGTATAGAAAGGATATAGATGGTCTTAGAGCATTTGCTGTATTATCAGTAGTTCTATTTCACCTTCAAATAAATTGGATTAAATCAGGTTTTCTAGGTGTAGATATATTTTTTGTAATTTCTGGATACTTAATTACATCTATAATTCTTAGAGATCTACAAAACAATTCTTTTTCTATCAAAAATTTTTACCTAAGAAGAATTAGAAGAATTTTACCAGCACTAATAGTTGTGTTATTATTCTCTAGTTTTTTTGCTTGGTTAATATTATTACCCCAAGATTTACTAAATTATTCTGAGTCTCTTATAAGCTCTATTAGCTCCTTAGCTAATATCTATTACTTTATAAAACTTAATTTTGGCTATTTTGGAGCTAGCCCACAGATTATACCTTTATTACATACATGGTCTCTTGGTATTGAGGAACAGTTTTACCTGATTTATCCATTATTTTTACTAGCTTTATTTAAGTTAAATTTCAATCAAAAGAAACTACTATTTTTTTCTATTATTTGTTTAATTATTTCTTGCATACTTTTTCTATCTGGTGAGCTAAATATTCATATTATAGACTCTCCCAGATGGTATTATTCTCCAACACATAGAGCTTTTGAATTGCTATTTGGATGTTGTTTAGCTATTTTTTTATCAGTTCAAAATACAAATAAAATAATTTTAGATAATAAAATAGTGCTTGAGGCTTTATCAATAATCTCTGTGTTCTTGATGATTATACCTATCTTCTTTATTGATGTCAGATTTCCTAGTCTATGGACTATTACCACATGTGTCGGAGCTACTATATTTATTTATTGTGGTAATAATAATCATACTCCAATAGCAAATAAGATATTCTCAATAAAACCTTTTGTAGCTATAGGTCTTATCTCATATTCTTTATATTTATGGCACTGGCCTATCATAGCCTATATAAACTATCTTAGTATTGAAAAAACTACTCTAGTTTGTGTTGTAATATTCATTAGTAGCATACTATTAGCAACATTGACGTATATATTTATTGAAAAACCATTCCGATACAAGATTATTTTTAGTTTTAAAAAAAGTATTTTTATATTATGGATTATACCTTTGGTTACATCAGTAGGATTTTACACAGCGTCTAAGCATCAAGGATTTGGTTTTAATAAGGAGGCAGTCAATTTAAATCTAAATTTTTATAGTAGCCAATCTTTAAATCTAGATCAGTGCAATACCGGTGAAAATTATAATCTAAATGAAATAAATAATAACTGCTTCTTTGGCGCAATTAATAAAGATCACACAGACATTTTAGTTCTAGGAGATTCTCATGCTATGGCATATGAGGGTATGATAAATGTTTGGTTAAAGAATTTAAAACTTAAAGGGTATATTTATACTAAGTCACTGACAGGTGATCCTAAACTCTATAAGTATATGATGTATAGTAATTCATTTGATAAAAATACTGAGTATTACATACACAAATTAAAACCCAAAGCAATTATTCTAGCTGGATATTGGAATTACGATACATATCTCAAAACTGATGCTTTTGAACAAATTGACAGTTCAGTAACGAATTTCATCAAACAAGAAATAATACCTATTATCATGTACGATGTATATGGAGGCCCAAAGTCAACATGTGGATTTACAAAATTAGATAAAATTCTTGACAGACAATGTTATAGTATAATAGATAGCAGGAATGATTTTATAAAAAAATTAAAACATAAATATGGAGAAAAGCTCATTGTAATAGATCCCAATAAACTTATAGAAAAAAAGGATTCTAAAACCGAGCTTCTTACATCTGTCGGCAATACTCCTTTGTATACCGACAATACTCATCTGAATAACATCGGATCAACTCTTTTGGGTAACCTTTATTTAGAGAGGTATGGTAATCCACTATCAATAATTAATACAAAGGCACAATCTTAATGAGCAATATAAAATATAGAAAAGATATAGATGGATTAAGGGCTTTTGCGGTATTATCCGTAGTTCTATTCCATTTAAATATAAGTTGGATTAAATCTGGCTTTCTTGGTGTAGATATATTTTTTGTAATTTCTGGATATTTAATTACATCTATAGTTCTTAGAGATCTACAAAATAATTCTTTTTCTATCAAAAATTTTTACCTAAGAAGAATTAGAAGAATTCTACCTGCATTAATAGTTGTCTTAGTTTTCTCTACTTTTTTTGCATGGCTTATATTACTACCACAAGATTTAATAGACTACGCCGAATCACTTGTTAGTGCAATTGCTTCTTTTTCTAATATATATTTCTTTGTAAAACTTGATTTTGGTTACTTCGGACAAAACTCACAGATAATACCATTACTTCACACATGGTCATTAGGTGTAGAAGAACAATTTTATATGATCTGGCCATTAATCTTAATATTATTATTTAAACTGAAATTTTCAACAAAAGTAAAACTTCTAACTACTTCAATAATATTGCTAGTTATATCTTGCTTGATTTTCCTTTCTGGTGAATTTAATTTATATATTCTAAGCTCTGACAGATGGTATTACTTTCCAACTCATAGAGCATTTGAACTTTTATTTGGTTGCTGTTTAGCTATATATCTTAATAATTCAGCTATTTTAAATAATAACAAACTGACCCTTAATATACTCTCTGCAATAGGTGCTTTAATGATGATAGCCCCTATATTTTTTATTAATGTAAGTTTCCCTAGTATTTGGACTGTTATAGCATGTATTGGAGCAACTATTTATATATATTCTGGTGCCAATACTAATCATATACCTATTATAAATAGAATACTTTCTCTAAAACCTTTTGTAGCTATAGGTCTTATCTCATATTCTTTATATTTATGGCACTGGCCTATTATTGCTTATGTCAACTATTTAAGTATTGATAAAACTGCCACTATTTGTATCATGATTTTTACTACTAGCTTATTTCTTGCTACATTAACATATTTATTTGTAGAAAAACCTTTTAGGCATAGATATAAGTTTAGTTTTACTAAAAGCTTCATATTGCTATGGATAGTACCTCTAATTTTGGCTTGCTGCTTTTACATAGCCTCAACTAATAATAAATTTGGTTTTAATTCCTCAAACCTTATTGATCAAAATAAACTAACTTATAACTACGGGTTTAATAAAATTGATCAAAACAATTGTTTCCTTATGATTCAATCTGCTAGCTTCCAATCAAAACAGCTTCCTAATATTGATGTCTGTTCAATCGGAAGCCCTAAAGCTAAAGATACAAATTTTCTGTTGGTAGGTGACTCTCATGCAAGATCTGAAATACCGATGATAACTACTTGGCTTGATAACATAAACCAGAAAGCTTACGTTGTAACCCAAAAATCCACACCCTTCTTACCAACTTTCAAAAATGTTGTTGAATATGTTTCTGTTACTGATAGAAACAAGGCCATTGCTAATTTGATAAAATCAAAAAAATATAAATATGTTATTCTTGCTGGTGAATGGTCAAATGCCCTCTACTCTAGTTCGGTTAATTCAATACAAGAATCCATCAAGTTAGTAATGGACAATGGTAGTATACCTGTACTTATTCTGGATACTCCAGCACTTAATACTGATGTTACGAATCTTTGTCCATTAGAAAAAAATAAACTACCACTTATTTTTGGAGAAAATTCATGCAAATTAAACATAAAATTCGTCACACAACAACAGTTGATATTTTCTAACCTTGTTAAAAAACTTAAAAAAGAATTTCCTACATTAGTAGTTATAGATCCTAAAAGAGTGATCTGCAATGACAGTTACTGTAATATTGAAATAGATAATATTCCAATCTATGCCGATTCAAATCATCTTAACTATATAGGCTCAGAACTATTAGGAAAAAAATATTTATCGACGTACGGCAACCCTCTTGAATTCACTATAAAGCATTAATATATCTCTATTATTTAGTATATTTTTCGCACAAAATTCTACTTAAAATATATATTTATATTATATACTGTAAATACACTAATAATTTACAACAAAGACTATGATCAAAGCTAAACCTTATATAGATACATCTCCTTCTGTTTATGGCAGATTTGCTACGTTAGCTGCAGAATATAAAGCGCTTAATTTCACTCAAGGAGCTCCTGCATTTGATACTCCTGAATGGTTAATTGATAGAGCACTGTTTCATATGCAGCACGCAAAAAATCAATACTCTCCAATTCCAGGCACTATTGCATTGCGTGATGCCATCGTCACAAAGACTAAAAAATGCTACAATGCAGAAATAAATATTGAAAATGTAGCTATCACTGCAGGAGCCCAAGAAGGTTTATTTACTCTAATATCTGCTTATATCGGACAAGGTGATGAAGTTATCATGTTTGATCCAGTTTTTGATACTTATGTTGGAGCTACAAAACTTAACCAAGGTAAATGTGTAAGACTAAAACTACTAGCAGATGGTAGAATTGATATCCCAGCTATTGCAAATGCAATTACAGATAGAACAAAACTTATTATCTTGAACTCTCCTCATAACCCTATGGGTACTGTGATATCAGAAGATGAATTTAAAGAAATTGCTAAAATTATTAAGAATAAAAATCTTCTAGTAATTTCTGATGAGGTATATGAACATATCTATGCTGGAGAAAGTTTTACAAGTGCTATTGAAATACTTGAGTTAAGAGATAAGCTCATTGTTCTTCAATCTCTAGGAAAAACTTATAATGTTACTGGATGGCGTCAAGGAGTAGTTATAGCTCCAACAGAGGTTATTAGAAATATCTTAGCTGTAAAACAGTTTGCAACTTTCTCAGCAGTACATCCCCTACAACTAGCTTTAGCAGAGGGAATTATTGAACATCCTGAGTATTACATTAATCTCAACAAACTATACAAAAAACAAAATCAGCTTTTAAGAGATAACTTAAAAGGTACTAGATTTAAAGTTCTTGAATGGTATGGTTCCCCATTCCAGATGCTAGACTACAGTAATATTAGCAACGAGTTTGATGAGGATTTTGCCTCTAATTTAATCAAAGAACATGGCATTGGCTTAGTTCCAATCTCATCATTATTTGAAAAACCACAAAATGGGCTACTAAGACTTTGTTTTGCTAAAAAAGATGATGAGATAATCAAAGGTGCAAAGATTCTTGCAAAAATTTAGAATAAAATTTATCTATTAACCGTATTTAATGTTACCTTCAATGATTTGAACTTCTGCAGAAGATCTGATAGAGTTTCCATCTTTTCCATACTTAATCGCTACTTTCGTGAGCTTATCTGATAACTTAACAATCTCTATACGAATAGTATCTTTAAGATCATTATCATTAACACCCTCTAAAATCGCCTTACCATTAGCATTACTGTTTATCTTAAGATCGTATGGAACTCCATTTATAGTATACGTTTCTCCCGTTTTTATTGATTCTAGTGCAGCATTATAAACCTTGTCAAAACTATATGGCATTTCTATTATGTAATAACCCTCTACATACTTTATACCATTACTATTTTCGATGCTTGAACATCCAGCAATCAAAGCTAATATAACGACAGATAATATTGCATAAATTTTTAATTTTATAGTCTTCATAATTTCCTTATATAAGTGTTAAAACAAATTATGATTATTATGTTATTGAGTTATTTGTTTGTCAACAAATTATACTTCATTATATATAGCACTTTGTCCTTAACGATTTAGTAAAATATTGATAAACTCTCAAAAGAGACCTAAACACCAAAATAAGGATAATATATGTCAAAGCTAAAAGTCAGTGTAATTCAATCAGATATTGTTTGGGATGATAAGCAAGCAAACTATAAAGCCATTGAAAATAAAATCGCTAATATTGATAAACATACAGATCTGGTAGTGCTCTGTGAAATGTTCAACACTGGTTTTATAATGAACCCTACTAATGAGGCAAGCTCTGAAAAAGATATTATCAACTGGATGTACAATCAGGTAAAAGATAAAAATTATGCTATCGTTGGTAGCGCTGCAACTTTTACAGAAAATAAAATTGCCAATAGGCTTTATTTTGTAACTCCTGACAAGCAAGTTTATACTTATGATAAAAATCATCTATTTATACATGCTGGAGAAGATAAAAAATATACCAATGGAAATAAACGTCAAATCATTAACTATAAAGGGTTTAATATACTTTTGACTATATGCTTTGACCTAAGATTCCCTGTATTTAATTGTAATAATAATGAATATGATGTACTACTAAATGTTGCTTGTTGGCCAGAGTCTCGCCGTGAACATTGGAAATCATTACTAAAAGCAAGAGCAATAGAGAATCAAGCTTATGTTATCGCTTGTAATAGGGTTGGAAATGACCCTAACTTTAGTTATTCTGGAGATAGTATGATCATTGACTATAATGGAGATATTTTAGCTCATGAGCAATATAAAGAAACTATCCTAACGGCGACTTTAGATAAAAACAAACAGCAGGAACATCGTAATAAGTTTAATTTTCTTGCATCACAAGATAACTTTACTCTTCACCTCTAATCGACTTAGCTAGGTTTTGTAGAACTGCGTTAACAAATTTATACCCTTCTTCTGTCCCCATACTATAACAAATTTCAACATACTCTTTTATAATAATCTGATATGGATTCTCTAGACATTCTATAAGTTCTGCTATAGCGACCTGCAATACAGCATAATCTACATAATTTATAGACTCAATACCATTTTTTGAATTATCTTGTATGTAGTTGTTTATAGCATCTTGATTCTCTCTAACTGCATCCATTAATCTATAAAAAAGATCCCAGTCAGTATAATGTCTCTCTGCATTATCTGCATAGTATTGAGTTTTTAGTTCAGAAAATGTATGATCAGCAACCTTTTTTTGGTACAAAGCTTGCACAGTATATAAACGAGCGTTATTCCTAGCTCTAGCAGTAGTTTTCATAATTGTTATATAGATAATATTTACTAGCGAATTTTATGATTTTAATTATACATTATTAACAATGATATATATAGATCTCATAAGCTATTAATACTTTTAAAATCATGAAGTTTTAGATACCATTATTATGATATCTGTAATAAAATATCCTCGACAAATTACTCCTCATAAACCATAGAGACTATTATGAAATTTAAAACTATATGTCTGATAGGAACAGTATTTATCCTTAACTCTTGTGTAAGTAATACTAACCCACAAGATGTTGGATTTGTAAAAACTCCTTACACTTCTGGTAATGTTTCTTTAACACTTAAAAAAGGTGTAACAACCAAAGATGAGGTTATAAATGCTTTTGGCTCTCCTAATATAGTTACTCAAAATGCAAGCGGAGAATCTGTATGGACATATCAAACAAATGCAACTGTTGAGAATAATGCTTCTAGAGATGGTTTCTTAACACTACTGATAACAGGTGAAAATACTCAAGAATCCGGATTCATGCAATCACAAAAAACTATGACTATTATTATCACATTCAAGGGTAATATTGTCTCTAACTATAAATCATTATCAACTAACTTCTAGATGAGGCTTTTATAATATGCATAAGAAATTTAGGCTTTTAGTTTGCTTGGTTGTTTTAGCTTTATCTGGATGTATATCATCAGGACCACAACAACCAAATTTAACACCTCTACAAATTCAACTTATGCAAACAAAAGTTTTTGATGTTAATTTACGAACAGCTTTTGATGCAACAGTTACTGTTATGCAAAATCTCGGTTATATCATTCAAGATGCTAACTTCAATACCGGTATAATTACCGCTAAAAGTACAGAAAATGCTAATGACTGGGGACAATCTGAATATACTGAAGCTACAGCATTTATTCAGCCTTATAGACAATCAGCTAAAGACTCTAGTATACGAATTAACTTTGTAGTCTATCAATCAACTCCTGATCCTAATCAAGGAGCTGCTCCAATAAATACATCTTATGCAATCCTTAATCCTCAGTCCTACGAAAATGCTTTTGCAAAAATTCAACAGCAAATTTTTGTACAAACAGGTATTTCTCCAGTGTTAACTCAACCAGTTCAACAAGTTTCTTAAATATTCTCTATTAAAACTCAAAATATCATACTGAATTTATAACTATTGATTTTATAGGAATGTTAAGAGTTAACTCAGGATGATAAAATGTATTACTTTTCTTTTTAGACTATATTTTTCTTAAATAATTTAGTTTAATACTTCTCAAATTATCATAGATGAATAAATTATGAGTAAATGGTGGCAAGAAATTGATCTAAAAGATATGAGTAAAGAGCAATGGGAATCTATTTGCGATAGATGTGGTATTTGCTGTTTAAATAAGCTTCAAGATGATGAAACTGATGAAGTATACTATACAAAAGTTAGTTGTAAGCTTTTAGATATTGGAAAATGCCAATGCAGTATGTATGAAAAAAGAAAGCAAATTGTACCTGACTGCATAAACCTAACATATAAACAACTTAAAAATCATGCACACAAATGGCTTCCTAATAGTTGTAGTTATAAGCTTTTACTACAAAATAAAGACCTTCCTGACTGGCATCATTTAAACACTGGCTCTACAGATGAGATGCACAAACAGAAAAAATCTGCTAAACATCTTGCTATTTCTGAATATGAATTAGATGTTGATGAGTATTTAGAAGACTTTATCATAAAAATAGATAACTGATTTTTAGTTTCTGATATATAATTCCTTACTCTTTACTAATTGGGCATTGTATGTCTGATTTATTCGAAATTAATCCTTTTTATGAAAAAATAATTAGTGATTATCTTAGCAATGGTTTCTGTATTATTGATAGTTGGCTAACGAATGATGAAACTACTCAACTACGCAAAGAACTTAATCATTTTTATGATACTGATTGCTTTAAAAAATCAGCAATTGGTAATCGCTTAAATGAAAACTTGGAAAGATCTATACGTAATGACTTTATTTTTTGGCTAGATGAAACAAAACATGCCTCAGTCTTTTTTAAAAAGATAAATAGTTTTATTGAGTATCTTAATAAAACATGTTTTGCTGGAATTGTAACAAAGGAATTTCACTACGCAGTTTATCCTCAAGGATCATTCTACAAAAAACATATCGATACCTTTCAAAATGATGATCGCAGAACAATATCTATAGTTTGCTATCTTAATGAGATTTGGAATGAATCTTTTGGTGGAGAGTTAAAACTATATCTTAATAATCAAATATTACAAATATTTCCAACTAATGGAAAGATAATCCTCTTTGATAGCAAAACCATTGAACACGAAGTGTTATCTGTACTTACAGAAAATAAAAGACTGAGTATTACAGGTTGGCTAAAAACTAGTTAACAAAAATTAAAGTTTTAAACGTTGTAGCCTAATTTATAAAATAAATCACTGCTCCAAGCACAACCAACATAATAGCAAATAATGTCTGTAAGATTTTATCATTAAGCCTCTTTTTAAGTTTAGTAGCTATTAACATCGCAATTACACTGCCAATTATAAACATACCAGCCACATACCAACTCATATGCTCTTCTTCGTAATGCGATATAAACCCAGATATTGATACAACAAATATTACCAATAAAGAAGTATTTATAGCTCTTTTAATTGGCATAGCTGTTATAAACACCAATGCTGGCACTATCAAAAATCCGCCACCAACTCCAAAGAATCCGGTCAAAGTACCAACAATTGCTCCACTTACTAATAATGCAATAATACATTTCGGAGCGATACTCTCACATATTGATTTCTTAGCACCTGACATTACTTTAGCCTTTATCAAGCTCCAAATACCTATTGTAATCATAAGTATAGAGAAACTAACCATTAGCACTTTGTCTGATAAGCCTTGAGATATGTAGCTACCAATTGGAGCAAAAATAACTCCTGTCGTAATCATTATAGCAGCCGCTAAATAATTAATATCATGCTGCTTATAGTTAACTACAAGACCAAAAATAGCTGTAAATCCTACTACAAGGAGAGAAATAGGAACTGCTATATGAAAGTCTAAACCTACACCATAAGTAAGTAGTGGAACTGCTAATATAGATCCGCCACCACCAGTTAAACCCAAAGCAATTCCGCAGATAAATCCAAATATAATCAAAAACATATTACTCTTCTTCTATACCACATTTTAGGTTAGCTGGAACTGCAATATCTATATAGTTTGGTGGAGGTAATTTTAAATCATCCATTATCTTAGCATACTCTTCTGGAGAGTTTATCTGTAGTCTTGGATTATTTCTCTTTTCTTCGGCAACACTACTACTAGTAACACCATTATAATCATGACCAGGATATATTATTGTGCTACCCGGTAAAGTCATAAGTTTAGTCATAATACTCTCATACGCAGCATGAGAATCGCCATTTTGAAAATCAGTTCTACCAGACCCTCTAATCAGCAAAGTATCTCCAGTGAAAAGCATATTCTCTGTTATAAAGCAGTAAGAGTCATCTGTATGACCAGGTGTATATATTGCCTTAATCTGATAATTACCAAATGTTAATATATCTCCATCAAATACTCTTTTAGTTGGGCATTGCGCTTTAGTTTCACCACCTAGCACTATATCACAGCCTGTTTCTTTTCTTAAAATACCTGCTGCTGTAACATGATCTGCATGAACATGCGTATCCACAGCATAGATCAATTTAAGATCAAGTTCTTTCAATAGTTTTAAATATTGTTGAACATTAAATCTTACAGGATCTATTATTATAGTTTCCCTAGTTTGCTCACAACCCAAGATATAAGTATAGGTATAAGTATCTCTATCAATTAGTTGTCTAAAAATCATAGTTCCTCCTAGATATATTTATCTGTTCTAGTTTAAGTTATTGAAATATGACACTTGCCTGTAATGCGCTCAATAGTACCATAATAATTAGAAATCATAGCATAACCACCGGCAATATTATAAACATCATAACCATGATGTTGTAACATTAGAGTCACATTATATGATCTTTGACCTGATTGACAATGTACATATACAGGCTTAGTTTTATCAAGCTCTGACAATCTATTTCTAATCTCAGACATTGGTATATTTTTAGCTCCAACTAACATACCTTTAGATGTTTCACCAAGTTCTCTAACATCAATAATTTGAGCATTCTCGGCTAAAAGCTTTTCAACATCAGTAAATAAAACTTGTTTAAAATCTCCATTTAAAAGATTATTTGCAACATAGCCAGTATGGTTAACTACATCCTTACCTGTTGAGTATGGCGGAGCATAACATAATTCAAGATCTTGAAGATCTTCTACTGTCATACCTGCTTTGATAGCTGTTGCAAACACATCTGCCCTCTTATCAACTATACCTTTACCAATTGTCTGAGCACCTAGAAGTTTACCCGTATTTTTCTCAAACAATATTTTTGTAAATACATTTTGAGCATTAGGCATAATACTTACTCTATCAAATGGCGCTGTATATGCTACCTGATAATCGATATCTAAATTATGAAATTTAATCCAAGCTTCGTTCAAGCCTGTAGCCGCGCCAGTATAATTAAATATCTGGATGATCGATGAAGCAATATAGCCTTTGTTTACAATTTTTCTACCATTTATATGATCTGCGATTAAGCGACCTTGTTTATTAGCGGGTCCTGCCAAAGGCAAATTAAAATCTTGTCCAGTAAGAGCATTTTTAACTAATATAGCATCTCCTGCTGCATAAATATCTTTATCTGATGTTTGATAATTTTCATTAACAACAATATGACCACTCTTAGCTAGATCAATGCCCACATTTTTTAGAAATGCAGTATCTGGTGCTACACCAATAGCCAAAACTACTAGATCTGACTTAACTTCTTTACCTGATTCAAGCAGAACCTTATCAGATTCAAAACCAACTACTTTCTCAGATAACATCAAGTTTATATCATGGTCTAATAACTCTTTTTCTAGATACTTAACCATTTCATAATCAAACGGACGCATAATTTGATTAGCCATTTCAACTATAGTTACATTAAAACCTCTTTCTTTAAGATTTTCTGCGACCTCAATACCAATGAAGCCTGCTCCTATGACTGTTACATCTTTGACAGGTTTTTCACTATTGAAAACAGCTTCGTGAATTTTTTTGACATCGACAACATTTCTTAAGATGAAGTGATTAATTGTCTCAAGACCTTTAAAAGGAGGAACTATTGGCTTAGCACCTACTGCTAACACAAGCTTGTCATAGCTTTCAGTACACTCTTCTCCAGTTATATGGTTTATGACTGATACAGTTTTATTTGATTTATCAACACTAATCACTTCCGAATTTGTACGAGCCTCAATATTATATCTTGTATCAAACTTCTCTGGAGTCATTAATATCAGTTTTTCAGCCGGCTCGATATGCCCACCTAAATGATAAGGTAAACCACAGTTAGAAAATGATACATGCGGTCCTTTTTCAAACATTATTATCTCTGCTTTATCATCAAGCCTTCTTAGTCTTGCAGCTGCTGATGCGCCTGCAGCAACACCACCAACTATGAGATATTTTTTAGCCATTATAAGCTCCTCTAGAAATATTATATAAAGTGTTATTTTCTTTTATTATATGGTAAAAATTCTAACATTATTGCTAAACCACATGTGCCTGTTAAGCCAGCGAATAAAAGTCCTGCACCAAAGAACCCACTCAAAATCGCAAAATATTGCGATACTGTAAACGAAAGCACTACACCCAACAGTACCATAAAACCAACTATTATCTGTACTTGACGCATTATTGGTAGAGGCTCTTTAACATTTTTTTTTGTAGGTTGCTTGTGCTGTTTCCAAGCATTCAAACCACCTTCTAACAAGTATACTGCCTTCGCATTTAGGTCTTTTACCTTAGTTGCTGCTTGATTAGTTCTATTACCAGATTGGCAGTGAAGTACTACGATTTCATCAGGCTGAATGTCTGCATCATATATTTCATCGACCATTATATTCTCAGCGCAATCAATACATTCTCTATTATGTTCACCAGTTGTTCTGATATCTATTAATTTCACCTTTTCTTTCTTTTGTAATTCTAGAAAATCTTTAACTGAAATATTTTTTACTTTACTCATTTTGCTCTCCTTTATGTTAAGCTTTTTCTAATTTAGTTAACTCTAATATGTAATTTAAATTTTTTACTTTTTTTCTTCGCCGCAGTATATGCCATATAACGCTTCTAAGATTTTTATCACGGAAGAATCTTTAATAGTATAATAAACATTTTGCGATTCCTTTCTACATTTAACTAATCCTTTATTTCTAAGAACAGATAAGTGTTGAGAAAAAGCCGACTGACTTAAATCAGAATATTCTGCAAGTTCTCCAACAGTCATCTCTTTCCTTAATAACAAACAAAGAATCAACAATCTAGACTCATGAGATATTGCTTTTAATAAAGACGATGCTTTACTAGCGTTATCTTTCATCTGTATCAAATCCATAACTATGATAAATGTTTGTAATTTCTAATCATTAATATTAGCAAATTCTAATTTAGAAATCAATAATATAATTAAATATATAGAAAATAATTAGTTTGATTTTTTCTTAGTAAAGAAAATACTACTTACAAAACTAATTACTATTATTAATACGATAATAAACAAACCGCTATTAAACTTATGCCATTCATTATGAATGCCCGTGTCATATAGCCATCTTGAGTAAGGCGAAGATTGGTTAAAATAGTGTACAACCCTCGTTTCACCTATAATATACCCAGTCAATGGTTGTATAACAATACCATTAAATAAATAAGCAAAAGTTAATACTAATGAGTTAGCTAATGGTCTTATTGAGAACTGCTTAAATAACAACTGAATCTCTTGGAACGCTAGCATAGCTCCACCACATCCAACACCATATAAGAAATTAAACAAGAAAGCTATTTCAAATCCAAAACGCCTATCTGGCCATCTTATATACATAATTAGGCAAAGGAAAATAAGTGTAATTAAGCTAAAACATATAGCTGTTAGCCTATTATTTTGGTATCTTGATACCAAAAATCCAGCAATGACACCCCCTGTTGCTACTCCTATGGGTACTAAACCATTCATCATAATAGCCATATCATGTGGCACACCAAATACTTTCATTTCATAGGTGACATTATATAAGTCTGCAAATGTCAAAATTGATCCAAACAAACCTGTAAAGTAAAATGATGCTAACCAAAAGTTTCGTTTGGAAAGAATACTCCACATTCTAGATATTACTGGTTCTTGTGGATCACTGTCACTCGTAGTTCTTGTCTTATGAGGTAACAAGATACTAAGACCAATAGTACAGATAATAAACATTACTGCAAGAATATCAAAAACATAAGTATATGAGTATTGACTTAAAGCCTTACCTGCAAATAATGCCAACATCCCTGCAAAAATATTAGCTATACTCTGACTCAAGGATGAAAAAAATGCAAACTGATGCTCTGAAAAATTAGTCTGGACAACATAAAGTACTCCTACAAATGTACAACCTAAACCTAATCCAAGCATTATCCTAGCAACTACCAGTAACTCAAATACAGTAGTGTGTGCAAATAAAAATGCTCCCAAAGCAGATACAAATGCTGAACCACTAAGCAGTAATTTAGGTGATAGCTTATTTATTAATACTCCTGCACATACTTGAGAAAGAGCAAATACTACAAAAAAGACTCCAGATAATATTGACAAATTTGTATCAGTCAAATGATTACCTAACCTTATTGATAATGCATATGTTCCGAACAAAACCGCCGAAAAAACGCTCATTGTAAAAAACAACTCTGTAATAGCCCAGCGGGTATAATTTATAACTCTCATAGATATTCTCCTTAGGTACAAACCTACAAATCAAAACATTAAAAATGTGCCATCTACAAATAAGATATTACACTATTTATAATTATTGATTTAACGTTTTGTGATGTGAATTAGTTAATAATCGTAATTAATGAACTTTGCTACCATATATATATGTAGCATCAATTAAACGATCATCTCCTAAAGAAATAATTGAAAACATATAGTCTTGAAGATTGTGTACTGTTTCAAGTCTATATTTAAGCAGAGAGTTATTGTCAGTATTAACAACTATAAAATCAGCTTCTTTACCTTTTTCTAAGCTGCCAATTTTATCGTCTAAGCCTAGAGCTTTTGCACTACCTAGAGTAGAAGAGAACAGGCGAACCAAAGTTTCAAGTTTGTAGGAATTTAGTAATGCAGCCTTATAAGCATCATCCATTACACGAAGCATACTTAGAGTATTACCTGCTGCCCAGTCAGTAGCTAAAGTTAGCTTGATATCTTTTTCGATAGCCGTTTTATAGTCAAAATGACCACTGCCAAGGAAGTTGTTACTAGTTGGGCAACTTGCTATAACAACACCTTGATCTTTCATTCTATTCCATTCACTATCTGACAAGTGGATACAATGTCCTAAAATAGTTTTATCCGTAATTAATGAATAGTTCTCATAAACATTTAGATAATCAGTAGCATTTGGATACATCGCTAAAGTATCTTTGATTTCATTTAAATTTTCACTTAAATGTGTTTGCACATAAACATCTTTATGCGATTGCATGAACTCTTTGCATAAGTTAAGAGTTTCATCATCACAACTAAGAGCAAATCTTGGGGTAAGAGCGTAACTAGCACGTCCTCTATTATGCCACTTATTACAAAGCTTCTCAGAGATTTTCATACTGGTTTGAGCATCTGTAATTATTTCTTTATTACCTTTAGTCATAATAGTATTTCCAAGAATTACTCTCATATTATATTTTTGAGCTATTTCAAAAACTATATCCGTACCGTCATAAGCACTTGGAGCGTATCCGCATATAGTTGTAGTTCCACTCTTAAATAATTCTTTGAAAAGTATCTCAAACTCCTTATGAGCTAAAGAGCTACTATTAAAACTAGCTTCACTTGGGAAAATATATCCATCTAGCCACTCTAAAAGCTTTTCACCATAGGCACCTACAGCTTTTGTTTGAGTTGTATGCATATGTGTATCGATAAGTCCTGGCATAATTAATTTACCAGAGTAGTCTATCAACTTATCATTCTCACCTATGTTAATCTTATGAAAATCGTTAACCTCAGTTATCAAACCATTTTCCACAACAACTGCACCATCTCTTAGAAATGTATAGTCTTTTGAATCAGAAAATAAGTTGTCAACCTTATGACCTAATAATGACTGAAGCGTTGCATTTTTGTTGAATGTAAAGATACTTGCACGATATATTGTTTTCATAATTATTATCCTCTTGTTGATTTATCGTTATTAAACTAAATAAATCCATTCGGGTCAATTGAGGATTATATAACCAGCAGATAAGCACCGGGCCTAATTGAATTATCTAACCAAATAGACAAACGATTAGATGATATGGTAAAAAAACAGTAAAGTCAAGTTTTTTAAAAAACTTTTCTAAACTCTTCAGCGTAATAAACTGTCTGACCATTTAGTTTAGCTAATTTGTTTGATATATCTAGCACCATAAAAACATCTTCTGGCACATCATACTCACATTTTATTTTGTACTCTATGGTCGCTTTAAAACCAAACTTCTGATAATAACTAGGATGCCCTAAAACAAATATTGCATCAATCTTATTTTTCTTAGCTTCGTTTATCATCATTTCAATAAGCTTAGTGCCTATTCCTTTATGTTGATATTTGGGTGCTACAGACATCGGAGCTAATCCATATATTTTAAGCTCATCAGCTTCTTCAGCTATCATTTTCGAGAGAATTACTTGACCTATTATATTGCCATCATTAGTCTCAGCAACCAAAGATATTAAACTTTGATGATCCGTATGTAACAACCTAACCAACCTTTCCTCATCACTGGTATCAAATGCTTCAGATATTAGCTTATATATCTGCTCTTGATCCTTTAAATTTTCATACCTGATTTTTACGTGCATATACTAATCCTTGATAACTAGATCACGTGTTGAACGAATTTCTAAATTTATAAACTTGCCAACTTTTTTGAATTTACCAAATACAGCAAATTTAGCTCTTTTACCCTTTTCAAAATCAAGATACTTAATCTGACTAGGTACCACAAATATCGAAAATCTAGAATCCTGATCTGCCTTAAAAAACAGTTTTTTACTCTCTCCAATATCAGAAAGTGTAATTCCTGCAATACCATAAATTAGACAATATTTATTATTAAGCACATGAGTATCAATGGAATTTAAATCAAGAATATTAATAGTTAAAATATCTTGTCTTGAATACTCTCTAATACGATTTTCCGTAAGTTGCTGCTTCTTTTGTGGCATCAGATTAAGCTCTTCTTCTTTGGAAAGCTCACCATTATTCTCTAGCTTAGTAACAAGATTTATACATTTTTCTAAATTCTTGTTTACTAGAAAATTCAACTTACTCATATCTTTTTTTGAATCACTTAAAACTAATTCTTTGATTTTTTCATCCTGAATTGGTTTGGCAGCCCTTGGACAAAGCTCATCATGATGTTGATCTGTCATAAAAGCAAAATATGCTTCTTGATCAGCTTTACGTACTAATTTTAGTTTAGCTTTGCCGCAATCTGGACAAAAAATATTATCAAAATGGAGTTTACTATTATACTCACTGGCTTTTATGAACCCTCTTTTATATCTAGCTGTTTTCACTTTTTATCCCTAAATCTTTTCAAAAAGAATATCTGATATTGGATGATCAAGATTCTGACCTCGTTTCTCAAATTTTGTCAAAGGTCGCCATTCTGGTCGCGGTGCGAATCCATTATATAGATTTTTGTATTTATTATCATTTTCAAGAAGTTCTAATACTTCCTCTGCATATGGCAACCAATCACTAGCATAATGAAATACCCCACCTACTTTGAGTTTTTTAACAAATAAGTCAACATTTGATTGATTCACTAATCTACGTTTATTATGCTTTTTCTTATGCCATGGATCTGGAAAATATATCTGCATTCCTGACAAAGAATTATCAGATATCATATTTTCTAATATTTCTACGGCATCATGACTCATCACTAAAAGATTAGAAATATTTTGATGCTCAATTTCATATAGAATATTACCAACTCCAGCTTTATGAACCTCAATCCCTAAATAATTTTTAGTAGGATTTTCTAAAGCCATTTGTACCAATGACCCGCCCATTCCAAAACCTATTTCTAATATTACATCATTAGAATTTTTGAAAATTTCAGAAAAATCTAAACTTTTATTTTGATCATATTCAATCATATATTTAGATGCATAATCATCGAGAGCTTGTTGCTGTTTTTTGGTCACTCTGCCGGCTCTTTGGACATAACTTTTTATCTGGCGTAAATTTTCTTTAGAATTATTACTCATTTTTCTAGATTTATTGCAATTTTATTACTACTATTCTATCGCAAGTCAAACAAAAATAAGAGTATAACAGTGCTAATCTTTTTAACTATTCTAGCTTTACAAATCAGTTGCCTCGTATTACCAGGTCCTGACTTCTTTATAACTATAAGTAATTCTATTAAATTTGGACACAGATCAGGAATTTATACTGCATTTGGCGTTGCAAGTGGGATTCTTTTAAACACTTTTATAGTCTACTGGTTTGGATCATTCCTCCTTTATAAACAGCCATTACTGTTCAAAACATTAATACTTCTGGGCGTCATTTATCTTGCGTACATAGCATATAACTTATACAAGAATATCTTTACAAAACAACAATTAAACCCTAATGCTAACGAGCATATAAAAAATCTCGATAACTTTGATAAGCCAGCTAATATTAGACTGTTTTTAAATGGTGCTTTTACAAACTTAGCCAATGCTAAAGTATTAGTTTTTTTCAGCTCAATGCTTAGTCTAGTTGCTCAACTTTCAAGCTTTGGCAAAATTGCTGTCTGGATTGCTATAGCACTTAGCACGTTTATTTGGTTTGCTATTGTTGCTACTTTTTTTGGCAATAATAAGCTTAGACAAGTATTTTTTAGAAATATCAAAAAAATTGAATTTGTATCTGCAATTTTTATAACTGTTTTTGTAGTAATTATACTAATTGAGCTTTTTTAGAATAGAACTTTGCTCCAACCTAACTTTTCTCTCAAAGTATCATAGTAATTATAATCTTTAGTATGCAAGACAGTGACTTTTTTTTGTGCTTTTTGGATAGTGACTTTCTGATGAGACCTTAGCATAGTATCATGCCTACCATCAATACTCAAAACAGGTTCTGGATCATTGTAATCTGTTATATAAATATCTATCACACTTGTATCTGAGATAACCAAAGGTCGACTATTTAATGAATGTGAACATACTGGTACTAAAACCACACTATTTTGATTAGGATTCAAAATAGGTCCCCCAGCAGACATTGCATGGGCTGTTGAGCCTGTTGGTGTCGCCACAATCAACCCATCACCTCTTTGATCAAAAGCATATCTACCATCTATGTAGACCTTTAAGCCAAACATTAATCCCCTACTAGAAGTTATCGCAATTTCATTTAATGCAATTGAGGCCTCTAGCGGTGCTCGTAAATTATCATCAACACGACACTTCAGCATACTCATTTTGGTAACTGAGCTGTCTCCTTTTAATATAGCATCTAGGTCCCTTCTTAAGGCATCATTATCTGCAGCAAGAGTTGTCAAAAAACCAAGCTTACCTTTATTTACACCAATAACAGGGATATCGCTATACAATGCTAAAACTCTAGAAGCCTTAAGAAAATTACCATCTCCACCAACAACTATAGCTACATCACATATTAAAGCTATTTCTTTTAAACTTGCTATTGCAATATTCTCTAATGTGGTATCAGAAGCCGTTTCATCTTCTACCACCACATCTAGATTTTGCTGTTGCAAATAAGCATACAGAACTTCAACTGTTTGACTTACTTCTTTTTTATAATGCTTACCGATAATCGCAACTCTGCTATATTTATAGACCATATTCATAGATTTTTACTAACATTGGCTGTAATTATACCAAAATACCTACTAGCATCTAAAATCTTTGGATTAATATTCACAATCATAGATTAACATTCTCATAGCGATCAAATATAAGTTGCTCAAATCTATTAATATATTTAGAATAAAGTATAAGATTAGTAAATTTAGATTAAGATATGGATAGTAAAAATAAACTAATAAGTATAGTTGTACCTGTAAAAGATGAATCTGAAGGTATTGATCATCTTTTTGATAGATTAATGCCAATTCTAGAGCAACTACCAACCAAGTATGAACTAGTATTTATAAATGATGGTAGTAACGATAATACTTTAGATCTTCTTCTAGAAAAACAAAAAAGTATTCCAGAAATTGCTATTGTCGATTTATCCCGTAACTTTGGTAAAGAAGCAGCGTTATTTGCTGGTTTTGCTAACTGCAAAGGCGATGCTGCTATTTCTATTGATGCTGACCTGCAAGATCCTCCAGAACTTATTCTAGAAATGGTTGAGCATTGGCTAGATGGCTATGAGGTTGTAACAGCAGTTAGAGAGAATCGTGATACAGATACCTCAACTAAAAAGCACACTGCTGGACTTTTCTACACAGTGATGAATAAAATTAGTGAAACTAAACTTACTCCTAATGCTGGAGACTATAGACTATTAAATAGAGCAGCAATCAATGCTTTTCTTGAGTTAAAGGAGAAGGTACGTTTCAACAAAGGTTTGCTAACTTGGATAGGCTTCAAAGAAAAAATCGTCTATCATGCTAGAGAAGAAAGAGTAGCTGGACAAACTAAATGGAACTACTGGAAACTATTTAAGTTTTCTATAGATGGTATTACAAGTTTTAGCCGTGCACCATTAGAAATATGGTCTTATATTGGTGTCTTTATTGCCCTTATGAGTTTTGTATACGGTTCGATAATCATACTTAAATCACTTTTTTTAGGCGTTGATGTTAAAGGTTATCCATCACTAGTGACTTTTATTTTATTTTTTAGTGGATTACAGATGATTGGTATAGGAATGTTAGGAAGCTACATAGGTAGAATATTTATCGAAACAAAGCATCGACCTCTATATATAGTGCGTGAGGTGCACAGATCTGAAAAGTAATTTTTCATTAAGCTTTTAATCTAATACCCTTATCTAACAAATACCAGCAAGCATAATATAGTATAAATGTAAAAGCCACTATCGCTCCAAATGCATAATATGGATTAACTGTAGAAACTCCCAAAAATCCAAATCTCACAAAATCAACTATATAAAATAATGGGTTACATGATGAAATGAAATGCCAAAACCCAGTAAGATTGTTTATATTATAAAACACCCCACCTAAGTATATTAGTGGGGTTAGAATAAATGTAGGGAATATCGTAGTATCATCAAACTTTTGTGAGAATATCGCATTTATTAATCCACCAAGTGAGAATAATGCTCCACAAAATATAAATCCAGCCAATACTAAAGGTACATTATGAATAACACTAAAGCCACCTAATAAAAATGCTGCAATACTAACAAATATACCAACTAAGAAACCTCTAAAAATACCACCAGAAATATATCCAAGTACAATAACATGATTACTAACAGGCGATACCAATAGCTCTTCGATAGCCTTACTAAATCGAATACCAAAGAAAGAACTGACTACATTACCATATGAGTTTTGAATCACTGCCATTATTATTAAACCAGGAGTGATATACTGCATATAAGTAATACCATCATCCATCATACCAATACGCGAGCCTACAACCTTACCAAATATCAAAAAATATAAAATTATTGTAATTACAGATGGTAATAATGTCTGTGGCCAAATTCTAAAAACTCTTTTACATTCACGGTTAAAAATCGTGATATATGTTATCCAAAAATCTCTTAAAATCATAAAATCACCTACTTATTTCTAGCTACTTCTATAAATAGCTTTTCTAGCTTTGCTTCTTTTGAACGTACATCTAAAACATCCAAATCATATTTGCTTGATAATTCAGCAAATATTTCATTAAGCACTACACCCTTAGTAACTTCGACCTCGATTGTATAGTCATCTATTTTTTTGACTTCACCAAGATCTAATTTCAACTCATGCTGACACTTTTCTTTAAGATCAAAAATATAAGTATGCTTATCAGCTGACTTTAGAAACGTCTTCATATCAGTATTAACACATAATTTACCTTTATGAATTAGTGCGATATGTTTGCACATTGACTCAGCTTCTTCTAAATAGTGTGTTGTAAGGATAATCGTCAAACCTTCTTTGTGAAACTCTGAAATCATCTCCCATAGTGAGTTTCTCAGCTCTACATCTACACCTGCTGTTGGCTCATCAAGGATAAGAAGTTTAGGTTTATGTATCAGAGCTCGAACAACCATTAGTCGTCTTTTCATACCACCAGATAGAAATCTAACTTGAGTATTTCTTTTCTCATAAAGATCTACTTTTTTTAGTAACTCTTCAGCATAAGGTATAGCTTCTTTTTTAGAGATGCCAAAAAAACCTGCTTGGGTAACGAGGATGTCCATAGGCTTCTCAAAAATATTTAGATTAATCTCTTGAGCCATTACACCTAGGTGCTTTCTTGCTTGGATATAATCTTTGTCTATATCATATCCAAAAATTTTTATTTGCCCTGAGGTTTTGTTTACAAGTGATGATATCATTCCTAGAGTTGTTGACTTACCGGCTCCATTGGGTCCTAAAAGAGCAAAGAAATCACCTTTTTTGACTTCAAAGCTAATATCATCAACCGCCTTTAAACCACCCTTATAAACTTTGGTAAGATTCTTTATTTCTAACGCGTTTTGATTATCCATAATAATTAATTATTTAGAAAAATATTTGCATATTATAACATTGCTAAAAGTCCTTTAACATTAAGATTTATTTAAATAGATGCAGTAATAAGCTCATATTAAGAAAAATAGTTACTTTTAATCATTAGCAAAATACTAGTTCCAACAACAATTATAAATATTGGTCGTACTAATTTTGAACCTTTAAGTATAACTATTCTTGAACCAACAATCCCACCAAAGAAACTACCAACAGCCATTAGTAATCCAAATGCTATATTTACCTGACCAGATAATGCAAATACAGTTAAAGAAAATAGATTACTTTTTAGATTAAGAACCTTTGCGTATCCTGATGCTTGTAAAAATGTATAACCAAGAAAATAAACTATAGCAATAATCCAGAAATTACCTGTTCCCGGACCAAAAAAACCATCATAGGCACCTAATATAAAACCGAATATTGTAAAAAAAGCCATCTCTGACATTCTTTTTTTACCTTCATTAACACCTAAGTTTTTATTCAAAATACTAAAAATAAAAACTACTATTAAAAGAACTGGAACTAAAGTATTCATAAAATCATTATGAATAACCAAAGTTAGTATAGTACCTAAACAAGCACCAATAAATCCAGCTATAAGTCCTCTTAAAACTGTTTTGATATTAATTAAGCCACTTTTGTAATATTTCAACACTGCCATAGCAGTACCAATACTAGCTTGAAGCTTATTTGTACCAAGTACTGTCACAATTGGCAAACCTGTCATACTTAATGCTGGTATACTTATTAAACCACCACCTCCAGCTATAGCATCTATAAAGCTTGCCAAAAAACCCATAGCCACAATAAATATACACAAAAAATAAAAATGCTCGGAAAAAAATTCAACCATTTTAAAATTATAACTATATAAGAAAAACTCATTTAATATTACAATATATTTAATTGCAATACTGCTAAATAAATACAAATTGAATTAACTTATTCTTATACAACATTTCTAAGGAATTAATATTTATGTTTGATACAGATAATAGAAGTAAAAGAATACTCTTTATGTCGCACTGCTTATTAAATCAAAATGCAAAATTAGATCATCTCGCATCTAGACCTGGTGCACTTCCTTTAGTAATGGGAGAAATAATAAATTCTGGAGTTGGGATTGTACAGATGCCTTGTCCAGAATTATTAGGACTAGGGATTGATAGGCAGTGTGTTGAAGATACTACTGTTGATGATATTAAAAGTGAAAAGACAAGAGTTTCAAAACTTATGGCAAATCAGAAGCAACTATGTATAGATTTAGCTAAACACGTTATACTTCAGTTGAAACAGTATAAAAAATATGATTTTGAAATTATTGGAATCCTTGGTGTAAATATGTCTCCAACATGTGGGGTTGAGACCACTTGGGCTGATGACCAAGAAGTAATTGGTAATGGTATTTTTATCAAAACACTAAAAGAAGAATTAGCTAAGGAAAATATACAAGTTAATTTTACTGGCATAATACCTCCACAAATAGAAGATTCAGTAAAACGAGTAAAATCTTTTCTCAAAAAATAAATTCATCCTACTAGATTAATAAATGCAACGCAAGCCAAATGGTCGTATTTTCTGTATATGTAACCCAGTGCTTAGTATTTTTAGGGATAAATAAATACTCTCCTTCATCCAAAATATAATCATTATTATCTAACCTAAGCTTTGCTCTACCCTTAAGTACAACAACCCATTCATCATGACTCTGGATATACGGTTCATTTATAGGTGTAACCTGACCACAAGATATAATCTTTTCTATGTGAATATTATCATTTTTCAGAATATCTATAAAAATCTCCTCATTAGATGTATTAGGAGTTACATCCAATAGATTTATACCTTTTTTCATAAATTATACTCTTATAGTTTAAAGACTTCACAAGTGTTTTTATAAGTCTGCTTTGCAATTTCATCGTACGAGAAACCTTTTAGATCCGCCAAAAATTGTGCTACATATTTCACATATTCCGGATAGTTTGGCTTGCCTCTTAATGGCACAGGTGTTAAATAAGGCGCATCAGTCTCAATCAATATTCTATCAAGAGGTAATTTCTTGGCAGTTTCTTGAATGTCTTTAGCATTTTTGAAAGTTAAGATACCAGAAAATGATATATACATCCCCATATCTAAAGCTTTTTTTGCCATATCATAATCTTCTGTGAAGCAATGTAATATTCCTCCACACTTCTCGACATTTTCACTTTTTAATATATCAAGCGTATCTTGTTTTGCAGATCTTGTATGGATAATAACAGATTTATTAACCTCGTTTGCTGCTTGCATGTGATTTACAAATTTATTTATCTGGGCTTCTCTAGTATCACTACTATTATAATAGTAGTCTAAACCAGTCTCGCCTATAGCAACACATTTATTATGTTGTGAACGCGCTATGATATCATCAACACTTGGTTGGTATGTATCAAGCTCACTAGGATGAACTCCTACAGAATGATATACATTATCAAAATTTTCTGTAATTTTTTCTATATCGGTAATTTCATCCCATGCAACAGCTATTGAAACAATTTTTTCAACGCCAGCAGTTTTTGCATTATTAACAATCTGCTCGAGGCTTATACCTTCTAGTTTCAAGTAATTTAGATGACAATGCGAATCTATTATCATAATTGACTATATTTGAGTTATTTAATCGTTATCACTATTATAAATTATTGATGATACAAAAACTATTTATCGAGCAAGACTATTTTTGAAGAGTTTCTTTAATGTTATCCATTTTTAAAATTATCCATACAACTAAAACAATCTGTGCCAATGCCGCTGTAACTACAACATGATAATAACTTTGGGTAAAAACATTCACAAATCTATCTAACCAATGGTGGTTAATATCATATTTATAATAAATATCATAAGTTATAGTAAAGATAGTCAAAGCAAATGCTGATGAAATCATATTACCAGAGCTCTTAAGAGTATTAACACTATCTAACTTATCTTTATCAGCTACTGCATACATCACTGCATTTGATGATGTTTGATACATACCCAATACAAATCCATATCCCATAGCAACAGCACAGAATGTAATATAATTATAGTGAATATCAAATAAAATTGAGATTAACATCACTGAAGATACACCAAGCAAACCTAACACCATACACGTTCTGTAGCCATATAAATAAACTACCTGTTTGGCAGTTTTTTTAGAAATAATAGTACCAATCATCAAACACACAGACATAATAGATATGTATATCGTATTCAAATGACTAAGATGATATAAAACAACCGGCCAAGCAAAGAACACCCAGTAAGTTGTTAGTCTACACAAAAAGTTTGAAACAAAAGCTATCGTAAAATTTTTATTACTAAAGATACTTAAGTCAATTATTGGATTTCTGATTTTTCTGTATGTAATAGCATATAAAAAAATCGATAATGCTACACATATACCAAGATATATTTTAATTGACACCTCAATGTCTTTTAAAAGAATTTCACTTAATATAAAAAGTGCAGATATTGAGAAACCTAACAAACAAAGACCAACAAAATCAATTCTCTGTTTTTGATTACTTGATATTTGTTGTGGAAAATATTTATATATAGCAACAACTGCAAAACAAGCAAATGGTACCTGCATTACAAATGCTAAACGCCATGATTCTGGTGATATAGATGCAAAGATACCACCTATAATTTGTCCAGATATAGCCATTATCAAAGTATAGTTAGATAATGTAGCTGTTCCCTCGAGCATATTCTCCGAAAGCTTTAGATAAGCAAGCATTGCTACAGGCGCTGAAAATGCTGCAAACAAGCCCTGAATTGCTCTAAATGTAAAAAGTTGAGTATCAGTCATTGCTAATCCAGATAGTAATGAAAATAATCCAAAACCTGACGCTGCAAACATTAAAGTATATCTAAAGCCAATCTTCTCAGCCATCCATGAACTAAGAGGCAGAAACATCCCCATAACAATCATATAAATACTGATACCCGTTTTTAGAAATTCAGGTGTAGTATGAAGGCTTTCTGCTATCTTAGGTAAGATATTATTCATAACAGTTGTATCAATAAGATCCATACCCATAATAGTTATGATCGCAATTACTACTATATTAAAGTTAGGTTTTTTCATACACCAATTCTCTTCTGTATATAAAATTTATGAGATAGGGACATTATGAAAGTATAAGTGGAGTGCTTATAATAAGGTGGTGCCGGAGGCCGGACTCGAACCGGCACTCTGTTGCCAGAACCGGATTTTGAATCCGGCGCGTCTACCAATTTCACCACTCCGGCAAGAGTAGTTCTTATATATTACAGATCTTCAGGCCAATTATCAATCATTGTACCCAAAAACAAACCAAGTTCTGATAATTTATCTTTGATTTCTGTCAATGATTTCTTACCAAAATTTGGTGCCTTAAGAAGCTCATTTTCTGTCTTTTGTACAAGTTCACCAATCAATCTAATATTAACAGCTTTTAGACAGTTTGAAGATCTCGCTGTAAGGTTTAACTCTTCAACATGCTTCAATAAAAGAGGATTTATATCTTTAGTAGGATCTTCTACAAAAATCCCTTTATTTATTTCTTCAACATCAACGATATTTCTTAGTTGATTTTGTATTTTTGTAGCAGCTATTCTTAGAGCTTCTTCACAACTGACATTACCATTTGTCTTGATATTAAGTTCAAGCCTATCTAGATCTGTACGTCTACCTACACGGGCATCTTTGATCTCATAATCACAGAACGACACTGGAGAAAAAGTAGCATCTAAAAGAAATTCACCATCTTTGAAATTCTCTTGGGCTTGTCTATAGCCAATCCCTTTTTCTACTTTAGCTTCGATTTTAAGCTTCTTACCGCCATTATAGCTACAGATAAATACTTCTTCTGTAATTACTAAACCTTCAGATAGTTTAGCCTCTTCTGAAAATACTTCTTCTTCTGAGCCTGATAAGTCAAAAGTGATCACTCCTGTATCAACTCCTTCTGCTAAAGTCACAGGAAGTGCTTTAACATTTAAGATGATATCAGCAACAGTCTCATCACATGGAATCACATCATCTAGAGAAACAACTTTACCATCATTAATTTTCACACTAGTAACACATGCACCATGTACAGAATAAAGCATAGTCTGCTTTAGCGCGTAACCAAGAGTATAGCCAACACCTCTCTCTAGAGCTTCAAAAGAAAACTTAGTAGCATTTTTCGCATATTCATCAATTTTAATATTAGTAGGATGTAGTAAATTTTCCAATGCCATAGCAGTATAAAACCTAGTTATAATTTTATTAGATATAATTTAATTCCAAAGATTATAACATACAAATACAAAATTTTAATAGCTTAATTATAACTTCTTGATTTTACTTATACTGTCTAGCTTAGTTTTTATTTTAGATTCAAAACCGGCTACTGTTGGATTATAAAAGGTTTGTGTAATATTTTTAGGTAGATATTGCTGTACTACATAAGCATTAGCATAGTTATGTGGATATAAATAATTACTATCTTTATAGTTTTTAAGATGCTGAGGAACTTCAATATTGCCCAAACTTTTAACTATCTGCTGGGCATCTGCTAGCGCCTTATAGCAAGCATTACTCTTGGGCGCTACTGCTAAATATATAGCCGCCTGCGACAAAACCAACCTTCCCTCTGGCATACCCAACTTTTCATAAGCATTCCAAGCATCTATGGCAACTCTCAAAGCCTGAGGATCAGCATTACCGATATCTTCTGAAGCTATACACAACATTCTTCTTGCAATAACTAGAGGATCAGCGCCATTATCTAACATTACACTCAACCAAAATATAGCCGCATCAGGATCAGTACCTCTGACAGACTTATGAAAAGCCGATAGCTGCTCATAGAACTCCTTACCTTCACGGTGAAAATCTCTCGAAGCCTCTCCAACAGCTTGATCAAAAAGATCCTTATCAAGATTAATCTTATTAGCTCTATCACTAATTAAAAACATCCTCTCAAGCAAGTTTAAAATTTTACGACAATCCCCTTCACTATAATTGTGTATAGCATTGTATAAATCATCATCTATTTCAAAAGAATATTTTGCTAATAATTCATCCTTGGTTATAGCTCTTTGAATAACCTTATGAGTCTCTGAAATATTCAGTCTTTTCAATCGCAAAATAAATACTCGTGAAACTAGAGCATTATTTAAGTAATATGTAGGATTTTCAGTAGTTGCTCCAATTAAAATAATTTTGCCTGACTCAACATAAGGTAGAAGTAAATCTTGTTGTGATTTATTAAATCTATGGATTTCATCTAAAAATAGTACAAAACTACCTAAATGTTGATTATCTGCTATTATTTTTTTAACATCCTTAACGCCAGAATCAACTGCAGATAGCTCAAAAAACTCTAATTGCTTAGAACTAGCTATTATTTTGGCCAAGGTAGTTTTACCAACACCTGGTTTTCCACATAGTATCAGCGAGCAAATCCCATCACCTGCCAAAATTTTTGTTAATGATCCATTTTTTGATAGTATATGCTCTTGACCTATCACTTCCTCAATACTCTGAGGTCTTAATCGAGCTGCCAATGGAATATACTTCATCTAAACAAATCCTTTTTTGATTTTTAACTAACGCTCTTAATTATTCTAATCTATAACAATCTTGTACTTACGTTTAACAAGCTCATATAGCATGCCTTCACGCACTGCGCCATTAGACAACTTCATTTCAGAAATTCCAAGACAATCAAAAATAGCATACAAAATTGCCACACCCCCAGCCAAAACGCTTTCTCTATCCTCTCTCAAACCCTCAAAGCGAATATGCTCAACCTCTCGCTTATCCATCATCATTGTAATCAGGTTATTCAAAAATTCTTTGGTAACAATACAGTTTCCAGTGATCTCTTGACAAATTCCGACCACTGCAATAATAGTTCCTGAAGAACCTAAGACATTGCTCCAGCTAATTCTCTTATATTTACTTAAAATAGGAGAGAGTATTTCTTTTGCCATAGCAGTAGCTGCATAGAAATTAGCAAAATCAAGCTTCTCGTTACTAAAGTGATCTTTTTGCATACCCACGCAACCCATATCTAAGCTACGAGCAATTAGTATTTTGTCACCTCTTCCAATCACAAGTTCAGTAGAGCCTCCTCCGATATCTATAACTAAGGTTTTTTGCTTAGCATCATGATTATCTCTAGCACCAACATACACCAAACGCGCCTCTTCAGGACCAGAAATGATCTTAATTTTAGTTCCTAGAGCTTTATCTAACTTCTTTTTAAAACCTTTTATATTATTTTTAGCTTTTCTAAGAGTATATGTGCCTACAGCTTTTACATGCTCAACTTTATATTTTTGAATTTCTTGAGCAAAAAACTCCAAGCACTCAATAGCTCTCTCTTGAGCATCTTTACTAATGGTTAGATTGTTATTAAGACCCGCTCTTAGCTGTACTTTTTGCTTTTGTTTTGATAATGTAACAACCTCACCATCAGGCTTGATTTCACTTATCAGCATATGAAAACTATTTGAACCTAAATCTACTGTTGCGACTATCTTTGACATACAAAACAAAAGCTTATTTTTATAACTATCCCCATTATAAAAAAATATCTGTAAAATAGCTAAAAAAATTTGTCTAAGAAGTTTTTTTGTTTATAATAACTAGCAATTAATTTAACTTCCTATAAAATTATCAAAATACAGCAGAAGCTTCTGCTTAATCAGTTTTAGAATCAAAAAACTTAAAGGAAAATCAAAGCATGTCAAAATGTATCGATATATTAGATAGCCAGTTCGAAAGCGAAGTATTAAATAGTGATACTCCAGTATTATTAGATTTTTGGGCTCCATGGTGTGGCCCTTGCAAAATGCTTTCTCCAATACTAGAGCAAGTTGCTGAACATTACGGCGATAAAGTTAAAGTATGCAAAATAAATATCGATGACAACGAAGAAACGGCAATGAAATTTGGTGTGCGTGGTGTACCTACTCTTATGGTTTTCAAAGATGGCGAAAACAAAGAAACTAAAGTTGGTGTAGTACAAAAGACTCAATTAATCTCAATCGTAGACAAATATCTATAATTAGTTAGATCAATATTATTTTTTATAAATAGAGAATCAAATGAACTTAAATGAATTAAAGTATAAATCTGTTAATGAGCTAATGGACATAGCTCAAAGTCTAGATCTTGAATCACTTCGCGCAAGAAAACAAGAACTTATTTTCTCAATTCTTAAATACCATGCAGACAAAGGCGAAGACATATATGGTGAAGGTATTTTAGAAGTTCTACAAGATGGCTATGGCTTCCTAAGATCTTCTGATAGTTCATATTTTGCATCTCCTGATGATATCTACGTTTCACCTGCTTTTATCAGAAAGCTAAATCTAAGAACTGGTGATAGTATAGTTGGTAAAATTCGCCCACCTCGTGATAATGAAAAATACTTTGCAGTAAAGCATATTGACAGTGTTAACTTTGATTCACCTGAATTAGCTAGAAAAAAAATCCTATTTGAAAACCTAACTCCAGAATACGCTAAAGAAAGACTAACTATGGAAATAGGTAACGGCTCAAGCGAAGATATAACTGCGAGAGTTATTGATTTAGCTGCACCATTTGGTAAAGGTCAGCGCGGTTTGATCGTAGCTCCTCCAAAAACTGGTAAGACAATCATGATGCAAAATATTGCAACATCAATTGCCAAAAATCATCCTGAATGTAACTTAATTATGCTACTAATCGATGAGCGTCCTGAAGAAGTTACAGAAATGCAACGCTCAGTGCGTGGTGAGGTAGTAGCATCAACATTTGATGAGCCTGCAGCACGCCATGTTCAGTTAGCTGAAATTGTAATTGAAAAAGCAAAAAGATTAGTAGAGCACAAACAAGATGTAGTAATTCTACTTGACTCAATCACAAGACTTGCTCGTGCTTATAACACTGTATCTCCAGCATCAGGTCGTGTACTATCAGGTGGTGTAGAGGCAAATGCTCTGCAAAAGCCTAAGAGATTCTTTGGTGCTGCACGTAATACTGCTGAGGGAGGTAGTTTAACAATCATTGCAACAGCTCTTGTAGAAACAGGCTCTAAGATGGATGAGGTTATTTTTGAGGAATTCAAAGGTACTGGTAATATGGAACTTCACCTTGATCGTAAAATTGCTGAGCGTCGTGTATTCCCTGCTATTAGCTTTGATAGATCTGGTACACGTAGAGAAGAGCTTCTCACGACTCCAGAAGAACTACAAAAACTTTGGGTACTGCGTAAGATTCTTGGTGGTATGGAAGATGTTCAAGCTATGGAATTCCTAACAGAAAAAATGAAAGGCTCACTAACTAATGAAGAGTTCTTTGAGACTATGAAAAGAGGAGCTATTTAAACCTAGGTCATTTTTTTATCTATCAACCTATTTTTATCTTTTTATCGTTCTTAGAAATCAAATTTCATGAGATTAAATTCAAATAGAAATTTAGTATTATTAAGTTAGTATTAGTGAATATTATTAATCAAATCAACACAACACTGATTAAGTTTCTTAGCTGATTCTTCAGTAGTAGTTTCTGTATAACACCTTAACTCTGGTGCATTACCTGACGGTCTAAGATGGACAATATCTTGATTAGTCAAAGTTACTCTAACACCATCTGTAGTATCGATATTTTGAATGCTATTTTTACCATCAAAATGCTCTGATATAACTTTATCTAAAAGATCGGATTCGCCTGCTAATATTGATTTCAGTATTTCTTGGCTTTTCTCAGTGGCAAAATCATCAATCTTACTACTCGCTGTATATCGAGATGGTAAGTCAAATAAAAGTTCTGAAATTGTTTTATTAGCATTAATAGATAGCATCATCACAGCAAGCATCGGTATCACAGCATCTCTTGTAGCTAATGCTTTTAGGACTTTGTCATCTCTTGATATATCACTAGCTAATAGAAATCCTCCATTTGCTTCATATCCAACTACAGCACTTTGATTATTAGCAAGTAGCTCATTCATAGCAGCAATTACATACGGCGAACCAATTTTAGTTCTGATCACATTACTAAAATAACCTATCTTTTCTGCTACAGTATTACTACTAACAGGAGTAGCAATAATGTCAGCTTGGAGATATTTAGCTGTCAACACACCTAGAATATCGCCTTTTAGCCAATTACCATACTCATCACTAACTAGAGGTCTATCAGCATCACCATCTGTTGATACGATACTATCAATCTCATACTCGCTAGCCCACTGTTTTGCAAGCTTCACATCTTCTTGTCGAATTGCTTCGGTATCTACAGATACAAATCTTTCTGAGAAGCCTAGCAAGATAACCTTAGCGCCTAACTTTTCAAGAATTTCTTTGACTATCTTACGCCCTACAGATGAATGCTCATACAATCCAATAGTCTTACCTGACAAGCAATTTTGTGGAAAGAAATCTAAATATCTATCCACATACTGTACATGTGCTTGATTACAGATTCTTGGTAGTTCTATTTTTTGCAAAAACATCCCATTTTCATCAAAAGTATTATCATCAACCGTAATCGCTTGGCTGACAATTATTTCCTCATCTTCTTTGAGAACTTCTCCGTAAGGAGTATTAAACTTGATACCATTTCTATCTTCTGGAATATGACTACCTGTAACCATAACTGATGGTATTTGATTAGAAATACCATATAGCATCACAGCTGGAGATGGAATCTCTCCACAATACACAGGTTCATAGCCACCATCTAGAACGGCCTTAATCACAGCCTTAGTTATTCTAGGGCTACTATCACGCAGATCATGAGCTATGGCAATCTTTGTACCTTTAGTTATTGAGTACTTCTGCTCCAAAAACTGAATAAAAGCTTTAGTATATAGCCAACAAATTTTATCAGTCATTGCTACAACTAAACCTCTAACCCCACTAGTACCGAACTTCACACCACTAGAGTTAATAACATCTTTTATAACTACTTTTTCCACACGAATCTCCCGAAATAGTCTTATATACTTATAAATTTAGTTTTTCTTAAAATAGTTTAATAGTCGACCTTTTAGTATTTCTAGTATTTTAGTGACATACTTAGTCGAAATACATAAATAATTTGCCTTGATACCATTTAACTCAAGAGCTTTCATCGTTTCTTGGTTAATAATCTTTTTACTTTGTAAACTACTAGTACTAACACCACCTACCAACATATTAATTATACATTTATTTAAATATGTATACGAAAGTCTATTCACCAGCAAGAATCTCACAAAGATCTCATAATCTGCAGCAATCTTGAAATCTAAGCGGTAGACTCCATATTTTTGATAAATAGCTTTTTTGACAAAAAGTGTTGGATGTGGTGGCATAATTCCAAACTCCAATCTCTTTGGAGTAAAACGCTTAGCTGAGTAATAACGCAAAATCTTATCATTGTCATTAACAAATTTCAAATCTGCAAAAAGCATATCTTTATCATTTTGCCTAAACGCACTCACAACACTCTCTATAACATCACTATTACTATAGCAGTCATCACTATTTAAGATACCAATGATATCCCCAGTTGCTAAAGCAATACCTTTATTCATAGCATCATAGATACCATCATCTGATTCGCTTACTACTTTTGACAACTTAGAGCGATACTTTGCCAATATGTCCAAAGTGCCATCATAACTACCACCATCAATTATTATATATTCAATATCCTGATAGCTTTGTGAAATTACTGACTGAATTGTCTTTTCAATAGTCTCTGCAGAGTTGTAACAAACTGTAATTATCGATACTTTCAAACTATCAACCTTCTAAAATATTTTTATAAATCTCTAACTGCTTAACTATTATATAGTCATTTTGATATTGCTTTGCAGTATTTTTTGCATTTTGACTCATCAACTCATAATTACTATAATCATAAGAGTTTCGTATAGCTCTTTGTAAATCTTCTTTTGCGGTTATAAAGCCATTTTCTCGATTTTTAATAAAATCTCTACGCGTACCAATATCAAAAGCAATAACAGGAACACCAAAACTCATAGCTTCTATTATTGTTAAACCAAATGTTTCATACCAAACAGATGGTTGAATTAGATATTTTGATTGTGAAATCAAAGATAGCGTCTTTTCCCTAGTACATTTTCCTTTAAAAATAATGTTTTTAGATGTGTATTTTTTAATTATCTCATCACTATCGGGACTATCGCCAACCACTGTCAACACAAACTTATCATCTAAAGATCTCCATGTATCAAGAAGCTCAAATATGCCCTTAGATTCTTCAAGCCTACCCACATAAATATAGTTTTGTTTAGTTTTTTGAATATGTTGATCAACAGCCAAAGAGATACTATTTGGTTTGAGGATAATTTTATGGCTTGGAATACCTAGCTCTTTGATCTTTTGCCTTTGAAAATCCGTCAACACAAAATAATAATCAATATTCTTAAACATTCTGAAGAGTCTGTAAAAACTAAATGCTGACTGAGCAACCAAGCTTTGTAATCGTGATTTCCTGTAGCACTTATTTTTGATACCAAAAATAGGCAACTTACTTTTGGTACATAATTCACATATACCAAAGCCATCTCTATACAGAATTCCAGATATACACCATAGCCTATAATTGTGAAGTGTATGCACTACTTTAGCACCAGCTTTTTTAGCTGCTTTAAAAACACTTGGCGTTAGTAATGGAAAAAAATTATGTACATGAACTATATCAATATTATTATCTCTAACTATTTTTGTAATATTTTGATAATGTTTGCGTGAAAACCATATCCCAAATAATAAGCTAAACTTGCTAATATCGTCATTATAAACCTGATACGCCAAAACATTATTTTCACCATGTAATTCTCGCAAGGACTTTAACTCATTATCATAAACTATATCTTCACCACCAATATTATTTGACTGATAGCGGTTATGGATAATCAGAATTTTCATAAATAAGCCTCAACTTGCTCAATATCCTTTGCATTTAGAGAAAATTTCTCCACACCAGCAATAAGCTCATGATATTTATCTGAACTAATTGCTTGTATCAATGAAATTAGTTCATCAATATTTTGTGGATCTATCCAATAACCATTTACATTATTTCTGACAATATCTCTAGCACCACAGTTTTGACTGATAATCACAGGCAAACCAAAATAAAATGCCTCTTCAACTACCAATCCCCATGGTTCAACCAAGCTAGGTAGCACAAAAACATCATGATTAAGAAATTCATTTTTAAGTTTCTTATTCTCAATAGCTGATTTAAACACAATATTATCATTAGCGATTTTTTGTAAATACTCTCTCTGCTCACCCTCTCCAATTATGGTTAGACTATAATCTTTTAGGCTATTAAACACCTGAACTAATATTTTTAAATTTTTAATGGCTGATAATCTTCCAATATAAAGAAACTTTTTTTGATATTCTCTTACTTCTTTATTAAAGCTTGGTTTGTTGATAATACCAACACCTTTGGTAATTTTTATATCCCCACGATATCCAAGTTTTAGTAATAATTCTCGATGCAGACTACCTGATGCGAAAACTGTAGATATTCGCGATATAAATATTTTTTTTATTAATGCTTGTATTCCTGTTGTCTTACTTTCATTGATAGTTGACTCAAGGGCTAGACAATTTTTGTTTTTACAATTAGCAAATACAACATACCAAAACTCACGCAAATCCCAACCACTTACCAATATTCTTTTATATTGAGTACTTTTTAAGATACTTCTTAATCTTTTGATATTCGCTGAAGAATTTCGCTGTTGTAAGTTACCTGAGAATAAAACTTGATACTTAAAAGATACATTATCTAAAGCAACAAAATCATCAGCTCTTTTTTCATTTGTATTCGAGGCTAAGAAAATAACAAAGATACTTAGCTTCTTAGCTAACTGATTATACAAGTTAACCTTATAAAAAGCTGGAATGTGAGTGACTATAACATAATCATACATGATGTTTATCTTGCCTTTAATTAAATCCATCTAACTATATGATATAACAATACTAGCTTTTAGTAACCCCTAAAGTAGCTGCGTAGCTTAACCAACAGTGAAATAATATAGCTCTTAATTACAGGTAGATATGAAAGATTATAAGATTTATTTATTTGAAACTTTTCTTTGAGAATCTTGTTTAAGTTTTGTGATGATATACCATCAAGATCATACTTAGAAATAGTCATATCTAAATATTTAGATTTTTTACCAAGCTTAAAATACTGCATTGTAAAATCTTGGTCTGCACATATTCTGTATTTAAGATTGTATTTTATCGCTTTGTTTAACCTATAAAAAGTCGACTGATGACACAGCATCATTCCTTGTGCCATATCCCTCAAATTTAGTTCAAGTTTATATTTTAGAATTTTATGACCAATATCAGTATTTCCATAAATGACTGCTTCATCTTTTGAAAATTCGTGCTCAAATACCTTTTGCAAAACATCATTAGAATAAAAGCTATCTCCCGCATTCATAAAGTTTAACCACTGTCCTTTAGATAATGCTATACCTTTATTCATAGCATCATAGATACCCTGATCTGGTTCACTAATATACTTAGAAATTTTATCTTGATATTTTTTGATGACCTCAAGCGTACCATCAGAAGAGCCTCCATCAACTATAATATACTCAATATTTGAATATGTCTGATTTAATACACTTAAAATAGTCTCTTCTAGAAGCTCTTTGGCATTATATACAACGGTTATAACGGTAACTAAAGGATATTTTACATTTTGAATTTGAGAGTTTGACAAGGATAGCTCCAAAGATATTTTAGTGACTTTTCTTACCTAGTTTTTCGCTGAGCTTGTAGCCTATATGTCTAAATATTCTAACATATTCGTTATGCCTTCTAATCATATTATCTGAAGTGTATTTGACATAAAACTTATATATAAAAATATGCCATAAATCAAAAATACTCTTTCTTGGCTTGCCACCAACGATATCATAAAACTCGTTCATATAACCACTTAGATCATGGCTTTTGTTAGTCTCATGATGTCTAAATCCCGAAACATTGCTATTACATATATGTAAATTTGCATGTTTTGCAAACTCATGCCACATAAAAAAGTCGCCTGCTAGTTTATACTCAGCAAACTTTTTCATATCCATCTTATCTTGTAATGCTTTTGTCCAGAAAGTTGACTCTTGTTGTATCGATGGCAAACTAGTACCATGAATACCTTTTAGGATTCTTTTTCTTGATGGTACTAAAGGCAGCATAGAATTTTCGATAATACCATCCTTGTTATACCAAGTGTTTTTAGCATTGATCCATTGTGCTTTTTCGCCATGTTTTCTCATCTCAGCAGCTATCGCTTTAAAAGCATTTGGTAGATAAAAATCATCTGAATTTATATATGCAATTATATCACCAGTTACTATAGACAACCCTTTTGATAAAGCATCATACATGCCATCATCTTTCTCACATATAAACTTGATATCTAGACTATTACAAAATATATCAAGCTCACCTTTGTTGTGTTTATCTACATACTTTTGAATAATATCACAAGTACTATCTTTTGATTTACCATCTACTAGGATATATTCAATATCAAAATCACCCCTTTGAGTAATTACGCTCAAGATAGTCTCTTCAATATATTTCTCAGAATTATATGATACTGTTACTATAGAAAATTTCATTTTTTCCCTTCTAAAACCAATAATGTTAAATTATTTTTATTTGAAAATCTTTGCTTTTATATTTTTGATTACAGGATATATCTTAACAACTTTCATTAGTTTTACAATAAAAGATCTAAGACTATTATCATTTACTTGCTTTTCTAAAAAATCTATATATTCACTACAATTTTTTATTGTCTCATTATCTTGTTTTTTGAATTTTGCAAAACTTTCTACTACAACTTTTAAGTCTCTTTCCGAAAGTTCATTCAAAACTTCTGATACAAAACAAGATGTACAAGTATCTAGATTTTCACTAAAAGTATTAGCAAATGAATAAAGAAACTTATCCTTATACTCATCACCAAAAATATAACTAAAATCGACACATCCATGTAGAAACATAATAAGTTGTGCTTGCTCATTTGCACCACTCCATATACCACCATCATTCATTCTATAAACCGACATGATTTTATCTATATATTTTATGGATCCAAATTTTGAGAACACTAACAACATATAGACATCATTACGCTTAACAGATGAATATTTAGCAAGATATTCATCAATTTGATCTCTATATTTAGAATCATACCTAAAGACCAAAGATGTAGTATGTAAATATGCTGAATCTATAAAATCTTCAAATATATAACTATCTTTTTTATTATTAGAATCTACAAATAATCTATCCGTTAACTCTCCATTAATTAGAAATCTAGTATTATGACCACAACCTATAAATTCTATATTCTGCTCTAGAAAATCAACTTGTTGTTGTAACTTAGTAACATCTATCCAATAATCATCACCTTCACATAAAGCTATATATTTACCCTTAACCTCAGGTAAAATAAAATCTCTGATAGGTAGCGCACCTTTTGAATACTGGTTTTTTTCTTGATAAATTAATCTAATAATATTTGGATATTGTTTAACATAACGTCTTAAAATTTCTGTAGTTCTATCAGTTGAGCAATCATCACTTATTATTATCTCAAATGGAAAACTGGTTTCCTGCAATAAAAAACTTTTTAAAGCTTCTTCGATATATTTTTCTTGATTATATGCTGTGCAACATATACTTACCAATGGGTAGTTTTTTTGCCATTGCGCTACTATTTGTTTTTCATTTTTTATTTTTGACATTATTAATTTAACAAACTGATAACCTACAAACTATTATAGTCACAAACAAATTCATAATAAATGACTCTTTGATGCATTATTCTTTGAACTTATTTTAATCTATTATTTTTTTACCGAGCTTATCTTTTAGATAACTTTCGCCAAACTCAATATTAAGATTATTTCTCTCAATAAAATTGTATAGCTTACCAAGGTCCAAAATATATTTATCTTTTCTCTGTAAAATTGTAATATTAGCCTTCTTATTCATAAGGCTTTCAAATATTTCTACAATTTCTAAAACTTTATATCTATAAGGGTTTGCAATATCGATAGTAGAACATAATTCACCACTTATTAAATATAAATCTACAAATTTCTTAACATCATCAACTTCAATAACATATCTATATGCATCTGAATAAACATTAAATTTTTGGTTATTTTTAATAGAATGATAGATGTAGTTTATTATAGTATTATGCGACTTTAAACTACCAAAAAGTTGAGGAAGTCTAAAGATAAAGTATTTATTTGAAAGCTTTTTTATCAAATCCTCCATCCGCATCTTATGTTCATAGTATGCACTCTTAGGATAATCATTAGCAGATAATGCACAACTGCTAAAATAAACCATCTTTTTGTTTAAATTATTTTTCAAGACTCTTTCTAAAAGATTTCTCTCTCTATCAAATTCACATTGATCTGTACAATTAGAGTTCGAAACCCCACTAGCAAAAATAACTACGTTATCATTAAATTGATAACTTTGAAAAGCATGTGCTAACTGGCCACCTCCAACTACCACGATGTACCTTCCTTATAAACAGTCACGTATTTATAACCATTTTTCTCGACTATATTTGGCATTATCCTCTCTAATGCATGCATATAACTACCATCACGAGGTAAAGGTTCTTCTTGTAGAATTATATCTTTACTAAGAGAAAAAATATCTCTAATAGCATTTACTCTTGCCCAAAACATATTACCTAAAGGGAATAAGGGTGTTTCACAAATTTTTCCCAATCCAATAACTTGACTCAACTCATCAACATAAAATTTGTTTTCACCAATATCTATATAAGTTCTATCCTCAGGAAAAACTAGGCCTATTTTTTCATCATTGAATAAATTAAGTATAGAGTTGGATATTTGTTCATTATCACCTATTAAATTATTTAGTAAATAAGCTCTCCATTTATCTCCTAAATTATCATGGGCATTAACCGTTTTTTTACTATGGAAATGACCCACAATATCATATCCTCTATTAAGCAACTGATTTTTTAAACCAAATATCATTGGTGCAATATCTCTACCAATATTATCTACTGCTACAATCTCAACATTAGCAGCTCCACAACCACTAAACTTCTCTTTAATAAACTCTGACTTATTACTGTCTATAACAGTAATATATAAGTCATATCCTTTTGGAAGCAACTTAAAATACTTACTAAACTCATCAGCAAGATCTATATAAAATAAATGGAGATGTATTGCAAATTTAAGAGATATATTTTTTTCACTATTTATAGGTAATCTATAACATTCATGAGTCGTATAAATCCCTCTATTAAGTGCATCATACAAAGGAACGCCGGTTTCACCATCACCATTTTCTAAAATCCACTTAAGATTAGAAAAGCCTGGACAAGGATTTGATGTCAATCTATGTAAACCTTTTCTATGTACTAATGTATAAAAATAAGTTGAAGCAGATTTTAGTGCAGATAATCCTATAAATTTATTATCAAAAAATTCAGACTCTTTCAACTTATTTGATATTTTTAGATTTTCTGTACTATATTCACAACATTCATCTATTTTTTCTAGTAAAAATTTAATATATTTATCAAAGTCTAGGTACTCTTTCACTAGTTCAGCATTTATATTTGTTTTATTTGTATTTTTTGTTAAATAATTTGCGATCTCATGACCCAATTGGTATGTATCTAGATAATCTACAATTATAGACTCAGCATTATATTTCTCTAAAAACTCAACCGTACCTGAGGCATCCTTAAAACAAGCGATTGGCAAATTAGCTTCTAATGCATCAATAGCAATATTTGGAAATGGATCCATTCTTGATGTCAAACAATATATATCTGCTATTGAAAAAATTGTATCTAGACTTTGTTGATGTTCGAGAAAAATAAAGTCATTAACTAAATCAAATATTTTTATTTCTCGTTGCAGCCAATATGAATATGCATAATCAGATTCTCTTAGACCATCACCAACCCAAACAAATTTACACTTACCCTTATAGTTTTGCTTAGTATATCTAGCTATGGAGATAAATAAATCTACACCTTTTCTAATATCTATAGATCCCGCTCCTACAATGATTTTATATTCATCTTTATTACGAATATCTATTTTTTGTAAAATTTGGCTTACACTATCTGAATCACCATACGTTTTTGGTATAAAAGGAAGTTTACCTTGCGGATAAATCGAGATATTCTTAGGAAAATTTGATATTATCTCAACATCTTTCAAATAATCTGTTAGAGAGTCTTGAACAATTTTTGCTGGTAAAATAACTCTATCTGCAGCTATGATATTATCGCGCATTATGCCAGATGGAACCCTGTATCCAGTGAATTCATGTATTAATGATAATGCTGGAATTCGTAAATCTCTTGCTACACTTAAAACTGAGTGAGTAACTACAGAATTGCATATGACTACTTTTAAATGATATTTAGTGTTCAAATAGTCAAATATTCGTGGTACTATCAAATTGTTATTAATATTAGTAGCATCAACAAGTAAAAAACAATCATCTAAAAATGAATCATGAATTGTTGATTTTTCCATCACATAATTAATTAAATTATATTTACCACTCAGATTTTTACCTATATTTAATCCAAGTAGTGGGGCTCCCGTTGCAGAAGATTGATGAGATACTAATACTATAGTTTCTTTACTATCTATATAACTCTTCCCTCCCTTGAAAAGACTATTTTTGATAATTTCTTGTTCACTACGAGGCTTTATCTTACGATAGACTTTACTAATTATTTCTCTTCGCATACTACCTATTGGAAATAACACGGATAGGATTACTTTAATCTTTTTCATCTTTTTCATCTTTTTGCTGCTTATTTTTGATTTTAAATGCTTTTCTATAAATATTTAGAAAAACTCTAACAGGCATCATAATTTTCCAATTCCATGAGTGATAAATTCTATTCAATTCATTTTCTAAATTTTTATTAGACATAGTTAAGTTTTTATTTTTATTAAATAGATAATTAACAAGCCAATCTTTATGAGCTTCTGCAAAATTAATTTTACTTTCAGCTTTCCATATCTTATAAAAAAATAAACTATCATTTTCTGACAAATCATAATCGGTAAAATATTCAAAAGTTACATTATCTGATTTTAGTGCATTATCTAATCTAACACCTATATTTTCAAAACTATGATTTTTAATAAATTCTTCTTTTAACTCATTAGATGTATTTAATTTATATATTTTACTTTGTTTATAGTCTTGATAAAAACTTTGAATTTCTTTCAATAACTCGTCATCTGAACTAAACCACACTTGCTGAATAGGACTAACACCTATAATCGGAACATATAAGCCTGTTACACAAAGACCTTTCATCCAAGCATTAGGTAAAGCCGTACCTCCAAAATATGGCCAACTATCTAAACATAGATGAGCTTTGGATATTATTTTTTGATACTCCGGAAAAGATACACTTTCTAATAATTTAATATTTTCATATTTGTATAATGACTTCCAATAACTCTTACTTTTATCAACTCCTAATATAATTAGCTCAAAATCTATATTAGTGCTGATTAATTTCTCTATAAAATTAGGAAAATTATAATCTTTAAAAGGTTTATACTTATAATCCGCACCACTACTAATAATAGTAAATTTTGTTTGCTTATTAAAGCCTATTCTATCCTCTGCTAAATGTCTAAAATCTATTGGAATGCCTAAAAAAAAGCTTTTGAGACCTTTATTTTTTCTATAATTTTTATTAATACTATAACCATTTAATCCGACTTCAGCTATAAGATCAACATATTCAAGTCCAAATGAAAAAACGTGATCTGCATGATTTACAAAGACTATTTTAATATTATTTATAAGTTTTTTCTTTAGAATACCAACAGCTACAGACGAGATTATATCATCAGGGTTGATATGTAAATATATAATTTTATAGCTCTGTGCGATTGATATTATATCTTCTATATTTGCATCTTTTGAAGGAAATTTATAAATATTACAAGAGTCCCAGACAGATAGTTTTTCTTTATAAGAAAACTCAACGCGTGATATAAGCACATCACCCGCACATCTAATTCTAAGTATATTCTCTAAAAGTCTAGTATGTCCACCGTATGGATAACATTCTGTTATTATATGTAATTCATCTTTGACTTGTTTATCTATAGATATTATTTTTGAATATTTATCATATAAGTCATTTACAAACAATTTTTCCCAGTAATCATCCTCAAAAAGTTTTATATTATTCATCCAGCAAAGATTTCCATAAATCCTAGCTAAAAATAACCTTTGATCTTCTATATCTACTATAGTGACTTGTCGTTTAATATTATCAAGTAATTCTATAAGTTTTTGTTCTATGTCACTCATAGATTAGAACCTATTTAAAACTTCAACTACTGTTAATATATCTTCTTTGGATAAATGGCGCCCTATAGGCAGACTCAAAACTTGACTATGAATCTGCTCTGATATTGGATAATTGTCATTACTCCATTCTTTATAAGCTTCTTGATGATGTGGAGCTGTTGGATAATGAATAACTGTTTGAATGTTATTATCTAGTAGATATTTTTGTAATTTATCTCTATTTGCTGTTCTAACTACAAACACATGCCAAACATGATTATCTAATTTCCTAAGCTTTGGTAAAATAATATTTTCATTTTTAATATTAGAGAGATAATATTCTGCAATTTCTCTACGACAATTTATTTCTTCATTTAAATATTTAAGTTTAATACTAAGCATAGCAGCTTGTATTTCATCTAGACGGCTATTAATACCTTTATAAAGATTTTTATATTTCTCATGACTTCCATAATTTGCTAAAGCTACAATAGTATCTGCTAAAATTTTATCATTTGTTGTTACCGCTCCAGAATCTCCTAATGCACCTAAATTTTTACCAGGATAAAAACTAAACCCACTAACATCACCAAGATTACCCGATCTCTTATCAGCAAAATATGCACCATGTGATTGAGCAGAGTCTTCTATCACTTTGAGATTATGTTTCTTTGCTATAGTATTTATCTTGTCCATCTGACAAGTTTGACCATATAGATGTACTGGCATTATAGCTACTGTCTTAGCTGTAATAGCTAATTCAATTTTATCTGTATCTAATAGGTAATCACTTAAATTAGGCTCTACTAACACAGGCACCAGATCATTAGCAGATATAGCCAAAATGCTTGCAATATAGGTATTTGCTGGTACTATAATTTCATCGCCAGACTTGAAGATACCTAATTCTTTGTACGCTCTGATAATAAGAATCAAGGCATCTAAACCATTAGCAACTCCTATAGCATACTCAGTACCACAATATTTAGCAAATTCTTGCTCAAATTTTTCACATTCACTACCACGAATATACCAACCACTATCAATAACTCTAGCACAAGCATCTTTTAATTCCTGCTGATATAGCTTATTTATTTGTTGTAAATCAAGAAATTTGATCATCTTTCAAACCCTTATCTCATAAAAATCATGCACAACTGCTCTTGCACCAAAACCTTCTTTTTGAGCAATAAGCCCTTCATTTAAATATTTCCCGTCATCTTCGTTTGATATTCCAAAATCAAAATATTTTTTATTTTGATATCTATTAGAAATAAGATAGTCTAATACAAAATCTAATGCACCTACTTTTCTACCTTGTTCAGAACTAGCAAGATATTGAGTATGCACTATATCTAAATTTTCAAATATAACTGTCCCTGCTAAAATCTTTTCATCGTCTTTTACTACAAATAATTTTATATTATTTGGAAATAATTGTGCTAATCTTTTAATCTCATCCTCATTATGCACAGGCGTTGCATTATGCTGATGTCTCAATGCATCCCTAAGAATGCTCCAGTAAGAATTATAGTCAGATGATTCTTCAATGATAAGTCCATTTTTAAAAGCTTTTTTTATAGCTCTCTTTCTTTGCTCTTGGTACTTAATCTTATTATCCAATAAGATTGTAGTTGTTACGTCTCTCCTAATAAGACTAGCCTCATTAACATAAAGAGCATAACGATCTTCTTCCGCTGGCAAACTGCTGTATATATATGGAATACATTTGTATATAATTTTTTTAATGTTTTGTTTTAAAAGATATCCTTTTAAAACATTAAAAAGTTCTAACATACTTTTTGTTTTTAAGTTTGTATCTATTAAAAAACCTCCAAATGTTAAGCCTTGATGAGAATACAAAACATCACCCCCAATATTTGCTGGAAGTAGTCCTAATATTTTTCCTTTTTCATCATAAAACATTAAAGAAAAATCTTTAAATCTATCAGAATGATAGTCCATATAATCCCTGTAAAACATAAAATGGCTATTTTTTGCATTAGCTACAAATTGATCCCAATCCTGCTTTTTATCTGCGGTATATCTAATTAATTTCATCTATTTCTCAACCATCTCAGCATATCCAAATCCAGTTTCACCATTATTGTTACCATTATAAAACATATATAATTTGTTTTTCACTTTAAGCACAGATGGGTAGCAGATCATCTCTGAATCCCAACCTTTATCACTTACATCAAAAGGTATTTGATTAGTTCTAATCCATTTCAAACCATCAAATGAATACGCATAACTTATTCTATAAAGCTTATCAACATATCTAGTAGAATAATACATATGGTACACACCATCATCTTTAAAAACCCATGGGCGCGCAACTCCAAACTCATTTAAACTTTGTTCTGGTTTCAAACAATATTCATCATGCATGTTCCAGCTTACGCCATCTGTTGATTCAGCATACCCTATATGATAGTCCATAAATTTCTTGTTATTTACATCTATCCATTTTGTAGCATACCAGTGCCACATCTTGTACATTCCTCCATCAAAAATAACACAAGGGGCTCCTTGAGATATACAACGTAGTCCTACTCTTGGTAATATAGGTGATTCTGAAACTCTAGAAAAGCTTCTCAAATCCGAAGATTCTAGCAAACCTGCAAAAAGCATATAAGGAGTTTTGACAGTTCTTTGAAAACCTACTGTATACATGTAATATCTGTCATTTTTTCGTATTATTGATGACGGTACGACCCCACAATCATCAAAAGTTCCATCTCTGCCTAAATCAACCACATAATCATCATGTTCATATACTACATTTAGTGGATTATCTGCATCAATATCTATAAATGTTATTCTACCAAAATTCATATCATCAGTTGTACCAAAAAATACCCTTATAACATTATCTTTTTCAATGAAATATGGTGTCGGCAATATATCATATTTTTTATTCCAAGATGCATTAGATTTTGGGTGATGAATCAAACCTTTTTTTTCCCATTTCATAATAGTTTCTATTCCTTAATTCTAAATAATCTATGACTATCAACTTTAGATAATTCTGTTTGTTTTTCTTGATAAAATGCTTTTTCAGGAGTATCTTTCTGTATCAGGGTTCTAGCACCGATAAAGCTATCTTTTGCAATTTTAATATTATTTTCAATAGTGCAGTTAACCCCAAGAAAACTATTTTCATCAATTTCACAAAAACCAGAAATTACACAATGAGAAGATATAAAACAATTATTTTTTATAGTAGTATTATGTCCAATATGATTACCACTCCAAATAGTTACATTATCACCCACTTTGACAAATGGTTGTAATGTATTATTCTCAAATATAAAACAATTTTCGCCCACTTCAACATTTTTCCAAACAAAAGCCTTTGAACTAACATAACTAGCACATTTATAGCCTTTAGCTTTTACTTCATTAAACACTGCCGTTCTATTTCTATTCAACTTACCAGAGCTTATTGCCACATATACTTCATAGTTACTAGTAGAGTATTTTTCTTCTAAAATTTCTAGTGGAACAATTGGTAAGCTATACAAACTAGTAGCTTGTAGATATTTTTCGCTCACGCTAAACGCTACTACCTCATACTCAGAATCATAATGAAAATATTCATAAGCAATTAAAGCAGTTTCACCACTTCCCACAATTATAAGTTTTTTAGTTTTTTTCACTAGAAACCTCTTTTAAAAAAGTCTTATAATCTCTGATATAATCATTCTCATTATAGAACTCGTTAGCTAAAACAACAAGAACACAATCTGCTGAAAAATCAAACATTTCTCTCCACACTAGACCGGATATTAGTAAACCCTCATCTGGAGACTTTAGACTTATTACTTCTTTTTCACTTCCATTATCAACCAATATTTTACAACTTCCGGATACACATATTAATACCTGTTGTAAATTCCTATGAGCATGAAACCCTCTACGCACATCAGATTTTGTATCAAAAATGTAATACATTCTTTTGATATCAAAAGGAATAATTTTATTTTGCTCTAGTGAAATCAAAGAGCCTCTTTCATCACCTATAGCATTGAATTTAAGCATTTTAATTGACATAATCAACTCTCAATTTTATTTAAGAAGTATTCACCTTTTGTATAAAAATTCGATGAAAAACCCTTATTATGAGCCTCAAATACGACCTTAATAGGTTCATAAGCCATTATTACATCTAAAGACTGATGAGTTATATTAGGTATACTAGGAAACTCACACCCAACATTTAAAACATAGTTACCCGCCTTTAATGGAACATTTACTTTAATTGTTGTAATAATAACTTCTCCCTCACTAACACTCGGAAAAGTTACAAAATCTTGTGAGTTTATACAACTTATTTGCTGGATCCCATCTAAACTTGCCAAAGATGCCCCTATCACAAAGGTACTAAGGCTAGTATTAAATTTAATAGCAACTTGTATGTAATAATCCTTTGTGGCAATCAACTCATTTGTAGGCTTAAAATCTTCATCTAAAATCACAGCATTTAGAATCGTAGCTCTACCATCTCCAAATCTTTGAGATAAACTCATATCTAGATTCTTTGGTTTAAGGGATACAACCACAGGAATATCTTCTCTAGACAATTCATCATAAGTTTTACTATCTTCAATCTTAGTATCAATCTCTTTTAGATCATCATTCATCTGCATACTTTGCATTTCGACATATTTGCCAACTACCCTAGCTGAATCTCCATAATCTACTAGTTGTCCATTTTGGAGAAAAACAGCCTTATTACACAAAGTCTTGACAGAGTGAGCATCATGACTAACAAATAAAACGGTAACTCCTCTTTCCATCAGACCAATCATACGAGCCATACATTTTGCTTGAAAAACCATATCTCCAACTGCCAAAGCCTCATCTACAATCAATATATCTGGCTCAACATTTATCGCTACAGCAAAAGCAAGACGTGCAAACATACCACTAGAGTATCCTTTAACGGGTTGATTTATAAACTCTCCTATATCAGCAAATCTTAGTATAGCATCAACTCTTGTATGCATTGCTTCTTTGTCATATCCCATCAGAAGACCTTGGAGGTATATATTCTCTAACCCTGTATACTCTGGATTAAAACCTGCTCCTAGTTCAAGTAATGCTGATACTCTACCATTTACAGTCACAGATCCAGAACTTGGAGTAAGAACTCCTGTTATTATTTTAAGCAGAGTTGATTTGCCGCTACCATTTTTACCAACAATACCCACAGCATCACCCTTATTGATTTCAAAACCAACCTCATTTAAGGCATAAAAATCTTTATGATACTTCTTACCAAAGATATTGAGCGACTCCTTTAACCTATCTACAGGCTTATCATATAGCTTATATATCTTCGTTAAATTCTCTACCTTGATCGCTACTTCTTTATTCATCACAAAACATCCGCAAAATGTGGTCTTAATCTCTTAAATACTACCGAGCCTATCAATAAAAATACCATCACAATCACCAAGTTATAAATACTAAGCAACGGCTTCTCCCAAAATCCAACATGATATATAAAACTATCCCTATATCCTTGTATTATGTAATACACCGGATTTAGCTTAATCAAATACTGATATTTCTCTGGCACCATACCTATATTCCAAAAAATCGGTGTCAACCAAAATCCTAACTGAATTATCACGCCTATTAGCTGACCTAAGTCTCTCAAAAACACCACTACAGCACTTGTTATCCATGATATGCCCAAAACTAAAATCGCTGTAAAACCAAAATAATAAAATACCTGCAACCAATATATAGAAGGTGTATAACCATAAATAAAAAATAATAATACTATCACTCCAACAAAAAACAAATGTATGAGTGATGATGATGTAACCTGCACTATCGGCAGTAATGAAACTCTAAAAACTACTTTTTTGACCAAAAAGCTATTTGAAAGTATTGCATTTGTAGAGTTCTGTAGCGCCTCTGAAAAGAAAAACCACGGAATCATCCCTGTTATTAGCCACAAAATAAACGGCACACCATCAGATGCTGCTGCTCTGAAGCCTACTGTAAATACAAACCATAACACCGCTATCGTAACCAAAGGCTGGATAAAAGCCCATAGCATACCTAGATGATTACCCATATATCGCGATTTAAAATCATCCTTAGCTAAATTTAGCAGCAAACGACGACTAGCATATATATCTGCCAAAAAATTTATAAATAACATCAGTATACCTTACAAATAAAACTCAATAGTTTCTTTAAACATTTTCTCAAAGTCTTGAGATGGTTTCCAACCTAATTCATTTTGGATCTTACTATTATCTATAGCATATCTCCAATCATGACCTTTTCTATCTTCTACAAATGATATTAGTCTATTATGTGGAGCATGCTCAGGCTTATACTCATCCATTAGCTTACATATAGTATTTATAAGTGTCAGATTATCAACCTCATTAATACCACCTATATTATACACCTCACCAACAATACCTTTCTCAACTACTGTTTGTATAGCATCACAATGATCTACCACATACAGCCAATCACGGATATTTGAACCATCTCCGTATACCGGAATAGGCTTTTGGTTAATACAGCTATTAATCACAACTGGTATTAGCTTCTCAGGATGTTGATATGGTCCATAATTATTTGAGCAATTAGAAATTGTAACCGGTAATTTATAAGTATGATGATATGCCCTAGCAATATGATCAGATCCTGCTTTAGATGCAGAATATGGTGAGTTAGGCTCATATGCCTTTGTCTCTGTGAATGCCGGATCATCTTTTGATAATGTACCATACACCTCATCTGTAGATACATGATGAAACTTACAATTAGTTTCATCTAAACCCAACTCATCTAACCAATATCTTTTAGCACAATTTAAAAGTGTAAATGTACCTATTACATTTGTCTCCAAAAATACCTTAGGATTAGCAATTGAGTTATCCACATGAGATTCTGCTGCAAAATGCACTATAGTTTCAATATTATGATGCTTAAGAGTTTCGTATACTAATGCCTCATCACAAATATCACCTTTGATAAAAGTATGATTATGCTCATTTTCTAGATCTTTTAGATTATCTAAACTACCCGCATAAGTAAGCTTGTCATAAGATACTATTTTCACATCATTATATCTCGATAACATCATACGTACATAGTTGCTACCTATAAAACCTGCTGCTCCCGTTACTAATATGTTTTTTGCTTTGTACATTTCTATAAATCCTTTTGTAATCTTTTTATACAATCGCGTAATGAATCTTTCCAATATGGTATCTCTATACCAAACTCTGACTTTATCTTGCTCTTATTCAAAACACTATAATGTGGTCGTTTTGCTGGAGTTGGATATGCTACTGTCTCAATAGGATTAACCTGACACTCTATTTTTGCAATACTCATTATCTCTTTTGCAAAATCATACCAGCTTGTTACACCCTCGTTACTATAATTATAAATTTTGAATTTTGAATTTTGAATTTTTGGAAGTATATCTAGAATAGCTTTTGCTAAGTCTTTAGCATAAGTAGGAGTACCTACTTGATCATATATAACACCCAAAGTGTCTCTTTCTCTACCCAAGCGAAGCATTGTTTTAACAAAATTATTACCATAGTACGAACAAACCCAAGACGTCCTAATAATTATAGAGCCTTTAGGATTTATTCTCTGTATAGCCTCTTCACCTGCTAGCTTAGTAGAGCCATAGATACTTTGAGGATTTGTCTTATCACTCTCAATATATGGTCTAAAACTCTCACCATTAAAGACATAGTCAGTAGATATATGGATAAGCTTAATACTGTACTTTTTAGCAAGCTCTGCCATATTTGCAACAGCTAGATGGTTTATCTTATCAGCCATCTCAATATCTGACTCAGCCTTGTCAACAGCTGTATATGCAGCACAATTGATAATAGCCTCAATATCATGCTCGACTACAAATCTCTCAACGGCTTGATGATCTGTAATATCTAACGACTTACTATCTGCAAATATAAATGTGTAATTTTGAATTTCTAATTTTGGATTGGGCACCAACTCTTTTAATTCAGAGCCTAATTGACCATTACTACCTGTTACTAATACTTTCATACAAACCTATTTAGTTACTAGTTATCACATCAACATATGCCAAACACACATATATTCAAACCACAGTTACCCACGTTGCTTAATCACTATAATTCATCATTAATAATAGCTCTTGCCATACTCAAATAAATCAACGGTCTCATTTAATTTCGGTTGAACCTTATCCTTTGCCGATAGTTTAAGCTTATCAGTAGGTACTTGCCAATCTATAGCGATACTCTCATCATCAAAAGCGATACCCCTATCACACTCCGGAGAGTAATAACTATCAACTTTGTATGAGAAAATAGTATCATTTTCCAATACTACAAAACCATGAGCAAAGCCTCTTGGTACAAGTAACTGACGCTTATTATCAGCACTCAACTCTACTGCGACATGCTGACCGAATGTTGGACTACCTCTACGAATATCTACAGCAACATCTAGCACTCTGCCTTGAATAACTCTAACAAGCTTGCTCTGTGCATGTGGAGCTAGCTGATAATGTAAGCCTCTAAGCACTCCATAAGAACTCTTAGATTCATTATCTTGGCAGAAGTTAATCTTATAACCTAAGAAATCAAAGAGCTTATCTTCACGAAAAGTCTCTACAAAATAGCCTCGCTCATCTCCATGAACTGTAGGCTCGCAAATAATGATATCATTGATATGCGTACGCGTAAATTTCATCGTGGCACTGCTCGCTCTTTTGCTCTCTTTATCAAATATTGACCATACTGATTTTTCTTGAGCGGTTGTGCCAATTTAAGAAGTTGCTCTTTTGTGATATATCCCATCTCATAAGCAATCTCTTCAAGACATGCAACCTTTAATCCTTGTCTGTCTTCTATAGTTTGGATAAAGTTGCTCGCCGCAAGCATACTCTCATGTGTACCAGTATCAAGCCATGCATATCCTCTACCCATAGTCTTAACTTTCAGACGCGCCTCATCAAGATACATCTGATTGAGTGTAGAAATTTCTAACTCTCCTCTCTCAGATGGTTGTACTTGCTTAGCTTTAGCTACCACATCACTAGGATAAAAATACAAGCCAACAACCGCATAGTTTGATTTTGGTTTCTTTGGCTTCTCTTCGATACTGACAACATTACCTTCAGCATCAAAATCTGCAACACCGTATCTCTCTGGATCATCAACATAATAGCCAAAAATGCTAGCACAATCTTCTTTTTCTACATTTTGAATACTTTTAGCAAACATCTTTGGTAAACCATGACCATAGAAAATATTATCACCAAGTACAAGACAAGCAGAATCCCCTGCTAAAAATTCCTCTGCTAATATAAATGCTTGAGCAAGCCCATCTGGACTAGGTTGTATAATATACTCAAGATTGATACCAAGATCAGAACCATCTCCCAAAAGATTCTTAAAACTAGGCTGATCTTGTTCTGTTGTAATTATCAGGATATCTTTTAAACCGGCCAACATTAACACAGATAGAGGATAATAGATAAGAGGTTTATCATATATAGGAGTTAGTTGTTTACTTACACCTTTAGTAATCGGATACAATCTTGTACCACTACCACCAGCTAATATTATTCCTTTCATAATAAAGCACCACGAGAAAGATAGATACAGAATAGTATACGAATAGGAATCTAAAATTTCAATCTAAGCGCTTGGTATACTGAAAATATTATAAGAAAAAAGTTATAGATAAATCAAGATAAGAAATTATGACTTCGAAAGATACCAGTCATAAATTTTTCTAATACCATCCTCAAGCTCTACTTTGTGCTTCCAACCAAGAGAGTGTAGCTTAGAAGGATCTGTGAGTTTAACCATTGTACCATCTGGCTTATCAGCATTAAACTTAAGTTCGCCTTTGAAGCCAACAATACCCTTAATAAGCTCGGCTAACTCTCTGATAGAAATATCAACTCCAGTACCGATATTGATATGAGTATTTCTTATCTCTTTAGCATTTTTAGAATATGTATCTTTGAAGTCTCTATTTTCTAATAAAAACACACATGCATCTGCCATATCTTCAGAGTATAAAAATTCTCTTCTTGGTTTACCTGTTCCCCATATTTCTACAGAACTCTCATCCACACCAAATTTAGATAAATACTGTCTAGCTTCTTCAACAGAGTTTACTTTCAAATTATGCAACACTTGTTCAGTTTTGCCTTCATTTAGAAGTTTTGCAAGATGTATCTTTCTAATCAATGCTGGTAAAACATGAGATTTCTCAAGATCGAAATTATCATTAGGCCCGTATAGATTTGTTGGCATCACAGATATAAAGTTTGTGCCATACTGCAAATTATAGCTCTCACACATCTTGATACCAGCTATCTTAGCGATAGCATATGGCTCATTAGTGTACTCTAATGGACTAGTTAATAAACAATCTTCTGGCATAGGTTGCGGAGCCTCTTTAGGATATATACATGTACTACCCAAAAATAGAAGCTTCTTAACACCATTCACATAGCTTTGATGGATAACATTATTTTGAATCTGAATATTATCATAGATAAATTCTCCTCGATAAGTATTATTCGCAACAATCCCACCGACTTTAGCTGCCGCTAAAATCACATACTCAGGTTCTTCCGCCTTAAAAAAATCTTCAACAGCTTTTTGACTAGTTAAATCAAGCTCTGCATGAGTTCTCAATACTAAATTAGTATAACCTTTAGATTGAAGATTCTTAACAATAGCTGAGCCAACCAACCCTCTATGCCCAGCTACATATATTTTGCTATCTTTATGCATTTTAAATAATTCCTTACTCAAAATAACTCATAATTTTATAGCCACCTTCTTTTAGGTAAACATCTTTCGTCATCAATTTCAAATCACTTTCCATCATATCATTTACAAGATGCTCAAGGTCATATTCTCTGCTCCAGCCTAATTTTTGTTCAGCTTTTGTAGGATCACCCAATAATAGATCTACTTCTGTAGGTCTGAAATATCTAGGATCTACACAAACTACTACCTGACCTTCTGATATATGAGATAAATCAACACCCGCTTTTTCAGCTCTAGCTAAATCTACTGAATCAACTACACCGATCTCATCAACACCCTCACCTTCAAATCTCAGATTAATACCTGCATAAGCAAATGATAATTTAACGAAATCTCTAACTGTAGTAGTCTGACCAGTAGCAATCACCCAGTCTTCTGGCTGATCCGCTTGTAAAATCATCCACATCATTCTTACATAATCTTTAGCATGACCCCAGTCTCTTTTAGCATCTAGATTACCTAGATACAGCTTATCCTGAAGATTAAGTGCTATCTTAGATGCAGCTCTTGTAATCTTTCTAGTCACGAAAGTCTCACCACGCACTGGAGATTCATGGTTAAATAAAATACCATTACAAGCAAACATCCCATAAGCTTCTCTATAATTAACAGTAATCCAGAACGCATACATCTTAGCTACTGCATAAGGTGATCTTGGATAGAATGGCGTAGTCTCACTCTGAGGAATCGCTTGAACTTTACCATAAAGCTCTGAAGTACTTGCTTGATAGATCTTAGTCTTCTTCTCTAAGCCAAGAAGTCTAACAGCTTCTAAAATTCTTAATGTACCAGTACCATCAGCATTAGCAACATATTCTGGAGTCTCAAAAGATACATGTACATGACTCATCGCAGCTAAGTTATAAATCTCATCTGGTTGAGTATCAGCAATAATTCTAGTTAGATTCATAGAATCTGTCATATCACCATAGTGTAGAATCAAATTTCTATTCTCAACATGAGGATCTTGGTATAAGTGGTCGATTCTATCAGTATTAAAAAGCGAACTTCTTCTTTTGATACCATGAACAACATAGCCTTTTTTTAATAAAAACTCAGCCAAATATGAACCATCTTGACCAGTAATACCTGTAATTAATGCTACTTTTTTCATCTGCAATCCTTATATTTACTTTATTAAATTAAATTCTATTAAAATCATCTTCTAGTCTAACGATATCATCCTCACCAGTGTACTCACCGACTTGCGCTTCTATCAGCACCACTGGAATCTTACCATTATTTGCTAGCCTATGCACTTCACCCATACGAATATACACAGACTCATTAGGTCTAACAATAAACTCTTGATCTCCCTTAGTCACTGTGGCTGTACCTGAGACCACTATCCAGTGTTCACTACGATGATAATGCTTCTGTAAAGATAATCTTTTGCCAGGCTTAACTTCTATTTTCTTAATCTTATATCCTGGAGTATCTTCTAATACGGTATAAGTGCCCCAAGGTCTATGTGCTGTTAAGTGGATATTTTTAAGATCGTCACTGAGAAGCTCAACAACCTCTTTTACTCGTTGTGAGCTACCTTTTTTAGCAATCAAAAGAGCATCGCCACTGTCGACAACTATAAGATCTTCCACACCAATAGTAGCAACTTTTTTAGAACCCTTTTCACTATGGATCAGGTTATTTTTGCTATCAATACTAATATGGTTACTATTGATAGTGTTGTTATTACTATCCTTGGGCAGTTGATCAAACAACGAGTCAAAACTACCCACATCATTCCATACAATATCAGCAACAACCATCTTTATCTTGTTGGATTTTTCCATTACAGCATAGTCTATAGACTTTGCTGGAATACTCATCATATCATCATATTTGACAGCATCTGAATTCTTTAGATCGCTTTTATCGTATGCTTCAACACATGCTGTATATATTTCTGGAGAATGTTTCTTTAGCTCTTCTAAAAAAACACCTGCTTTAAACATAAACATTCCAGAATTCCAGTAGTATGAACCATCTGCTAAAAACCTCTCTGCTGTAACAGCATTTGGCTTCTCATGAAAACTCTCCACATCAAAATCGCCAGCTGATTTGATATATCCAAAACCAGTATTAGCAAAAGTTGGTGTAATACCAAATGTAACAAGAGAACCTTCATTAGCTAATTTCTTAGCTTGAACTAAAATACTTCTATACTCATCATCAACATTAATAACATGATCTGATGGAGTCACAAATACTATTTCTTGTGGATCTAACTTCATACATGCTAGAGCAATTGCAGGAGCTGTATCTCTACCAACAGGCTCTTCAAGAAAAATACTTTTATCCAAGATACCTAGCTCATCCAACTGATCTTTTGCTAAGAATAATTGCCCCTCATTTGAAACAACCATCGTTGAATCACACAAGCTAGAATTTCTCGCAACAGTTAATTGAAACAGTGATTTATCACTAAACATCTTCACAAACTGTTTTGGCAACAGCTTTCTACTTATAGGCCAAAGCCTAGTACCACTACCACCACAAAGTATTAGGTTTACCACTACTTCTCCTCTGACATTGCTTTAGACAACGAAACTATACATCCTGAAATTATATTACTTTTAAAAGCTTTTTTCTACAAACCAAAACAGTCTAAGTAGGCTATTTCTTGTATACCATATTACCAAAAACTTTATTCAAAAACCCTATCTTAGTTGCCAGTAATTTGATTAATGGGTTAAAAATAGCTGTTAGATATGTTTTTTTACCCAATTTGTGTCGATATTCTTTGATAAATTCAGAGGTGCAAAAATACTTATCATCTTGAGGCAAGAAGGTCCCTGCGTAATTATTGCTTAGAATATCTTTCAATTGACTAACAAGATTATCAATATGTATAACACTTCTTTGATTTGCTACTTTAGGGAAGATAAAAGCATACTTAGCAAGTTTAACAAGCTTAGAATAGTTACCCTTTGAGCCATCACCATACACCATCGGTGGTCTAACTATTGCAACACTAAAATCTTCTGATACTAGAGTTTTTAGTTTAAGCTCTGCTTGAAGTTTACTATCTCCATAAAAATCATCTGGTTGTGGCAGGGTATCTTTTGTAATGATTTTTTGCTGCCCAATTGGCACACTATCTCCGTATACAATTATACTACTCATAAATACAAACTGTTTGACACCTGAGCTCTTAGCCATCTTGGCTAACTCATAAGTTAACTCAGTATTTACAGCATAGTATTTATCTTTTAAAGAAGGATTTTTTGAAGTATGTGCAATGCCAGCAACATGCAATATAGTATCATATTCACTAAAATCTAGTGTTTGCCATGATTCATCTTTTAGTGATATTTTTTCGATTATGAAATCATCTCCGCAATTCTTCTCAAAAGAATTACCAATATAACTATTTAAACCAGTAATTAGAACTTTTTTCATTATTACTTATTATCTTTTTTGTTATCTAGTGAACCGGTACCACCTTCAACTACACCTTTACTAGCAAATACTGAAAAGACTGTCAAAAATATGCATTTAATATCAAACCATGTACTTTTGTATTTGACATAATCACCATCAAGTTTGGCTTTTTGAGCAATCGGCAACTCATCACGACCATTGATTTGTGCCCACCCAGTCAATCCGACAGGCACATCATTGGCACCATACTTATCTCGCTCAGCGATCAAATCGTCTTGATTCCATAATGCAGGTCTTGGTCCAACGACACTCATTTCACCTTTTAGAATATTTATAATCTGAGGCAACTCATCTAAAGAGGTCTTTCTCAAAAAAGCTCCTATCTTTGTAATACATTTAGACGGATCTTGTAATAAGTGTGTCGGCATATCTTTAGGTGTATCTATATACATTGTTCTAAATTTGTATATATAAAAGAACTTCTTACCCTTACCATAACGCTTTTGCTTAAAGAATATCGGACCTTTTGAGTCTTTTTTTATCATTAATATAACAATCAAAAATACTGGACTTAAAAGAACCAAACCCACGAAAGACAAAACAATATCCAAAAATCTTTTTAGAAACTTATACAACATAATTATCTACCCATTTAACTTATGATCAAACTCTGGAACAATCGTTTTTAATAATACTAACTGTTTATTTGACTGCTCTTGAAGTAACGCTTGAAGATTACTTTCTAGTACATTGATATCATAGAATGTTCTTTTACCAATGAAAATATCTTTGTATTCCGTACTAATATCGTTTTCATCAATAAGTAGCTCTTCATACAGCTTCTCACCTGGGCGAAGACCTATTATCTCGATATTGATATCATCTCTACCTGATAGTTTGATAAACTGCTTAGCAAGATCTAATATCTTAACAGGCTGACCCATATCTAACACAAAAACTTCGGAGTTTTTGGCAATAGCTCCAGCTTGTAATACTAACTCACACGCTTCCGGTATAAGCATAAAATATCTTGTAATCTCTGGGTGAGTGACAGTAACAGGACCACCATTCCTGATTTGCTCTTCAAATTTTGGTATAACACTACCACTACTTCCTAGCACATTACCAAACCTAACAGCAGCAAGCTTGGTATTTTTTGGTTCAACATTTTGTAGGTATAACTCACAAACCCTTTTGGTGGCTCCCATAACATTAGTTGGACGCACAGCTTTATCTGTAGATATCAAGATAAATGAGCCAACACATGAGTCAATAGCTAAATCTATAGCATTTTTTGTGCCTAAAATATTATTTCTGATAGCTCGAGATATATTCTCCTCAACCAAAGGGACATGTTTATATGCCGCTGCATGAAAAACTATATTTGGCGAATATTTGCTAAAAACTTTAGCAAATGACTCTCGATCACATACTGAGCATAGGATACTTTTGATATTATATCCATGACATTCTTCTGTAATCTTATATAAATTAAACTCACTATGATCAAGTAGAACTATCTGTTTTGCCTCATACTTAATACATTGTCTAACAATCTCAGATCCTATACTACCACCAGCACCTGTAACTAGGATAACCTTATCTTTGATAAATTTTGAGATAGATTTTTGATCAAGGCTTTTAGAATCTCTTGATAGAAGATCATATACTGAAACAGGCTTTAGTTGCGACATAAAACTTTCGTCTTGGAGTACATCCTCAAGAGGAGGCATAATCCTAATCTGATTAAAGTTTGATTCTAGTTTTTTATAAATTTTTTTAACTATATGATTAGCGCTTTTAGGCAGTGCAACAACTAACAAATCAAACCTTGAAGAACGTAGCTCTTTACGCAATTTCGAGCTTGATAAAACTCTCTTGCCATCAATACTTCTCTTTTGTAACGCCTTATCATCATCTACAAAAAATTTAATCCGATAACCTGTCGCTGATAACTCTTGAGCTATTTTTGTTCCAGCTGCACCCGCCCCATAAATGACAGCTGTTTTCGTTTTCTCTATTTGACTTCTATTTGTAAGGTACCAATAAAAATATACACTCAAATTGATTAAAAACACATAAGATAGAAACTCAGAGAAAATAAGTGCAAATCTAACCTGGCCATAAAAGGCAAAAGCCACGATAAAAAATACAGGAACATTGATAAAAACTTTACGCAAAAAAGTCTTCTGTGTCGACTTACGCCAACTAGCCATATAATCACGCAAAAGTAAAAAAGATGTCAAACATCTCAAAAAAATAAGCGAAAGTAGAAGATATGTATTAACATCTTGCTTAAAAATATAAGAAGTCCAGTTAACAGTCACAATAGTCAGAACTATAATCACTGCAAAATTAAGAACCCTCTTATCGTAGAAATATTTCATAAAGCAAAAGTAATACCTATAGTTCATTAATTATATCAAAGTATCCTAACTATATCTCATTTATGTAAGCTAAAATTTTCTTATATGATACCGATTCGATGGTCTTAACATTCTGCAAATACCATGATATCCACAGCTCCTGTATTAAATTATAAATTTTTACAACAACAAACTCACTTTCATCAATATGATTAGCTTTTATTTTTTTAGCTAATTTAGATCTTAGCTCATTAACTTCTATTTGATATCCTCGATCTCTTTGGAGATTTAATTTAGCTTTTTCCAACCTATTCCCCAAAGCTTGGAGGTAATATTTATACCTCTGTAAAAACTCTACAGGTTGAGACATATAATCATCTGTAAAAAGCTCATTAAGCTCATTCCTAACATCTGTAAAAAGCTCGATAAAATTAAGTGGAATTTTTTTAACATTAAGTTTTTTTTCAAGTTGCGATTTAAACTTTGTTATTTCCAAAAACAATACTTCAACTTTGGTTTTATTTGAAGCAAATTTTTGCAATCCTAAAGTATAGAAGCTTTCAAAATCTCCTTTGGTATATGGCAACTCAATACTATCAAAAAAACTCAAATCTATAGCCTTATCAATCACATTATCTTTTGAGTCACTTAGTTTCAATGACATTGATAAGCTTGATAGATCATTACTTTTGATATTTTTTGATAACTGATTTTGTAAGCGTAGCTTGATTAGCCTTTTCAAAGCCTCTCGCATACATAGCTTAGCCTCATCGAATGTTGCCTTATAAGATAGCTTCACACCATCTTTATGCTCTTCTAGACAGTTATAGACTTTGACTATTATGCCGTACTCTTTGATTTGACTAGTCATGGCAATACCTGCAAAATCCCAATCATAATAAACTGTCTCATCAATTTCTTGTCTTGGTTTAGCAACCAGGTTTTTGAGCTTTTGCTTTAATATATTGATATCTTTACCAACCGCTAGTGTTTTACCATGCTCATCAACAATTTTTACATTCAACACAAGATGCTTCTCCAGCTCCTCATTTTGCCATACTGTCTCATCAACCACAAAACCAACTATTCGCGTAATATGTTTGGCAATGATAGACTTCAAAGGAGAGTATCTATCCTTATCAAAATCTATTGACTCAAATATAGCTTGAGCATAAGTTGGCACTGGCACACAATTTTTGCGAATATTTTTTGGTAAAGCACGTAATAAAGCGATGATCTTATCATACAAAAAACCATACACTGCCCACTCTAAAACAGTAGGACTTATATCATTGATAAAAACTATTGGTACTGTAACGGTTGCACCATCTCGCTCATCTAGTGGATCAAAATGATATTCTAATGGCAAGTGCATATCTGCGATAGTTAAGACATCAGGAAACTTCTGTTGCGTGATTTCTTTAGCATCATGCTGCATTAAACTTTCTATATCAAAGATAAAGCTCTTTTGCTGTTCTTTTGTAACTGACTTTAGCCATTTATCAAATGTTGCGCCACTACAAACATCATCTAGGATAAAGCTATCATAATGGGCAAACATTACTTCTTCATCGACCAAGATATCTTTTCGGCGTGATTTATTTTCAAGTTCTTCAACTTGGTTTATAAGCTGGAGATTTTGCTGATAAAAGTACGCTTTAGAATCAAAGTCACCGTTTACAAGAGCATCTCGAATGAATATTTCTCTAGCCTCTTGAGGATTTATCTTAGAATATTGCACAGATCTTTTTGAAACTATTTCTAAGCCATAAAGCGTAATTCTTTCATTCACAACAACAGCTCTGCGTTTTTTACTCCAAATAGGCTCATCATAATGTTTTTTGATAAGATGCTCTGCTAAGCTCTCTAACCATTCAGGTTCTATTTTTGCAACATTCCGCGCGTATGTCTTGGTAGTTTCGACTATCTCCGATGAAAGTAACCATTTTGGCTTTGTCTTAAACTGAGAAGATCCAGGAAATATAAAAAACTTAAGCCCCCTAGCTCCTAGATATTCAGCACTTTCATAATTAAATCCGATGTTACTCAAAAAACCGCTGGCTATAGCTTTGTGCAGGTTTTCATAGTTAAGCTTTTCATTTGACGATAATTTCCATTTAAACTGATGGACAACCTCAATAATTTGTCGATAAATATCATTCCATTCATTAAATCTAACTGGTGAAATAAAATTCTTTTTAAAATATTCTTTTTTCTCTCTATTTGATAAGCCTTTTAAATCAGAATTTAGTCTATTTGCCAAATTTAAAATCGCTATAAAATCAGAAGATTTATCTTTATCAATAGCATGTTTTTCATCAGCTTTTTGCTGAAAATTCAGAGGTCTCTCACGCGGGTCCTGTACACTTAAAAAGCTAACAATTGAAACAATTTCTCTAAGTGTATTTTGTCTATGACCTTCTATAACTATTTTTGCCAACTTAGGATCTAATGGCATAATCGCCATTTTCATCCCATCATCAGTAATTTTAGGCTTTGAATAATTAAGCTCTGAGATAGCCCGTAATTCAAACAAGAGCTTAAAGCCATCTTTAACAAATCTTGAATCTGGTGAGTCTATAAATGGAAAATCTTGGATACTTCCTAGCTTTAAAAACAACATCTGCAAAATAACAGACGCTAAATTAGTACGTAAAATCTCAGGATCGGTATATTCTTTACGATTATTAAAATCTTCCTCACTATATAAACGTATGCAAACACCAGCTGATAATCTACCACAGCGACCAGCTCTTTGATTAGCACTTGCTTGAGATATTTTCTCTATCGGTAGGCGTTGCACTTTAGTGCGATAGCTGTATCTACTTATTCGCGCTAAACCTGAGTCTATAACATATTTTATGCGCGGTACTGTTAGAGATGTTTCAGCAACATTAGTTGCTAAAATAACCCTACGTACAGAACCTTCCGGATTAAATATTTTATTTTGATCTTTATTTGATAATCTCGAAAACAAAGGTAAAACCTCTGTAAATCTAAGATCTTGTTTGTTTAAATATGCTAATGTTTCATGAATATCTCTTTCTGTAGGCAAAAAGACTAAAACATCTCCCCTGCCAAGTTCATCAAGAGCATACAATATTCTCTCTTGTAATGAAAGCTCTTCAAAACCCTCATCATTTTGATAACGGATTTCAACAGGGTATGTTCTACCACTAATTGTAATATCTTTAGCATTCTGAAAATAGTCTATAAACTTCTGATGATCTATAGTTGCTGAGGTAATGATTACTTTTAAATCAGGTCTATATGGTAATATCTTTTTTATACAGCCAAGTAGAAAATCAATATTTAAACTTCTTTCATGAGCCTCATCAATAATGATAACCTCATACTGTGATAAAAACCTATCATTCTTGATTTCAGATAATAGCACACCATCTGTCATCACTTTGATTAAAGTATTTTCAGAAGTTTGATCTGAAAAGCGTATTTTAAAAGATACTTTTGATTGATCTTCGATCTCAGTAGCAACTCTACTAGCAATAGATCTAGCCGCAAGCCTTCTCGGCTGAGTATGTCCTACTAATCCGCGTTTGCCCAGCCCTAAATCAAGACATATTTTAGGCAATTGTGTTGACTTACCAGAACCTGTCTCCCCTGCTACAACGATAACTTGATTATCTTGTATAAGCTTTTTTATATCATCCACTTTTTCAGCAACAGGAAGATCCGGATAAGTTATTTTAGGCAAAATCTTTTGGCTAGTCTGTTCAGCCAAAAGCTGTAAATCAGTCAGTAGCTGCTGTCTTGGAGACTTATTGTTATTTATGGCTGATATAAACTTGCCTCGAAGTTTGGTAGGTATCTGATTAAGATAATTAAATAAAGTTTTATTTGTATTCATGCTACTGCATTAGACGCTTTTTTATACCAGTAATTTTTAGAATCTTATTGATTAATCTCAGAAAAATCATCACGACCCTACTTACAAATACAAAAATAGCCAAAAACAATAAAACTAATATATCTTTAAAAATATTCCAAAAAAGTTCTGATAACGATAATAACGTTTTAAATTTCATAATTTTATGGTAAAAATTGCATATTCTTAGTAAAGAATTATAGCATGAATAAGAAATAATTGACTTAATAAAGGGTTATAGCTTAGCTAAAATTGAGTTTAAAGTTTTGCTTGGTCTCATTACTTTTGCTAGCTTATCACTATCCATAAAGTAGTAACCACCAAGATCTACTTTTTTGCCTTGAGCATCGTTAAGTTCTTTAACAATCTTATCTTCATTAGCTTTTAGCTCAGCATAAATTGGTTCAAATTTAGTTTTGATTTCAGTATTACCCGTTTGCTCAGCCAAAGCTTTGACCCAATAATAAGCCAAATAGAAATGACTTCCTCTCGTGTCTAACTCACCTACTTTACGCTTAGGAGATTTATCATTATCCAAGAAATCTTGGTTTGCTTGAGATAATGCCTCTGCTAATACCTTGATTTTAGGGTCTCTAGTTTTGATTGCTAGATCTTCTAATGAGGCACCTAATGCCAAAAACTCTCCTAAAGAATCCCATCTTAAATGGTTTTCTTCAATAAGTTGCTCAACATGCTTAGGTGCAGAACCACCTGCTCCAGTTTCAAATAATCCACCACCAGCTAAAAGAGGCACTATAGAAAGCATCTTAGCAGAAGTACCAAGTTCTAAGATAGGGAACAAATCTGTCAAGTAATCTCTCAAAACATTACCTGTTACAGAAATTGTATTTTTACTCTCTTTCATTCTCTTTAGAGAATACTTCGTAGCCTCTATCGGAGCCAAAATTTGGATATCTAGGCCAGTAGTATCATGTAAAATCATATACTCATTAACTTTAGCAATTAAATTCCTATCATGTGCTCTTTTTGAATCTAACCAGAAAATCGCAGGATTTTGAGTAATTCTAGCTCTATTAACAGCTAGTTTAACCCAGTCTTTAACAGCGATATCTTTAGTTTGGCACGCTCTCCAAATATCGCCTTTCTCAACACTATGCTCAAATATAACATTGCCTTCTGCATCAATAACTTCAACTTTACCATCTGCTTGAATCTCAAATGTCTTATCATGAGAACCGTACTCTTCTGCTTTTTTTGCCATTAGACCAACGTTAGAAACATCGCCCATAGTAGTCACATCAAAAGCACCATTTTCTTTACAGAAATCGATAGTAGCAGCATACACACCCGCATAACATCTATCAGGAATCATAGCCTTCATATCTTGAAGCTTGCCATCTTTGTTCCACATTTGACCAGATGAGCGAATAGCTGCTGGCATAGAAGCATCTACAATAACATCACTTGGGACATTTAGGTTTGTAATGCCTTTATCAGAGTTAACCATCGCAATATCAGGTTGCTTGGCAAACACTTTCTCAATATCAGCATTGATTTTATCTTGAACATCTTGGGGTAGCTGCTTAATCTTTTCTACTGCATCACCCCAACCATTGCGAGGATTCACACCAAGCTCTTTAAATTCTTTAGCATACTTTTTGAAAATATCTTCAAAGAAAATCTCTACTGCATGACCGAATAATATTGGATCAGAAACCTTCATCATTGTAGCTTTTAGATGAAGTGATAATAGTGTACCTTCCTTTTTAGCTTTAGCAATTTCAGTTTTGTAGAACTCTCTTAGTGCTTTTATTGAAATCTTAGTAGCATCAATGATTTCTTTTTCTTCTAAGGCAAGATTATCTTTAAGTACTGTTTGAGTACCTTTGGTATCTGTATGAACTATCTTAACCTTAGTTGATTTTGGCACAATATAAGATTTCTCATTAGCATAAAAATCATTATCCGCCATACTAGCAACATGAGATTTAGAATCTTTTGTCCATGCACCCATAGAGTGTGGATGTTTTTCAGCGTATTTTTTAACTGCATCTGCAACTCTACGGTCTGAGTTACCCTCTCTTAATACAGGGTTTACTGCACTACCTAATACTTTTGCATAACGAGATTTAATTTCTTGCTCTTTGTCATCTTTTGGCTCAAATGGATAATCAGGGATTTTATAACCTTTTGATTGAAGTTCTTTGATAGCTGCTGTAAGTTGAGGAATTGATGCACTAATATTTGGAAGCTTAATAATATTAGCATCTGGAGTTTTTGCTAACTCTCCAAGGATTACTAAATCATCAGAGCATTTTTGCTCATCTGAAAGATAGTCACTAAAATTAGCTAATATACGCGCTGCTAGTGATATATCTTTTGTTTCTAGCTCAATATCTGCAACTTTAGTGAAGCTTTCAACAATTGGTAAAAAAGATCCAGTTGCTAGCGCTGGAGCCTCATCAGTAAATGTGTAAAATATTTTATGCATAAAAATCTCCCTATAGATAGAATTTAATCTTTCAAAATACTAGCACAAAACTAGTAGGTATTTAATATTTCTGTAATTTTATCATCTGACCTTGCTACTACTGCAAAATCATTATGTTCAATTATTGGTCGCTCTAAAAGTTTAGGATTTTGAGCAACTATCTCAATAAGCTGACTATCTGTAAACTTTTTATCTTTGAAATTCTCCTTCCAAAGATCCTCTTTAGTTCGAATAATATCTTTAATAGAAAGATTCAACTTTTTAAGTAAAACTTGCAAATCTTGCCCTGATAGAGGTTCATCTAAATATAAATGAATATCATAGCTTATATTATTTTGATCTAATGTTTGCTTAGCTTGTCGTGACTTAGAACACTTTGGGTTATGATAAATCTTCATAACAATGATAATACGCTATTACTTAATTGATAAGCATTATTATAAATGAATTGAAAAGAAAATGAAAAAAGATTTAAAATTTTCTACCACCATGATTTGTCTTTAGTTGAACCTGCATCTTCATTATCGGCTGGTGATGCTTGATTTTTTTGTGCAGCTCCATTTTCATTAGTATCTTTTGGCGGTGGCGGTGGATAACCTCCTGGTGCCATCATCGGTCCATATGGTTGACCTCTGAAATGATCCATTGGTGGTGGTGGATAACCTCCCGGTGCCATCATCGGTCCATATGGTTGACCTCTGAAATGATCCATTGGTGGTGGCGGTGGATAACCTCCAGGTGCCATCATTGGTCCATATGGTTGACCTCTGAAATGATCCATTGGCGGTGGTGGATAACCTCCCGGCGCCATCATTGGTCCATATGGTTGACCTCTGAAATGATTCATTGGTGGTGGTGGATAACCTCCCGGTGCCATCATTGGTCCATATGGTTGACCTCTAAAATGATTCATTGGCGGTGGCGGGTAACCTCCAGGTGCCATCATTGGTCCATATGGTTGACCTCTAAAATGATTCATTGGTGGCGGCGGCGGGTAACCTCCCGGTGCCATCATTGGTCCATATGGTTGACCTCTGAAATGATCCCTTGGCGGTGGGTATCCTCCCGGTGCCATCATCGGTCCATATGGTTGACCTCTAAATTGATCCATTGGCAGCGGCGGTGGGTATCCTCCCGGTGCCATTGTTAATTTCTTACATACTTCTTCACAACTTGGTTTTGCATTTACTTGATTGTTCTGCTGACAAGCAAACACTGATGTTGCAAGCATTAATGGAAGAGACATTACTATTATTTTCTTAACCATATCAAACTCCTTTGTTTTTTCTTATAATCAGAATCTCTTCTGATACAAGAAAGATTACCTATCGACTATGACATAAAGATGACATTTGATACGTTTTTTGTAACAAAATTGTTACAAATCTATAAGAAACAGAATGATATTAAATATAAATCTCATGTTAATATTCCTCATATAGCAAATATTTTTCTTAGAAAATGAAATATAAAATTTTAATAGTTGATGATGACCTAGAAATTAGTAAATTATTACAAGATTTTTTAACAAAATTTGAATATGAAGTACATCATGCTAAAGAACACAATAGTATGAAACAATTATTAAAAGACTTTATTTTTGACATTATACTTTTAGATATTATGCTACCTCAAGTAGATGGTTATGAGCTTTGTCGTTATATCCGTAGCAACTATACTACTCCTATAATTATGATTAGTGCATTAGATCAAGATACAGATAGAATCCTTGGTTTAGAAATGGGTGCTGATGACTATTTAACAAAACCTTTTAATACTAGAGAACTCTTAGCTCGAATAAAAGCAGTTTTAAGACGTAGCCAAGATTCTACTAAAAGCACCATCAAAAACAATAATGGTCGATTAATAAAAATAGATAACATACATCTAGATAAACATAACCAATGTATTCTAAAAGATAATGTTAGTATCGTTTTAAGTAAAAAAGAATATAACCTATTACTTATATTTTTAGAACACCCAAATCAAATTCTGTCACGCAATCAATTAATAGATCAATTGTATGATAATAAGTCTTTTGATCCCTTTGATCGTACAATAGATGTTTTAATTGGTCGACTTAGAAAAAAGCTAGAAATAAATAATAATAACATATTAGAAACTATTCGAGGAACAGGATATAAATTAAATATTGATAGGAGTAACCTAAAATGAATTTTCTAAAGCAACAATGGATTCAGCTTTACTTAGGAGTAATATTTTTATTATTAGTATTTTGCGTTATATTTTTTCAATTAACAAACTTACCTCAATATAAAATACCTTTTTCAAAACTTGTGCCGCAACTGAATATAATATTTCACTCTAACTATGAGTCAACTAATAGCTTATATAAGCATTTCGAAAAGATAGATGAGATAAAACCAGAAATACTTGAGATCTCAGAAACTCAAGCAAAAAAATACCCTATTTATTATATTGGTAAAAAATCTCACCCATTCCCTCCCCCGATTGATTTTTTCCAACCGTTTGTACTAAAGTCTGATAATCACTATTTTTATATCAAATTAGAAATCAAACCTTATTTTTCAGTTCTTGCCAGCATATATGTTGTACTTCTAGTATTGATATTATTTGTTATGTCAATCTTTATAAAGGTTATGAGCAAACGAACAGAAAAACCTTTTTTGATACTAAATAAAAGTCTTGAGCAACTGACTCATAACTTATTCTCAAGACTACCTATTAGTGATGAAACTAAACAAACAGCTAAGGCATCGCAAAACATTCAAAAACTTCAAAACTACATGCAAGAGATTCTGAATAAAAGAACATTAATGTTAGCTGCTATTTCTCATGATCTTAAAACCCCATTGACAAGATTAAAACTTCGAACAGAAATACTTAATTTAAATCAAGATTTATATATGAAAGATATAGATGAAATGGAAGCTATAATAAATAGTGTCTCTCTTTTTTCACAAAGTACTGCCTCCATTGAGCACCCTGTATATTTTGATTTATCTAGCTTGATTGATGCTATGTGCGAAGATCTTTCTGATAACAATATTGAAATCCAAAAAAATATATCTCCAAATATTCACTATCAAGGTAAATTAACTAGTATAAAAAGAGCTATTTACAATATTATTGACAATGCCTGCAAACATGGAAAAATAGGAATCAAAATTTCTCTAAAAAAAATAGATGAGCAAATTATATGTCAAATCTCTGATATGGGAAAAGGTATTACGCAAGAAAATTTACATCAAATATTTTTACCTTTTTATAGAGAAGATAAAGCTCGGAATACTCCTGGTAGTGGCTTAGGTCTAACGATCTCTAAGGAAATAATCGAATCACATGGTGGCACAATAAAAGCTTATCTAAATAAACCTAACGGACTAGTTATAAAGATATTACTATAACATTTTAATTCTTATTTATAAGATAATTAAAAAATATTTGCTGATAATGCACAATATTTACTATAATGAAAATATAAGTAAAAATAATTTTCATAAACTAATTAATCAAAGGAAGGAGATTTAAGTACGATAGGGTTAAAGTTAAATTCAATTGAGTAATAGGAGTGTTAAAATGACTAAACCATGGACAAAAAACTATCCCGACAAAGTTCCTCTAAATATAGACATTCCTAATATTACTCTAAAAGATATGCTTGAAAAAGCTACTAAAGATTTCAGCAATAAAAATGCTCTTAGCTGTCATGGTGAAAAACTAACTTTTGATGAGATTAACAGCTACGCAGACAAATTTGCAGGATATCTCCAAAACAAATGGAAATTACAGAAAGGTGAGCATATTGCCATTATGCTACCTAATTTATTACAGTTCCCAATTGTTATTTTCGCTTTGGTAAAACTTGGTTGTGCTTTTGTAAATATAAACCCACTCTATACAAGTAGAGAGGTCAAAGGAATCCTGCAAGATTCAAAAGCTAAAGGCGTAATTGTATTATCTGGACTTGCGCATAATGTCGAAGCTATAGCTGATGAATGTGACGATCTAAAATATAAAATGGTTACAGATATTGCTGACTTATATCCTACTCCAAAAAAACAAATAATCTCCTTTGTAGTCAAATATATCAAAGGCATGAAAGACAAATACTCAAAAGATAAATTTGATACATTTACAGATGCTCTAAGATCTAGCTACACTCCAAACTATACAAATATTGGATTAAAACCTGATGATATAGCGGCTTTACAGTACTCTAGTGGTACAACAGGCACCCCTAAAGGTACAATACTTCTACATAGAAACATTGTAGCAAATATCTATCAAGTAAAAGCATGGACAGAGGGTTTTGATATCGAGCTTAGTAAGCAAATTGTCTTAACTGCTCTACCGATTTATCATATATTTAGTTTAACTGCTAATCTGTTTCTATTTTATTGTTTTGGAGCGTTTCAGATACTGATACCTAATCCTAAAGATATCAAAAGCTTAGTTAATGAGATGAGAGAGAGTAATTTCTCAACCATATTTGCTGTAAATACTCTTTATATCGCTTTATTAAACAATAAAAAATTTAGACAAAGTAAGTTCCCTAATTTCAAGCTCTCAATAAGTGGCGGCATGTCAACATCCGAAGCTGTAGCTAGCGAATGGAAAAAAATCACCGGTGTAAATATTAAAGAAGGATATGGTCTATCAGAAATGTCGCCTGTTGTAACTGTAAACTCGTTACTTGAAGAAGATTTTAGTGGTAGTGTTGGATTTCCATTACCAAATACTGATATTAAAATTTATGATGATAAAGGTAACGAGCTTTCTCAAGGCGAAACAGGAGAGATATGGGTAACTGGTCCACAAAAATCGCCTGGATTCTGGAGTCTACCAGAGATTAATAGAGAGCATTTCACTGATGATGGTTGGCTTAAGACTGGGGATATGGGCTATCTTGATGAGCAAGGTCGTCTAGTAATATCAGGACGCATTAAACACATGATTATCGTCTCAGGCTTCAATGTTTTTCCTAAAGAAGTTGAATTAGTATTAACTGAAAAAGAAGAGATTGAGGATGCAGCGGTTATAAAAGGACACTCTAACGAAACTGGTGAAATGCCTGTTGCTTTTGTTGTACTAAAAAATGACAAAAAACTCACTGAAAAAGAAATTTTTAAATACTGTGAAACTAAATTAGCTCATTATAAATTACCTAGAAAAATAATTTTCATAGATGAGTTACCAAAAAATACTGTCGGAAAAATAGATGTAAATGCATTACAAAAAGAATACGCTAAAAAATATGAAAATAAATAACTAAACAGCTTTTTGCTTAAGGAGCTAAAGATGTTCAACAAAATTTATAATATTGCAAAAAAGGCTACTCCTAGTATTTCTCAAACTGAACAAACTGCCCTAAATGCTGGTGACAATTGGTTTGAACAAGATATATTTCAAGGTAAACCTGACTTTAATAAACTACATAGTTTAAAAAAATTTGAGCTAACAGCTGAAGAAAAATCATTTTTAGATAATGAAACAATTGAACTATGCAAACTAATCGATGATTGGAAAATTAATTATCAAGACAAAGATCTAAGTATTGAAGCTTGGAAATACATCCGTGAAAAAGGCTTTTTAGGTTTAGTTATTAGCAAAGAATATGGCGGTAAAGGCTTCTCAGCAGCAGCTCACTCAGAAGTGGTTATGAAACTAGCAACCAAAAGTGTCACTGCAGCAATCACGGTGATGGTACCTAATTCACTTGGACCTGGTGAGCTTCTAGTTCACTATGGTACAGATGAGCAAAAAGATCACTATTTACCAAGATTAGCCTCTGGTCAAGAGATACCATGTTTTGCTTTAACAGGACCAACAGCTGGATCTGATGCGACTTCATTACCTGACTATGGTGTTGTCTGCCATGAAGAATTTAATGGCAAAAAAACTTTAGGTATCAAACTAAGAAATATCAACAAACGCTATATTACATTAGCTCCTATTGCCACTTTAGTTGGTTTAGCTTTTCAACTACAAGATCCTGATGGCTTACTCGGTGAAACAGGTAATGAGGGTATAACATGCGCCCTACTACCATATGATCACAAAGGTTTAGAGATTGGTAGACGTGGTTTTCCTCTAGGGCAAGCTTTTATGAATGGCTATATAAAAGCTAAAGATGTCTTTATCCCAGTTGATTGGATAATTGGTGGACAAAAAATGGCTGGTGAAGGTTGGCGGATGCTAGTTGAGTGCCTATCTATAGGCAGAGCTATTTCATTACCAGCATGTGGTACAGCTAATACTCTGATGTCAGCTGTAATGACTGCAGCTTATGCGAGTGTGCGTGAACAGTTCAAAGTTCCAATTGCTCAATTTGAAGGAGTCCAAGAAAAACTGGCAGAAACTGCGGGACTTGCATATATTTCCAATGCTACTCGTCAGTTCACAGTTGCTGCTGTTGATAGTGGTTTGCGACCATCGGTATCATCTGCAATTGCTAAATATCATCTAACTGAGATGGGACGTACAACTATCAACAATGCTATGGATATCCATGGTGGTCGAGCAATCATTATGGGTCCAAATAACTATCTAGCTATCCCATATATGGCAACACCTATTGGCATAACAGTTGAAGGTGCCAACATTATGACTCGAAATCTGATGATTTTTGGTCAAGGTGCGATGAAATGTCATCCATATATTCGAAATGAAATAGAAAGCCTAATGAGTGATGATGAAAAACAATTTACAGACAATTTCAAAGGTCATTTCAAATATATGGCTCTAAATGGTTCACGTACTCTTTGGTATGGTTTAAGTGGTGGTTTCACTGCTCCTAGCTATCCTTCTAAATTTAAGCGTTACTATCGCTATATCTCACATATGAGTACTGCTTATTCTTATGTCAATGATATTTCAATAACAGTATTAGGTGCAGGTCTGAAACGTAAAGAGAGATTATCTGCTCGCTTGGGAGATATCATGAGTTATCTATATATGGCAGTTGCAGTATTGAAACACTACAAAGATACAGGAGAGTCTCAAAGTGACGATATCTATGTTGACTGGAGTATTCAGCACTGTCTATACCAAGCTCAACAAGCGATGTTAGACTTATTTAGAAACTTCCCAAATAGAATATTTGCTACTAAGATGAAGCTTTTTGTTTTTCCTTATGGTAAAAAATTCAGAAGACCATCTGATAAACTTGAAGCACAAATTTGTAAATCATTAGTGAGTAATAGTGATACTAGACAATGGATGAAAGACAAGTGCTATATACCAAATGATGATAATGATCCAATTGGTAGAGTTGAGAATGCTTATCTTGCATCACTAACTACACAACCTATTAAGAAAAAAATTATTGATGCTATCAAAACTGCTAAGCTACCAAAAGCAAATTGGCAAGACTCTATTGAAATAGCCTTAGAGAATAAAATAATCTCTCAACAAGAGGCAGATATTGCTAATGAGATGCTCACAAAGGTTAATAATATAATCCAAACAGACGAGTTTGATGATTATGCTTTAGGACCTAAAAATGCTCATCCAGAATGGCAAAAAAATAGCGAAAAATAATATGTACCAATGTCATTTCGTTTAAATAACGGAATCTAAAAACGATGTATAAACCAACATCGGGAGGAAAATATGACAGAGTTAGAGAAAAAGTTTGAAGAAATGTTGATAGCTGTTCGTGATGCAACTATTGATTTCAAGCCTGATAATAGCCAAAAGCTAAAACTTTATGCTTTTTATAAACAAGTAAAAGAAGGTGATAATAATACTAAAAAACCTTCTGCATTAAAAATGGTTGAACGCGCTAAGTGGATGGCTTGGGATGCAATTAAAGGCATGTCAAAAGAAGATGCTATGCGTGGTTATCTAAAGGTTTTTGGTGATGAGTATCTTCCAGCTGGAGAAAATAATAATAGTTCAAATAGCACTATAGCAAATAAATTAGAGCCCGTAGAAAGTAAATCACAGCGTAAAGCTATTGATAAAATTGCTATACTCGGTGCTGGAACTATGGGAGCACAAATTGCTGCTCACTTTGCAAATGCTAGATTCCCTGTTGTATTATTTGATTTAAAATCCCAACAAGGCAGTGCTAATGCTATTATTGAAGACTCACTAGCAAAGCTCACTAAACTTAATCCAGCGCCTTTTGGCTCAAAAGATTCTATCAAATATATTACTCCTGCAAATTATGAGGATAATCTTGAGCTTTTAGCGGATTGTGACTTAATCATAGAAGCAGTAGCTGAACGTATAGATATCAAAGAAAGTCTTTATTCTAAAATCTCTGCTCACATCAAAGAAAATGCAATTTTAGCATCGAACACTTCTGGCTTAAGTATCACAAGACTAGCTGAAGTATTACCAGAGAATCTTAAAGTTAATTTCTGTGGTGTACACTTTTTTAATCCACCTAGATACATGCCATTAGTTGAGCTAATCCCCCATACAAATACTAATACTGATGTCCTCGATAAGCTTGAAACATTTTTAGTTGAAAAACTTGGTAAAAGTATAATTCGAGCAAAAGATACTCCTAATTTTATCGCTAATAGATTAGGTGTCTTTTCAATGCTAGTCACTTGCTACTATACAGAGCAGATGAGTATCCCTTTAGAAATTGTGGATGAGCTAACTGGTAAAAAACTAGGGCGAGCAAAAAGTGCAACTTATAGAACTGCTGATTTGGTTGGTTTAGATGTGTTATCTCATGTTGTTGAAACTATGAAAGATAATCTCGAAGATGGTTGGCAAAAACTATACAACACACCTAACTGGATTCAAAATCTAATCAATAATGGTTCACTTGGTCAAAAGACTAAAAAAGGCTTATACATCAAAGAATCTGACGGCATCAAAGTACTTGACTTAGATACTAAAGAATATCGCCCTTCTGATAAAAAAGCCGATAAAGAAGTCTTAGATATACTAGCTGAGAGAGATTGGAGCAAAAAATTAGAAGGTCTGCGTAATAACGATAATCATCAAGCTCAATTCTTGTGGGCAACTTTTAGAGAAATGTTTTTATATGCTGCTCATCTAGTTGGAGATATTTCAAATTTCCCTAAAGATATGGATTTAGCAATTCGTTGGGGATTTGGTTGGAAACAAGGTATTTTCGAGATATGGCAATTAGCAGGTTGGTATAAAGTAGCTAGTTGGTTAAAAGATGATATTTCAGCTGGTAAAGCATTATCAACAAATACTCTACCTAACTGGGTTGACACTCTTGATATCGGTGTATACCAAAATAACAAAGAGTTTAGCTTTAAGGATAAATCGCTAATATCTCGTGATAGCCTAGATGTTTATAAACGTCAACTATTCGCTGATAACATAGTTGAACATACTAGCACTTTAGCGACACAAACACTGTATGAAAACGATGGTGTCAAACTATGGCAAATTGATGACTACAGCAATATCGGAATACTATCATTTAAGAGTAAAATGTGCGCTATTGGTGATGATGTTTTAGATGGTATATCTGAGTCTATCAACTATGCTGAAGAAAATCTTGATGGTATTGTTATTTGGCAAGAACAAGATGTATTTTCGGTAGGTGCCAACTTAGAAGAATTTGGTATCAAATTTGCAATGAATGGCGAAGCTGCTATCGAAGAAGTAATCCGTAAAGGTCATAGAATTATCAGCAAGAAATTACGCTATAGCAAAATACCTATTGTTGCAGCTGTCAAAGGCTTTGCTTTTGGTGGCGGCTGTGAGACTATCTTACATAGTGATGCTGCTGTTGCTGCGTATGAGAGCTATATTGGTCTTGTTGAAGCCGCTGTAGGAATTATACCTGGTTGGGGTGGCTCAAAAGAAATGGCTGTTAGAGCATCTCAAGCTCAAGATCACTGGAAAGACTTTGAAAATCGTTATAAAAACCTTGCTCTTGCTCAAGTTGCAAAAAGTGCCTATGAAGCAAAAGAAATGGGTTTTTTACGTGATGATGACATAATAGTGATGAATACTAAAGAAATTCTACTTGTAGCAATTAAAAAAGCTCAACTTATGGCTCTAGCTGGTTATCAACCACCTTTGAAACAAAAAGTCCCAGTATTTGGTGAGACTGGTATCGCTACAATCAAAGCCCTACTAGTAAATATGCGTGATGGTAATCAAATATCTGAACATGATTATAAGATTGCAGTAGATTTAGCAGATACTATGTGTGGTGGTCAGATAGAAAAAGATACTGAAGTTTCTGAAGATTGGCTACTCGAAAGAGAGCTAATAAACTTCAAGGAACTTGCAATATCTGAGAAAACAGAAGCTAGAATGAAATATATGCTAGAAACTGGCAAACCACTAAGAAATTAAGGAGTAATTGACATGAGTGAAAACGTATATATAGTCGCTGCAAAACGCTCTGCTGTTACAAAAGGTAAAAAAGGTGGTTTTGCAAAAAAACGTCCTGATGAATTATTAGCAGATGTGCTTAGAAAAACTGTCACTGAAGCTAATATTAACCCTAATGATATAGAGGATATAGTTGTCGGTTGTGCGATGCCTGAAGCTGAACAAGGCTTAAATGTCGCAAGAATATCATCTCTTTTGGCTGGACTACCTAATAGTGTCCCTGCTTTTACAATCAATCGCTACTGTAGCTCTGGATTACAGTCAATTGCCATTGCAGCAAATGAAATTGCTCAAGGTAATATTGATGTTGCTATCGGCGCGGGTGTTGAAAGTATGAGTATGATTCCTTTTGGTGGTAATAAGATGTCTTTTAGTAAAGAAATCTTTGCTAAGGATGAAAATGTTGCCATAGCTTATGGTATGGGTATCACTGCTGAGATGGTTGCTAAAGACTGGAATGTATCACGACAGGATCAAGATGTTTTTGCTCTTGAGAGTCATCAAAAAGCAATCAAAGCTATTGAAAATGGTTACTTCAAAGATGAAATACTACCTATAGACGTTGATCACAATAAGCCAGATGAAGCCACTGGTGAAATTATAAATCACAAGCAAACTATAAGTGAAGATGAAGGCGCTCGAAAAGATACCTCACTAGAGGCATTAACTAAACTAAAACCTGCTTTTGCAAATGGTGGATCTGTAACTGCTGGTAATAGCTCACAAGTTTCAGATGGTGCTGCTGCTGTAATTTTAGTTAGTGAAAAATACCTGAAAGAGCATAACCTAAAACCTTTAGGTAAGTTTCTAGGGTTTGCTGTAGCTGGTGTTGATCCGCGCATTATGGGTATTGGCCCAATCAAAGCCATACCAAAAGTGCTTAAGCAAACTGGTTTAGATATCGATAATATTGACTGGATAGAGTTAAATGAGGCCTTCGCTGCTCAGTCACTAGCTGTGATTAATGATTTAAAACTTGATAAAAACAAAGTTAACCCTTGTGGTGGAGCTATTGCCTTAGGACATCCACTCGGTGCAACCGGTACTATACTAACTGTCAAAGCATTACATGGATTACAACGTACTGGCAAGAAATATGCTATGATTACGATGTGTATTGGTACTGGTATGGGTGCAGCTGGTATTATTGAAGCTTGTTAGTAGCGAATAATTCTTAACATTAATATAAAAAGTAACTAATTACCCAGTAGGCTAAACTAAAATGATAAATTTAGATGATTATAAACCAATTGATTTCCCATGGAATTTCACCTGCTTTAGTGATATAGCCAAGAATCCTCTTGGTGTAAAGTTATCTTTGTATCATGTTGGTGAACATATGTATACAAAGTTCAAATGTCTACCAAATCATGTTGGTTGGGATAATGTTATTCATGGTGGTATTATCGCACTTATATGTGATGATATTCTTGGCAAGCATGTTTTAAGTATTAGTAAGTCATTTTGTATGACTCGCAACTTAAATATCAAATACTTAAAACCAACCTATAGTAAAGTAGCACATATTTTCAAAACCTCTATCATTCGTAAAGGTCGTACTACCGTGTGGATTAAAGTTGATATCTTCAATGAAAAAGGCGATCTATGCGCCTATGCTGATGCGGACTTCGCTCTATTAGAAGAGCATCATGCGAAACAAAAAGATATCGCAAGCTATAAGCTTGATGATTTAGTGGCACATCTTAAATAAGCTCTTTATTTGTCATTTCTGGCAAGAACTTATACACAATAATTATAAATGCAACGATGCAAGCTCCCATAAAATATAATACAGGAGCATAACCATAATTATGAGTAAGATCTAAGAATCTCGAGATAAACATACTTTCTATTAATGCTTTTGAAACAAGAGCTACAGATATCCCTATAGCGCGTATATGTACAGGTAGAACTTCTGATAATACCAACCATATACATACACCAGGACCTACCGCACCTCCAAATACAACAATAATTAACATCAGAAGACCTAAGTTGTTATATCCAGCTGTTATACAAAATATCATTGTAAATATAGATACAAATGAGATTAATAACCCACCAATGATGAGCTTTCTTCGACCAATAACATCAACAAGAAATAAGCCGAATATAGTAGCTATAAGATTGACTAATGTCATTGCTGTACCATAATAAGTTGCATCACAATTACTACAACTACTGAGTTGACCAAACATAGTAGGACCATAACTTATAAAGACATTAATACCAACAAAGCCATTTAAAACCGCCATTAAACTAATCAGTATTACAGATAAATAGTACTTTTGTTTGATAACAATTTTAATAAACTCAACGAAGCCTGTTTTATTTTTTTCGGTTAATGAGTGCTGAACCTTGAGAGCTAATTGCTCACTAATAGTTAGTGCCTGTTCATTTCTGCCCTTTAAAATTAACCAAGATGGTGAAAATGGTGCTATTAAGCTAATGATGAAAAGTAAAATTGAAAAAGGAATAGCACAGGCAAATATCAGTCTCCAACCAAAACTAGCCACAAATAAGCTTGCAAAAAAGTTAGCTAAAAAAATTCCAGAAACTAATGATAGCTGAAATATAGCCATCGCCCTACCTCTAAACTTAGCTACACTAGTTTCAGAAATATAAACAGGAATTACTGTTAACAAGAATCCTATTGACACCCCCTGTAGAAGTCTTGATAACATCAAAGTAGTATAAGTATTAGATACCATCATCAAAATCATTGATACTGTAAATAGAAATGCCCCAAAAGCCAAAATATTTTTTCTACTAAAGATATCCATTAATGGTCCTGATATTAGTTTCGATAGCAAAGCTCCAAAAAACACAATACCAGCTATCTCAGATAGTTGTGTAAGATTAAGAGATAACTCCTCTTTAATAACAGGTAATGTCCCTGATATCACTCCAATATCAAAGCCTGAGCATACACCTGTCAAAACTATCAAAGCTATAACGATTTTTTGGTATTTAGTTACTAACATTAGACCCTCTTTATAAAATATATAATAAATACTTAATAACTAAGTAATAAAGATATACTAAATAGAACTAAAATTTTATAAGAAATTATAGGAAAAGGTAATTTATTTAAGAATTTTTTTATATGGAATTATTTAATGATTAACTTTTTAGAGCTTTATAGATGATATCTTTGATTTCTAATCTTTGCTTTTTCAGCTCTTCTAACTGCATATCTTCAAACATACCTGAACTTTCAAGATTATATATTTTCTTATCTAGATCTTCATATTTCTTCATTTGATTACTGATATGATGATTTTCTTTCATATTGTGTAATTGATCTCTTAATTCAGGAAATTCTTTAACTAATGGATGATGTTCTAACATTGTAGATACTCCTTATTTTTATTGATTAAACAACTAATATACTTATGTGGCAATAAATGCAAACATACTACAAGTATACCTAATTTATATATATTTTCTCACATCTGCTAAAGATTGTTCAAATTTAATTTGTCCATTTTCATAATAAGTTTCAAGTATTGAGTCGCTATGATACTCTCCTATAGCATACTGATCATCTAGAACTATTGTCTGATAATTACCTTTAGCATCTTTAATCAAATCTAGACGTCCTTGTTTAGATTTCTTTGTGGGATCTGTGATAGGTTCTTTTTTAACTCCAATTAAAGAGTCCCCACGTTTGATTGCTGAGCATTTAATAGCAAACTTGAAACTATCTCTGTTTATAGATGATTCATGATTTCCTTGTAGCAATGCTCCACCCATACCAAAAGCTATATTCTCAGCAGAAAATCCATTTTTTTTCATCGCCGATAGTATACTCTTTGCTAAACTAAGGCTTACACCATCACCTTGTATCAATGCTACCTTTTGTAGAACCTTATACCCCTTAGCATTTACACTACTACCATACGCTTTTTCTAGTTCACTAAGAGCATATAAGATATTATCTATAGCATCTCCTGAATCTGGTCTAATTACCAAGTTTGCTTTTCTAGCTTTGACTTTATCTTTTAAATCAATCCAAGTTTGTACTGCTTGTTTAAAATCCCAACTATCCGAAACACAGGCATATAGAATACTGTTATCTCCAAATTGCTCAATCATATTCTCAAAGGCTTGACGCTCACACTCAGAACCCATACCCCAGCTAGTCATCGTTGAATGCTCACTTGCAGGAATCGAATAACCAGCCATATTTTCATGATAATATTCTTTACAAACCTGTAGAGCTGCTAAGGTATCTGTTCCTAGAAAATTAGTCAGATGCGCCGCTCCGCCAATCCCAGCAGACTCCTCTGATGAAACACCTCTATAGCCAAAATCATGAAGCATAAATTCCAGCTTATCGAGATTATCTGCGGTTTCTAGAAGATATTTTTTGATTAGTTTTTTGATATTAAAACTGATAGTTGCAACTGTAGTTGGATACCATACTTTCAAAAGTAGTGTCTCTAGCAATCCAGGCAACCAAAACAACTCTGGATCAGTACTTTCTATAGTCATCAATACATTATGTAAAAGTACTAGACTCCCCTCTCTAACCGCACGAATCCTAACTGGTAAATAACCATTATACTTTTTTAAGATTTTCTCAAAGCCTTCTCGATAAAATACCAAACCATGAGCTTTCAGAATTTCTTCAGCTTCATCTATCATTTCTAGTGTTATTGGCCGAGATAAGTATTTTTTGATGTAATACTGTAAGCCAAAAAATCTAGTATGCGTAGCTAAATCACTATTTACAGTACCACGACTTTCTAAATAAAAATGAAGATAATTGGCATCCTTAGGATACTGATAAGGATGTGAATGTTTATAACTATCAGTCATTAATAACAGGTTGTTTCTATGCATCAGACATATATAAAGAGAAACTTGTAAGATAATGTTATCAAAAGTTTTACAGATAAACTATTTTTGAGTTATATTTTTTATACTGCCTTCAACTAATCTTATTAGTTTTGACATATATTTAAGCGAGATTTCTGTTTTATCAATCAGAGGATTATATTCTGCCACTTCAAAACACACTAAACTATTAAAATTAATTTTCTCAATAGTCTTATAAAAAACTTGTGGGTCAATACCATTTTCAACTGGAGTTCCTACAGCATCAAGGTTAGTAGGATCTAAACCATCTAAATCAAAACTAATCCCTACATTACCCTCTGTAACCTTCTCAAGACGTTCAAACTCTTGTAAAAATAACTCTTCAAAGTTTCTATCAGTTAAATCTGTTTGATAATAAACTTTAACACCTAATTTTTCCAAAAAGTCTCTTTCTGGCTTTTCATAAGAGCGAATTCCAAAGAAAACAATATTCTCAGGCTTTAACTTGGGATTATCATTTAGTACTTTTATTAATTCCTCATGACCATATCCTAAAAGATGTGCTACAGGCATACCATGAATATTACCTGTCTCAGAAGTTTCTGGTCTGTGACTATCTAAATGTGCATCAATCCAAATCAAACCAAGCTCTTTTTTCTGACCTTTAAGATAATCATAAACCCCACTCCATGTACCTATCGCACATGAATGATCTCCTCCAAGAGCTAAAGGAAACTTACCTTCTTTAAGAATTTCAGATACTCGTTGAGCAACTTTAGTAAAATATCTACCCATGGTTGGTACTTCAGTTCTACCACCAACATAATTGATAATTTGAGCATCTATACGTCTATCTCTTAACTCATTCAACAAAGCATATGGAGCTCTTCCACAACCAATTTCTCTACCAGCATTACCAATAGCTATTCCTACTGCTTCTACTTTTTTCATTTTATCACCCCAATATTATAATACTGAAAATAAATTCTTAGGATCTTTGATTGGTGGTACCATATCCATTTGGCTACCAATATCATACTTCTCAGCTAAATCTAAGGTCAGACGAAGTGCTGAGAAATCTTCGATTGCAAAACCCACTGAATCATAGATCGTAATTTCTTTATCATTTTCACGACCTTTTTTCCTACCAGTTAAAATTTCCCATACTTCCGCATGTAAAACTTGCTCAACTTCTTGTGGTGATAAGTTTTGAATCTCTCCCTCAATCATTGACTGCTCTTTGTATTCAACAACTACTTTACCTCTGAAGAGAATATCTATATCAAGTTCAGTCTTACCAGGACAATCTCCACCCAAACCACTTATATGTACACCTTCTTTAACCCAATCATTTTCAATTACAATTGCATGAAGTTTACAAGCCGTACATACGACAATGATGTCCGCACCTTCACAAGCCTCTTTAGCACTATCACAAGCGATAAATTCAAGATCTACATCTTTCATATTATTAGCATATTTTTTCATTGCTTCTGGATCTGTATCAAAATATCTAACTGTTTGAATAGGTCTGATTAATTTATGAGCTAAAGTTTGAAATTCGCTTTGAGCACCTGTTCCTATTAGCGCCATAGTCTTACTATCTTTGCGCGCTAAGTAGTCTGTTGCTAACACAGTCGCAGCTGCAGTTCTTAAAGCTGTAAGAACAGTCATTTCAGATATAAGTAGTGGATAACCATGTTTAATCTCATTTAACTGTCCTGTAGCTACAACTGTCTGCTTACCATCAAATGGATTTGCAGGATGTCCATTTACACATTTATATGTAAATAATTTATTGTCAGCAGTTGGCATAAGCTCTAAAACACCTCCCGGAACATGAGCTGCATATCTTGGTGATTTATCAAACTCTTGCCATCTTATAAAGTCCTGTTTTGTATATTCAACTAGGTCTCTAATAAAGTTATCAAAACCGTGCTTTTGCACTATTTTTGCCATATCTTGAACTGATAAGATTCTCATATCTTCTCCAATTTACTATTAAATAGTTTTATTTTTTAAATAATTTAACCTACTAAATATATTCATAAGAATATGATTAATCAATAGAAACTTATGCAATTATTTATTTCTCGACAGAATATATCACTACAACAAAAAAATACTTTTGATCAGTTTTGAAAGATTAGTTTTCAAAATTCATTTACAATCAATATTATAAAATTTCGTTTAATAATATCCTTTGATAACAGCCTTCGCTAGTTAACCATACCATAGTTATTTTTTGAGGCATAATAGTTACGATTGTATCTTTATTATTAATTTTGAGCGTATATTCACCTTGATCTAAATCCTTAGAAAATAAATCGACATTTTTGGGCAAAAGATTCCAGCTTCTTAAATCTGCTTGGGTCGTCGCCATGTTATACACCGAAGTTCCAATTGCTGCTAGAGCCGCATAGTCACCTGATGATCTAATAGCCGCCACAGAAATAGCTGTTTTTGTAACTAGGCGTAAAACCTCTCTAGTTACGATCGCAGGATATTGATCTGATAAAGATTTAGCTGCCATTGCAGTCGTATCAACCAGTAATGCTGTTTTACCTTTATCGATAATCTTATTACCTTTTAAAATCTCTACATCGGCATTAGGTGCTAACTTATAAGAGCCATAGTATGGTAACGAAATTTTTTGAACTCCAGCTTGTTGAAAAAATATCGCGATCGGTATATCAAACTTTTTAACAGGCTCAACCCAGCCACTCTCATATATTACAACAAGTTTACCTTGCCCTTGTCGATAGATATCATGACCAGTATCAAAAGCGTTCTTGATTTGTTTATAATCTTCTTTAACATATGGATTGTTTGGAACAACTCTTAGAGCATTACTCATTGATAAATTAGCATTATTTAGATCGGTATCGTACGACTGATATATCAAAGCCTCTAGATAATATCCAAAAGCATTTTCATAAGAATTTTTTACCCTATCAGCTATATTTACTAACTGTCTATATTGTTTTGAACCAGATATATTTGATGAAACCTGTCTAGAATCAACATGATTAAATTCTTCATACCTAGTTTTATTTGTCTGAGCTGCTAAATCCTTTGCTTCATAAGTGGCATATTGAGCATATGATAAGTTACGAATACTAACAGCAGCATTTTCTAAATCATGCTGTTTTAAATAATTTAGCGCTTGATAAGCGTATAAAAAAGTAATCTCATAATCAGATATATAGTAATATCTCTCTTTATCACTTAAAAGAGTAGCTTGAGTATTTTTAAGTATATTCCTAACTCTTATTTTTGCTTCTGCTTCTGACTTAGCAACATAATCTGCTGCATTGGCATATTTAACTTGTGATAATTCAGTTTTACCTAGTAACTGATCAAAACGCCCAGTTTCTAAGAAGCCGATAGAAGCATTAATACCATCATTATCAAAAGCTTCATCAAACTTTGTTTCGATAGGTTTATAGTTACATGTCTCAATAGCACTTTTAGCAGCTCCTACCTTATTAGGGTGGCTACCACTAAATGTCGCACAACTAGATACAACAAAACATGTAATAAACAATAAAGAAATTTTTATTTTCATATTATTTGGATAAATATGCGCGTAAACCAGCTTGTATTTTAGATAAGCTACCATCAATTACAATACCTACAGAATACTTAGGCATCACATCTGTAATTCGTACTTTTGCTAAGACTTTACTATCTAAAACAATATGCTGTCCTGTTGCTGGGTCAACGCTAGTGCCTCCTTCTTGACGAATTTCATAGATACTACCTTTAACAACGCCATTCCCACCTCGGTTAAAATATATCTCGCCATCGTCTACTTTTAATACTTGAAGAGGATATATAGCTCCAACAATTTGTTCAGATATTGTTTGACCAATTTGTTCAGCAACATAACTTAATATCTGTGAATGATCGCCATTGTCATAGTTAGCATACTCGTTAGCGATATTTGCTGGTACTTGCAATCTAACGACATTCGACCATTTAACCTCCATCGTAGCTAACTCAATCATACGATAAGCCACACTCGCTGAGACGTTCAGTGTTGTAAAGTCTTCTCCATAATACGAACTCTTCTTCTTACTAATATTTAAACCTAAAATATCACCAGTTAGTATAAAATCAGCGCCTATTCTTTGATTTAGTTTTTCTTTCTCGCTAGAGTCATTAGAGTTTATTATACGTCGAATTTCTTCTTCATAAGCTTTCTCATCTTTAACATCCCTATTAGAAATCCTAAATTTACGTGTTTGCGTAATTTGAGCTATTATAGTTTGATTGAGGCCATCCTGAAGCTGCTTTTCACTATAATTACCATTTATGGTCGATCCTTTTGTATCAAATGGTAATATAGCAACTGTAAACATTTTGAGATTATTTCGCTCATCTACACCTTTGTACTTAAGTGTACTTCCAGAGTTAGTACCTAAAGTGTTATTTGATGAGTTATTTAACAAGTTAGCTGAACTACCAGATACAATATTTGTAGAAGAATCTGCAGCAATAGCAACATTACCAATTATAGAAATCAAAAATAGAGAAAAAAAAATTAATATCTTTTGCATCATTCTATCCTAGAACTGGTTTAAATATTTATTATCATCACTTTGTCTAATAATTACTTTACCATTTAAGGAAGTCTCTCCACTTTCTGTACTTTTAGCGTTTTGTTTACGATATTCATCATAGTTAAAGTTTTTGATCTTATTTGCCGTAGCTACTTGCTTAGGATCCCACTTTAATACAACACCATATACAGTATTCTCCGTACTTGGTAACTTATAACGCCATCTTTTAACAGTTTTAAGACCAATAATATCTAGGTTTGCTTTTGTTTTGTAATATGTAGATAGCGTCTTTTCAATATCAGTTGCATCTATTCTACGTGTTTGCTGCGTTTTAGTATTTTTAGCAAGAGTACTAGAAATATCCTCAGACATAGTCAAAGCTTCTTTAGTTGACATTTGTCCAGCTATCAGTGTAACTAAATTTGCTCTTGCCATAATCTCAGCTTGCTTATAACCATAATCACCAGCTGAAACTCCTTGAATTTTTGGACCTGTGTACGAGCCTTGACCATATGATAAGATATATGGTTTATTATCTTCTCCAAAGCCAACACGGATACCATAATCACCCATCATATCTTCACCTGACTTATCCTTATATAAGTCAGAAGGAGATTGTCCACCTTTACCAACAATTACAGGCTCATTACCATGCTTGATATCCTCAAACATTCCTTTAATTTTATCTGAATAAATAACCACTACACCAATAGCCGCATTACCATTTTTTTCTACCACAAAAGTCTTGATTGGTAGTAGACCTGATAAGTTACCAAACCCTATAGTTAAGCTTTTAACTGTCATTTGCTGACTTAAGAGAGCTTTTCTCTTCTCATCAGGTGTTGCAAAATCATCTGGATTTAAACCTTGATCTTTTAATTGTTTATTTAGTTTTGCTTCTTCTAATGCTTGTTGCTTAGCGTCAATAGCTGCTTGAGTACCCTCTTTTGGTTTATCAGAATCTGTATTAATATCATTAACATTAGAACCTTGAGTACTATCTATGCTTAGACTCTTATCAACTTTTGTATTAGCTGATATAAACGATATATATTCTGCCTGTGCTTTTATCAAAGCCTTCTCAAATGCTAACTGAGCACTATCGACATAATTTGAATTTGTCTGATTGACAGAAGCTGTACCTATAGCAGAACCAACATAATCATATTTATCTCTAAGATTATTCTGATCGATATAACTCTCCATTACATCACTTAAGATTTCTTCTGCGGATCTCTTATCTTCTGCAGTTGTCGCAACTGCTTTTGAATCTGATGAGATAGCACTATTAAGATTAGATACATCTGAACCCATATCAACAGATTGCGACTGCTCAGCTGTAGATTTAGTATCTACAGTTGTTTCTGCAGCAACTAAAGGACTTACTAATAATGATGAAACAATTAATGAGCTTAATATTTTCTTTTTCATAGTATTTTATCTCCTATGTTTTAAGAAATTTCAGATCTATTCTGAAATAACTATTTTGAAATCTAACTACCAGCCAAATGTTGATTTAGTCTGTGATTTACGGATTTGCTTATCATCTTGCCATACAACAAGACCTGTTTTTAGATCCATCATCTTCAATGTTGCCAAGAAGAATTTAGATCTCTTATCTCCATCAACATTAGTATTATCAATATCTTGGATAGAGCCATAAACCATATACCTAGCACCAATATGCTGACCTATCTTAGTAGCTGTAGTTTGATCAACCATACCACTATTAGCTTGATATCCAAGCTGCTCACGTACATTTTTGATTTGAGACATATCAGTAACTTGGAATAATCCAGATTTGATAATCTGTGTCTGTACTGTATTTGACAGCATTGTTGTATTAATATGTTCTCTTGTTTCATTACGAATATTACTAAAGAATAATGTTGGAGTATCCATAGCAGTAATTCTCTTAACTGCTCGTGAATTCAGCATATCTTCGGTCATCTTGTTCGTGATAGCTTGCAAATCAGTAGAACTAAAATTAATGGATGTTGTATCTACACCGTTTGGATCTTCATAAGCAACAGTTGTTTTACTACATGAGCCCAACAAAATTAAGCTTACCGATAAAGTTACAAATAAAAGCTTTTTCTTCATTATTTTTGTGAATAGAATAATTTGTCTATGTAGCGATTATAACAAAAATAATTAAGAATGTTATTGATTATAAATAGTAAAGATTATCTAAGAGGTTTAGACATAACATATACACAAACTGAACCTATTTGCTTTATAGTATATTCAGCAAAATTATTCTTTAGATATTTTTCTATAGATTCATAAGTATCGTTTTTATTATCAAATATTCCTTTGGCATTGAATTTATTAGCCACCTTAATCGCAAGTTTTGAGCTATAGTCATTGATAATAGTCGATCCAAAAGCCACTCCATCTTTACTCAACATTTTAGCAATATTTTCGAATACTTTTTCTTTATTGCCATTATCAGGTAAACAATGAATCAAATAGTTACAAGATATAGAATCATATTTTGAATAAAATTCTTCTGCAATATCTTTGAGTATATCTACTTGATAAGTTGATACTTCTTTATCTTTAAGTACATTTTTCACATACTCTAAACAATTTGGGTTTAGATCCATTAATGCTACTTTAGATAATCTATCTTTAACATTTTTTAGGTAATATCCTGAGCCTACTCCTATATCTAAATGATTAGGCGATACATTATCTTTGTATAACTGCAATAGTTGAGATGTTTTACATTTCCACAAAAAAGTATTATTGAAAAATAAAACAACAAAGTTGTAAAGTTTAAGGACTAATTTAGAGTAAACCTTTTGACCATCGTGTGTACTTTTATTCAATTTTATAACCTCACTCTACCAAAACATATTTGAACGCATTGGCTTGATTGCAAAAACAGCTATCAGTATAACATAAATATACCACGGCACGTCTAATAGAGCCGGTATCAATACAGCTAACATACAAGCAAAGAAAAACATACTAAAGAATAAAAGTACTTGATATGAGGGTTTGTTTGTCTTTAAATATTTACAAGCTTTCTCAATATACGAACCTTCAAACGACAAAAGATGAATCACTATTGGAAAAACCGCTGTCAAAAACATTAGCAAATAGAAAACCCAACTAACCAACGCTAATGTTGAATAGCTAGAAATTATTAGTAAGCCAACGAGAAAGTACACTATTTTGACCAATGCAATATCAACCAGAGTGAAACGCTGTAATTTTTCTGATAAGAACTCTTCTTCATACATAATGCACTCCTTAGTTTTTAGTGGCAATTGCATAGTAATTTTAACTTATTGAGCACACTTTAGAAACAAAAGATATTAAGCAAGATTATTATTTAGAGACATAGTCACTAATAAAATTTAAAATCTAGTACTAGACTTTAATAGTATTCAGTTGATCAGCTGGCACTTCCTTTTCCACTGTTTCGACCTTTCCACTACTATCTTCTGTCTTTTTGACAATCTTAGCAGTTTTGCCATCTGAGTTAATTGTTATAGAACTAAATTCTTTCACATCCGGTTTTTTAGTGACTTTTGATGTTTTAGATTGTGTTTGCATTTGGGCTATATTTTGATCAATATTAGCTATCATCTTATTAAAATGCTCATCTAACATTTGCTGTTGTTTTTGAAAATCTGCCATCATCTTTTCTACAGAGTCTTGACTGGATACTTGTGCATCATTTTTTGGTAATTTTTGCTTAACCCATCCAACTGTTCCATCTTTTTGATCAACTATCTCAATCCACTCCCCTTTTGAGAAAATTGCCTTATATTGATGATTTTGATCATCAATTGTCATAATTTTTTTGGATTTCTCATCTGGTTTTGCATACATCTGATAACTCTCAGCATATACTCCAGACACAATTATTAAACCAAATACTGTTGCTAGAATTTTCTTCATTTCAACCTCCAATTTTTTGATGTAGCTATTTTATACATAAACGGTCCAAAATTATAAATAAGTTTTATAGCTGTTTTTTCAAGTTACAAAGCTATTAATCGGCTATAATCATATTTATATAAATTAAATTTGAAGAAAATGGTATTGAGACAACATTAGCACATAATGGTAAAGAAGCACTCTTTCTAAATAAACTACCTAACTATCTAACTCCATAATATAAGAATAATAATTATCCATACTATGTGACATCCAGCTTTCTTTCACCGTAATTATAAAGTATGGTATTGAAAAATGATAATAATCAAATGGTTGAGTTATATACCCTACTGGATCAATCACATTTGCTACCCATACAAAATTTTTGATTTTATCTTTATAATATTCAGCAAAGTTATACTGTCCAGGCGCAGGCGCAGCATATGTTACCATACTAATATTATCTGGGTTCAACCCTTTTTCTGAAATTAAGTACGCATTAAATAAAATAGCAACTGCACCACCTAAGCTATGACCACTTATCAATATTTTAGTGTCTTTATTAATATTATTTTTATACCACTCTTTAAATTCTTGATTATTTATTACTTCTACTAAATAGTATTGAAATCCTGTATGAGCAGTAACCTTTTCTTTTATTGCTGGAAGGAAATAGCTTGGTATAACTGCTGCATCAACAATCCAATTATTAATATTTGAACTACCCCTAAAAGATATAATTGCTTCATTAGTATTATGGTTTTTTGCCAAAAGAACTTGATAGCCAGTTATTCCATTAGATTCTGAATTTTTATCCTCAATTTCACCTAAATCATTAATATCCCAAACGGCCTTAAAATTTTCATATTTCTCTCTATGGCTAGCATAATCATAATTAGATACTGTTTTTAAAGTATTATTTTTTTTACTTGCAGTCAAATCATTATTACTGTCACCATTGACTATAATATATTCATAACCTTTTTTGGTCACGTAGTTTATAGCATCATATTCTAGATTACTTGTATTAGCTGAAACGTACGATGCTTCTGCTGCTGCTGCTGCTAATTTTAAGGTTGATATATTTGGAGTTGGTGATGATTTTTCTATAGCATAAGCCGAAGACATTATGACTAACAATGAAATAATTTTAAAAAATTTAGCTTTAAACACGGTCTAGTATCTCCTTACATTGATTTAATAAAGTCTAACCATGTCAGGATAGCAGATTTAAATAAAAATATGTCAATAATTTAATAAATTTTTATTAATTTATAATATATACATATTTAATAATAAACTTATTGAGTTACTTTTGCTTTCATTTTATTCTTTCTCTTGCGTCTTGATTTATTTTTTTTAGCCTTTTTAGTTGGTTTTTTTGACTTCTTTGGATACGGCTTATCATTATTTTTATCTAAATTTGGCTTACGTGGATCATATAATTCAAAATCTATGTGAATTCTTTCCAAATCTGCTCTAACAACTCTTACAGTAATATCTTGACCAATCTTATAAACTTTATGAGTCCTCTTGCCAATTAATATATCCTTTGCTTCATCATAGATATAATAATCACCTGGAATGGCCGAAACATGTATCAATCCTTCTATATACATATCTTTTAGCTCAGCAAATAGACCTAAGCCATTAACATGCTTAACTTGAGCTTCCAAAACATGACCAATATAGTCTTGCATGAAGTAGCATTTTAACCAGTTTTCAACTTGTTTTGATGCACCATCAGCATTTCGCTCCTGATCGGAAGCATTTTCACAAATATTTGCTAATTCAGAAGGTTTATAATCAGCAGCACCATGCTCATATTCACCAATAATTGATTTGATTATTCTATGTACTACTAGATCTGGATATCTACGAATTGGTGATGTGAAATGTGTATATTCACTATATGCTAATCCAAAGTGTCCATCATTATTTATACTATAAACAGCTTGATTCATACTACGAAGAGTCATCATCTGAATATCATCATAATCTGGACGCTCTTTAATACTCTCAAGCATTTCAGCCAAAGCTTTTGGCGTAACTTTACCATCTTTACCATAAGCAAGATGTATTCCATGCCTAGATAAGTACTTTTTAAGAGTTTCCATCCTATCTTCTTTAGGTTCACTATGAACTCTAAACGGTGATGTTTTTTTATGTTTGATTGTAAATTTAGCTGCAGCAACATTGGCTACAAGCATACACTCTTCTATTAGTCTATGAGCATCATTACGATGTCTTGGCACTATTGATTCAATATGATTATGCTCATTAAGTATTATCTGTGTTTCAACTGTATCAAAGTCTATAGCACCTCGTTCTTGCCTAGCTTGATGGAGTACTTTATATAAATCATACAAGTCAAATAAATTAGGTGCCAACTCAGGAGTTTTCTCTAGTATTGTATTTTGTTTCTTCTCTAAAAGTTTTGCAACTTCTGTATAAGTTAAACGTGCTTTTGAGTTTATTACAGCAGAATAAAACTTATATCTAGAAAGCTTACCTTCCTTAGTAATATTCATTTCACAAACTAGAGAATATCTATCTTCATTAGGTTTTAACGAACATAATCCATTTGATAACTTCTCAGGTAACATCGGAATAACATACCCTGGGAAATAAACAGAAGTTGAGCGACGCTTAGCATCTAAATCTAAGCTAGAATCTTTTTCAACATAATTTGATACATCTGCAATTGCAACATATAATTTCCAACTACCACTTTTAGTTTTATGTGCATAAACAGCATCATCGAAATCTTTGGCATCTTCACCATCAATAGTTACGAAATTCTCACTACGCAAATCAACTCTATTACCAACAATCACATCATCAGAAATATTATCTAAATAGCGTAAAGTTTTTTTACTCCACTGTTCAATTAAATCATACTTCCGTGTTGCCATCATCATTGCTTCTTTAACTGGAGATACTGCTTCGACCTCCTGTTTAAATTTAGCAACGGCTGCACTACTTACACTAGGGTAAACAATTATCTCAGCTTCGATTAAAGAATTATGTTCTATTTTTTGCTTTGGTGGTAATAGCACTATATCACTTGTCATGCTCTTACTTATCGGCTTAATAAAATCACAATCAAAACTCTTATAGTAGTATCCTGTGATAGTTTTTTGAGCTCTTGAAACTATTGTTTGAATCTCTGCATCTATACGACCACGCTTGTTAAGTCCTAACACTTTTGCAGTTACTTCATCACCAACCATTACCATTTTTGCTTGATGAGAGACTATACCCACCTTAGTATTTAGAGTGTGGCTAAACAGCTCTAAGCGAGAGTCTCTATCAGTTGTCACTTTAGATGTGATATATATCGGTGCTATTTCTGGTAGACTATAGTATGATCTATCTTTTTCTAACTGACCATCTCTAACCATTGCACCTAAACGATTTACAAGACCATCAAAAAGATTTTTTTTAAATATTTCTAAAGCATTTGCTATATTTTCTATGCTAACAGGTATATTAGTATCTCTTATATAATTTAGGATTACTTCTCTACTTGGAATCGGATTCTCGTATTTTTGTGCTTCAATATCCTTATTAGGATCATTATGTATACTATATTTACTCACTTATGAATATATCCTGGTCAAAAAATTTTTTACTTATTAACTTACCTTTATCAAACTCTGCTATGGCAACAAACTTCTCATCATCGTATATCCTGACCGTTCCATCAAGATGAGATTTGTCAGCAAAAAGTCCTCTTTTGTATAAATCATCTTTTTCTTCTTCTACTAAAGAGTATATTGGCTTGTCAATAAATACACTCTCTACATTAGCTATACTAGCAAGTTTTTGCTCAAAACTTAAATCTTTTAAGTTGTCTAAGTCATGAGCAGCCTCAATTCTAAAAGGACCACTTTGTGTTCTTTGTAGCGCCACTAAATGTCCGCCACATCCTACATTTTTTCCAATATCTATTGCTAAACTACGAATATAAGTTCCCTTTGAACATTTAACTCTTATTTTCAACGAATCTGTATTGAAGTCTACTAGCTCTAACTCATATATTTTGATATTTCGAGGCTTTACTTCGACAGTTTTACCCTCTCTTGCTAGCTTATAAAGAGGTTGTCCATTATACTTCAAAGCTGAATACATTGGAGGGATTTGAACTATGTTCCCCCGAAAATTTCTCAAAACTGTTTCTAGGTACTCTGCCGACAACTCTGGAATATCATCATTTCTTGCTATTATTTGACCTTCAGCATCTCCACTATCTGTTTCAACACCTAGTTTAATAGTAGCAATATATTCCTTATCAGAATCTAGAAGATATTGTGCTATCTTAGTTGCTCTACCAAAGCATATAGGCAAAACTCCTGTTGCCATAGGATCTAAGGTCCCTGTATGACCTGCCTTTTGAGCATTATATAAATACTTTAATTGTTGTAAAACTTTATTTGAACTAAGGCCTTTAGCCTTATTTATAACAACCACACCATTTAGATTTAATCTATTTTTTTTCATGTAACCCTTGTTGTGATAGTATTTGTATCATCTTCTCTGCAGCTTTTTGCTCTGCTTTTTTTCGTGATGTGCCTTTTGCACTGACTTCAATATTTAGATCTATAGACAATGCTTTAACTGTAAACTCTTGCTCATGATCTTTACCATCAATAGTTTCAATACTATATTCAGGAAGACTTAGTCCATTTTGCAATAAAATTTCTTGTAACTTAGATTTACTGTCTTTCACTCTGACATCATCTAAATCAAGAGTCGATATCACTGGTTTGTACCAACTTAATACAACCTTTTTAACAGTTGCAAAATCACTATCTAGATAAATTGCTCCAATAATAGCTTCAAATACATCTTCTAATATTTTTTCGCGCTTATGCCCACCTTGTTCGCTAGCACCTAAGATGATATATTCATCTAATTTAAAATTTAGAGCTAAATTTGCTAAAGTTACTCCTTTAACTAGCTTAGACCTAATTTGTGAAAGTTTACCCTCTGCCAAATCAGGAAATTCTAAATATAACACTTCAGCAATTACAAAGCCTAAAATAGAGTCCCCTAAGAACTCTAGTCTTTCATAGTTTTTCTTTGTTTTACTACGATGAGTTAATGCTCTGACTAAGAAAGTATAATTTTTGAAACTATAACCAAGAATTTTATATAATCGAGAATATTCAGGAACCATTTATTTAAAAGACCTTACCTATTTCACTCCAGCGAACTTTCTTATCAACCTTATCCCAACTCATCCATACAATCTTGGCTTTACCAACAAGATCTTTCTCAGGAACAAAGCCCCAATAACGGCTATCTTCGCTGTTATCTCTATTATCTCCCATCACAAAATAATGTCCAGCGGGTACTTTGAGGTCTTCAAAGTCAGTACCATTTACAGACTCAATCCAATCAACTTGATGTTTAATACCATCAAGATCTTCGGTACAAACTGTGTCACCACCGCCATTAGCTAATGATTGATTATAATAATTGACCGCATCCCTATCACAATTTGTATACTCAAGTTTTTTACCATTAATAGTTAACATCTTATTTTTATAAGAAATAACATCTCCAGGTACGCCAATAACTCTTTTGACAAAATCTACACTTGGATTAACTGGAAAATGAAATACTAAAATGTCGCCTCTTTTAGGTTCCCCTGTTTTTATTAGAGTTTCATTACTAAAAGGTGCTCGAATACCGTAAGCAGCTTTATTGACAAATATAAAATCTCCAACAGGTAGTGTTGGTGTCATAGATGCTGTAGGAATAAGAAAATTTCCTATAAGAAATGTTCTAAGCAAAAAAACCACCAAAAACACACTAAACAAAGACCTAGCTTGATCTGCTATCAATGGAGCTTTAAGACTATTATCTTTATAAAATTGACGTTTTTGCTTCTTAGATAGACCCTTTAATCCTTCTGCATAAGGTTTTAACCTTGTTCTTTGAAAAAAGAGTAAGTCAACTAAATAGATTAGACCACTTGAAATAGTTAAAAACAACAGCCAAAAAGTAAAGCCTAGATTTAAGATATAATTCAATAGTTCCATGAAATTACTTAACTACTTTATCCTTTTGAACAAAATAACCAACACCTCTGATTGTTTGAATAAAGTTTGGAATATTGATTTTCTTCCTTAGATTATGCATATGTACTTCTAGAGTATTAGTATCCATTTCTTTATCAGTAGAGTACACTTCTTCTAAAAGCTGCGTTTTCGGTACAACACGACCTGCGTTTTGTACCAGAATAGCCAAAAGGGCTAGCTCTTTTTTTGATACTGGAATAATAACACCATCTTTAGTTACTGTCTCAGAACTAGGATTAAAGCTATAGTCGCCAAACTTAATTTCTTCTTTAGTACTTTTGCCAGATCTTGTATCTATTCTGCGAGATATCGCTTTAATTCTTGCCACTAACTCTTTAAGCTCAAAAGGCTTAGTAAGATAATCATCAGCACCTAAGTCTAAGCCTTTAATTCTATCTTCTAAACCATCTCGAGCTGTTAAAAGAATAATTGGTACTTTGATACCTTTATTTCTAACATTTCTAAGAACTTCAAGACCGGTCTTAATTGGCATACCTATATCAAGAACAACTATGTCATATAAACCAGACTCTATAAAAGTTTGCGCAGCTTCCCCATCAGAAACCAAGTTAACAATAAGACCTTCTTTTTGCAATGCTTCTAACAAGCCTTCGCCTAAATTAAGATCATCTTCAGCCAATAATAGCCTCATAAACTCACCTATACTGTTATAAAACTTATAAAAAATACTTATCAAACCAAGTATATAGCATAAGATACATAAAATAAATATTTATTTTAAATTATAAAGTACACAAAATCTCAACCAAAATAGAGGGCTCTAATTAAGAGATTTCCGAACTAAATTCTTGAGCCAGCTGCCCTGCTCTAGTGATATTTGCTTGTATAGCATTATCAACAATTCCACCAAGATCAAACTTCTCAAAAATATACAACGCTTCAAAAGTTATACCTTTTTTAGATGTTACATTTTTTCTTAAAGTAGCCATATCCTCGTCACTCTTCAAAGCCATCTGCGCAGCACCAAGACACGTTTGAGCAACAAGCTTTTCAGCTTGTTGTTTATCCAACCCTCTTTTGACAGCAGCATTGACCATATGTTCCATAAATTGAAAATAATATGCTGGACCAGAACTTGCTATAGCTGCAATAACATCAATCTCATCTTCTTTTTCAACTACAGCGACCTCTCCCATTGTCTTCATAATATTAATAACTTCTGACTTATCATCATCACTAATATTTTTATTAAAAAATATTCCAGTAGCACCATAGCCTAAGCTACTAGGCGTATTAGGAATAGTCCTTGCGAAAGAAATATTCTTAGCAAACATTCTCTCATAATCATTAGTTTTGATGCCTGCTGCTACCGTAACTATTGTCTGATCATTTCTAGTATGATCTCTAATATCCTTGATTAAACTAATCATACCTTGTGGCTTTACAGCTAAAATAATAATATCAGCTATAGCGATTGACTCTACTAAAGAGTCCGAAGACCATATCCCATATCGACTAACTAAATTTTCTCTTTTATCTTCATTTCTATCAAAAACGATAACATCCTGACCATCATAGCCATGATTAACCATTCCTGCGATCATTGCAGCAGCCATATTACCACCACCAATAAAACATACTTTCATAAATAATATCTCTATATTTTTACTCTATAGTTATATAACTATAACATTTGAAATAATTATTGCTAATATATAGACAAATACAAAACTTAAAAAAACACACAAATGAAAGAAATAGTCTTAGCTTCAAGTAATAAAGGAAAAATCAAGGAATTTATTGAGATATTTAAGCAAAAAAATATCAAAATAATTCCCCAAACAAAATTCAATATTAGTGATGCTGAAGAAATAGGCCTTAGCTTTATTGAAAATGCTATCATCAAAGCAAGACATTGCTCAAAAAATACAGGACTACCTGCAATAGCTGATGACTCTGGACTTGAAGTATTTTCATTAGCAGGTGACCCTGGCATTTACTCTGCAAGGTATGCAGATGAGCATGGCAATGATGATGCCAATATACAAAAATTACTAACTAATCTAAAAAACAATAATAATCGTACTGCGCGCTTTGTCTGTGCTTTAGCTTATGTTAGAAGTGAAACAGATCCCACCCCAATAGTAGAATATGGTTTCTTAGATGGCGAAATTACGCATAGTCGCTCTGGTGAGTATGGTTTTGGATACGATCCTATATTTTTTTTACCTAATTTACAAAAAACCTTAGCAGAATTACCAAATGATGAAAAAAATAGAATTAGTCACAGAGCTATAGCACTTAGTAAAATCATCAATAAAATATAAAGCCAGTGTATTTTTTTATCTCTGATGATATAAATTTTTGTCTTATATGCTAAAATAAAACCATTAAATTAGTAATCTACTAGATAAGTAAGCTTTCAGGTAAAAGTGTGGAACATTTAAAAAGAATACTGTACGTTTCTCTTGCTCATATATACTCAAGCTTATTTATCATATACATCCCTTTCATATATCTAAAAAAGCTTAAAAGAAGTCTTAAGAATAGTAGCTATAGGCAAAGATGGGGAGAAAGGTTTGCTCAAACCAAACTTCGTTTGAAAGATTGTATCTGGATTCACTCTGTATCTGTTGGTGAAACTGTATCAGCAGAACCTCTAGTAAGAGAATTACTTAAAAACTTTCCTAATGAAAATTTTGTCATAACAACTACAACACCTACAGGCAGTGATGTTGTCAAAAATCTCTACAGCAAACATAAAAATGTACATCACATGTATATTCCTTATGACACAATACCATTTGTAAATAGTTTCTTTGTAAAAGTTAACCCCAAAGCTTTTGTAATCATCGAAACAGAGATATGGCCCAATATACTAAATAAATGTTTTGCTGAAAATATTCCCGTAATAATAACAAATGCGCGCTTATCAAGAAGATCTATGAGAAACTACACCAAAATACCTTTTGGTAAAGATTTCTTATTCAAAAACATCGCTCAAATAAATGCTCAAACAGAAAAAGATGCAAAAAGATTCTGTTCATTGGGAGTGGATAAGGAAAAAGTTACAGTAACTGGAAATCTAAAATACAATCTTATAGCTCCTGAAAACCTTGAAGATAAAATGCTTAATATAAAGCAAAGTATACACGGTAGACCAGCATGGATTGCTGGTAGCACTCATCAAGGAGAAGAGGAGATAATACTTGCCGCTCATAAAGAAATATTAATTACTCATCCAAATTGTCTATTAATAATAGTACCAAGACATAAAGAACGTTTCCAAAAAGTAGAAAAACTCATCATAAACGAAGGATTTTCTTACCAAAAAAGATCTTCTTGTATTAATGAGATTTTCAATCACACTCAGATATACTTAGGTGATACTATGGGAGAGTTATTGCACTTATATTATATCTCAACTATCACATTTGTGGGTGGTACATTAATAGATAATGGAGGTCACAATTTATTAGAGCCTGCAGCTCTTGCAAAACCAATTATAAGTGGCACAAGCCTTTATAACTTTAGTCAAATCTCAAAAGAATTAATCCGTAATAGAGCACTAGTACGAGTCAAAAATCATACCGACCTCGCTGATAACGTAATTAAATTACTAGACAATAAAGAGTATTTAGCGCAAATGTCGCAAGGCGCTCTAAAGACATTTGAGGCTCATAGTGATGTTCTAGAAAAACAATATAATAATATAGCGAAATTCTTATGAGTATTAATACTACATTAGAAAATTTCAACCTTTTTGCAGAAAATTTGTTTTGCGACATAAAATCACCTTCTGAAAAACTCAAAGAAGCTATGAAATATAGTTTTTTTAGTGGTGGCAAAAGAATACGTGCTCAATTTGTATATGCATTAGGTGAGACACTTAACATAGACATTCAAGACTGTCATAAAATTGCATTTGCTATAGAGTGTATACATACATATTCACTCATACATGATGATCTTCCAGCAATGGATGACGATGTCTTACGAAGAGGTAAGCCTACATGTCATATAAGATTTAACGAAGCGACAGCAATTCTAGCTGGAGATGCCTTACAATCACTAGGATTTGAGATTATTAACACTTTAGATATAGAAGATTTACATAAGCTAAGAAAAGTTAATATCATATTTGCGAAATGTTGTGGCTTAGAAGGTATGGTTGGAGGACAACAATTAGATATAGATGGCGAAAATCAAAACCTAAAATTAGAAGAGTTAGAAATTCTTCATATAAATAAAACTGCAAAAATGTTTAGAGCAAGCATTATACTACCTTATATAATCTCAAAATATAACGATATTAAAACTGAAACTCTTTTAACAAAACTTTCTGATTTAATTGGATTATGCTTCCAAATTAAAGACGATATTCTAGATGTCACAAAATCCACAGAAGAGCTTGGTAAGACTAGTGCGAAAGATATAGATGCTAACAAATCCACCTATGTGTCACTAATGGGACTTAATGAGGCGAATAAGTACCTACACCATAAAAAAGATGAAATTAAAAAATTATTATCCGAATTATATAACAGAAATATTCCGACACAAAATTTAGAAAAACTTATTGAATTAGTTATTAATAGAAACTATTAACTATTTTTGTTACAATTTTGTAATTATTTATTTTGTGACAAATTTTAAAACACATAATACTATGCAGATAATACAAAAAATTTATGCTTGGCTAGTACATCTATTTACTTCATTAGGTGCGGTCTTTGGTATACTTGCCATCATTTTTTCTATAGAAGCTGCTAAGGCTACTGTAACAAATCAGATAGATCTTCACCACTATTATATTAAACTTTCAATGTTTAGTATAATTATGGCTATCTTTATTGACTCTATTGATGGTAGCCTTGCTAGACTAGTAGATATCAAAAAATTAGCTCCTCTAGACGGCGCATTACTTGATAATATTATAGATTTCACAACATATTCTATTGTTCCTTGTATTTGGATATATGTCTCCGGCATAGTCTCACAAGAATGGTTAATCCCTGTAGTTGTAATGATAACAATTTCATCGTCATATCAGTTTTGTCAAACTAATGCAAAAACTGATGATCACTTTTTTGTTGGCTTTCCTAGTTACTGGAATGTGATGGCGATGTATATGTTATGTTTTCAGTCTCCTCAATGGATCAATGAAACTGTAATAATTGTACTTTCTATATTTTCATTTGTTCCGATAAAATATATCTACTTATCAAGAACAGAGCACATAAGTAAAAGTAAATTTATAAAAACATTTACTTTTATATTTACAATGCTTGCATCCATTTCTACATTTCTAGCCGTCTTAATGTATCCAATAAAAACTCCAACCCCTTTCATATTAATAATATTAATTTTTTCGATCTTTTATATATTATTTAGTCTCAAACTTAATATTAAACCAGTAAAAAACTAATCTCTTTAGCGAATATTCATCCTATATGGTAATATATTGTCTATGGTGAAATATTAGTCAATTTTTATATGAAAGTCTTAAGTCAAGAAGAACGCCAAAAACTCTTTGTCGAAAATATATTCCCATACAAACATAAGATCCCTCGTAAAGTATATGAAAAGCAAAAGCATCATTTACAAATAGAATTATTAAAATTTCAAAAATGGGTTAAAGAAAATAATAAAAAAGTTCTAATTATTTTTGAAGGAAGGGATGCTGCTGGGAAAGGTGGTACAATAAAAAGAGTTATGGAGCACTTAAATCCGCGTGGTGCTAAAGTAATAGCATTAGAAAAACCTTCCGAAAGAGAAAGAAATCAATGGTACTTTCAAAGATATATTGAGCATCTTCCATCAGGAGGAGATATAATACTTTTTGATAGATCTTGGTATAACAGAGCTGGTGTAGAACGAGTTATGGGTTTCTGTACAGAGAGAGAATATTTCTTATTTCTAGAACAAGCACCACAACTTGAAAAAATGCTAGTTGATAGTGGCACCATAATCATCAAGTTCTGGTTTTCCGTAAGCCAACAGGAACAAAAAGATAGATTTGCTGCTAGAGAAAACCATCCTCTAAAACAATGGAAGCTTAGCCCAATTGATAAAGCCTCTTTAGATAAATGGGATGATTACACTGAGGCTAAAGAAAGAATGTTTATATATACAGATAAACCTTATGCTCCATGGGTAATAGTAAAGTCCGATGACAAGAAACGCGCAAGGATAAATGCCATTAGATACATATTAAATAGTATAGACTATGATAACAAAGACCCAGAAGTAGCAATTGCTCCAGATCCCCTTATCGTAGGAACTTCATCAAAAATTTACAAATAACAACAACTTATACAAAATAGCTATTGACTAAAGATTATATTTGAAATATAATCTTATCTATAGTTTTGGGCCTATAGCTCAGTTGGTTAGAGCGCCGGACTCATAATCCGTAGGTCGTAGGTTCGAGTCCTACTGGGCCCACCAAAATATTTTCCCATTAAATGAATTCTATAATAATTTACTAAAAACAATATTTATATTTGGGAAACACTTTTCTGAAAATGATTTTAAAGGTCTAAATTATTCGAATTTTAATGATTAAATACTAAGAAAAACTATGGATTTAAAATTAAACGACTACATATCCCGACAATTTTTTTACTCTAATAATTACAGTATAGCCGCTAAATAATTTTGTTTATCTTTTTTTGTAAGTCTAACTTTATGCTCATTCATCAGAATACCATTAAACGATTTACTTAAAGCCTCAAGTATATCAAGCATAAGCTCATAACATGTTTTAACATCATAACCTATGTTAGCTAGTTTTCTATAGTTCATTACGGCTATGACGCCTTTGACTTCTCCGTCATTAGCTGCTGCGAACACTTGCTCTTCACTATCAGGTAAAACACTAAAAATTACATCTTTATAGTTTACTTTTTGAAAAACTTTTTCATCTGTAAATTTAATACCATAATATTTCAAAAATGTTGCTAAATCTTTCACTTGCATAGATTGCGCTGCTTCAAAATAGATAAGCAAAAAGCCATCTCTTAATAATGGATATTCACGTTGCACATCTTCAACATATGCCTTATCTGGCGAGTTTTTAGCTTGACTCACAAGCTCTTGGCTATTTGCATGCTCAATATTTGCTAAAATATCTTTCTGCCTAACTCTCAAACTCTTACGAAATAAATCTATTATAATTAAGATCACTAAAATTAAAACTAAAGCTAATATCAATGTCATTTATTTAGTACCTGCGGTGTTTTTCATACTCATGTATTATATATTTATAGATCATAAAAATTAAGATTTTTCTATAATTGCATCCAATACTTCTATGATCTTTTCTTCTGTATCAACAACCATATCTTGATGAATTTTTTTAAATTCTTGAATTATATAATCATTTCTTTGCTTATCATCAAACAATCTTTTCAATTCATGAAAAAGATTATCTACCGTACAATCCTCTTGGATCAATTCTTTTATTATCTCACTTCCATGCAAAATATTTGGAAAAGCCCAGTAACTATGCCCACGAATAAGAATTCTACCCATAAACGCTGAAAGCCTAGATAGCTTGTAACCAACCACCATAGGTAATTTACATAACATAGCCTCCAAAGTTGCAGTTCCTGAAGCTAATAAACTTAAATCTGAAGCCTTCAATACATCATGAGAGTTTGTTTCAAAAACTTCGATTCCTAAACTTTTGATTTGTGAATCATATTGATCAAATATTGGTTTAAGAGATGATTTGGCTAGTGGCATAATAGCCTTAAACTCATATCCAAACTCTTGTAGCTTTTCTATAGCATTTAAAAATAATGGCAACAATCTAGTTACTTCAGTAGTTCTACTTCCTGGCAATACTGATAATATTGGTAGCTCTACATTTTCAAGACCTAAACGCTTTTTACATTTTGATCTATCAATATCTAAAGGTATATTTTTAGCAAGTGGATGACCTACATATATTGCCTCAAAATTATGCCTTTTTTTATAATACTCTACTTCAAAGGGTAAAATTGCTAGAATTTTATCAGTTGCCTTTCTGATTTTTCTGATGCGATACTCTCTCCACACCCATATCTTAGGACTTACATAATGTATAGTCTTAATACCACTTGCTCTTAATTTTTTTTCTACTGTAAGATTAAAATCCGGAGCATCAATACCAATAAATATATCTGGCCTATTTTGCTTAAAGTAATTTATTATTTTTTTGCGTATACTTAATATACCAAGACCTTTTGAAAGAATTTCGAGAAAACCTATTAATGACAGAGCATCCATAGGATACAAACTTTTAAAACCTTGCGCCTCCATTTTAGGTCCTCCAATGCCTTCAATTTTAGCATTTGGATATTTCTTCTTTAGCGCTTCAACAAGAGTTGCACCCAACTGATCCCCTGAAAGTTCTCCAGCTACAATGCCTATTCTCATTATCTCAGTATACCTCTACGTGAAGTGCTTATCACATCAACAAACGGTTCTAATACAGGTTCTTCATCTGCCATTTCTTTAATAACCTCAAAAGCTTCTTTGATCATCAAACCTTTTCGATACAGCACTTTATACACTTCTTTAATTTTCTTTAAGTGTTCCGGCGTAAATCCTCTTCGTTTAAGACCTTCTGTGTTGATACCACATGGAGTAGCTCCTGCCGTTACGGCTGTAACCATTAAATATGGAGGAACGTCTTTTCCGACAAGGGCAGCATGAGCTATAAATGCATGCTTACCAACACGGCAAAACTGATGAATACCAACGTTTGAACTCAGAATAACAAAATCATCAATATGAACATGACCCGCAAGACCAACACCATTAACAAGACTTACATTGTTCCCAACTTTACAATCATGCCCTATATGTACATAACACATAATAAGGTTATTATTACCAATTGCTGTTACACCTGTCTCTTTTGATGTACCACCATGTATAGTGACACACTCTCTAATGATATTATTATCGCCGATAACAACTTGAGAAAAGTCTCCTTTCCTATAAGTATAATCAATAGGATCATCACCAATTGATGCATACTGGAAAATTCGGTTATTTTTACCTATTACCGTATTATCACCGATGGTAACATGACTTTTTAGTTCAGTACCCTCACCAACAACAGCATTTTCTCCAATAACACAGAATGGCCCTACTATAGCACTTTCGGCTATCTTGGCGCTTTCATGTACTACTGCCAAACTATGTATCACAATTAATAATCCTTATATGCTGCCATTAACTCAGCTGAACAAACTATTTGCCCATCAACTTTAGCTACAGACTCAGCTGTACAAATAATATTTTTCTGCTTAACCATGCGCGACTCAATAACTAGAACATCCCCAGGAACAACTGGTCTCTTTACTCTTACTTTATCAATACCTGCTAACATAAATGTTCTTCTTCCACCACCGGCCTTAGCAACAACATGAGCAAATAAAGTCTCAGCCATCAACTCACCAAGTATAGCAGTCGCTTGAGCCATAGCTTCAACGATTAAAACTCCAGGCATCACCGGAAATTCTGGAAAATGTCCATTAAAAAAGTCTTCATTTATAGTTACATTCTTATGAGCTACGATCGTTCTATCTTCAATACTCCAATCAACAATCTTATCTAAAAGAGCAAAAGGATACCTATGAGGCAAAATCTTTCTAATCCCCATTACATCTATATGCTTATTTTTTTCATCAAACTGGCTCATGCAATAATCCTTACTTATTTAATTTATCTTCTAGTTGTTTTACTTTTTTTATCAAATTGTCGATTTTAGACAGCTTTGCTACAAATCGTCCCCACTGAATTCTTGGTTTAGCTTCAAACGCAGCGTAATACATTCCTGGTTGAGTAATTGACTTGCCTATATTAGATGCTCCACCAATAATTGTATTATCACAAATACTTATGTGACCTGTTATCGCAGACTGTCCTCCTATCAAGCAGTTATCTCCTATAGTTGTACTTCCAGCAACTGCCGTTACACCAGCCAAAGCAGTATTACGACCAATGACTACATTATGAGCTATCTGCACTAAATTATCAATACGCGCGCCTTTTTTAATAATGGTATCATCAATAGCTCCTCGATCGACTGTCGTTCCGGAACCAATCTCAACATCATCTTCAATTATAACTCTTCCTAATTGAGGGATTTTAGTCCAACTACCATCATCATCTCTAGCATTACCAAACCCATCACAACCAATAACTGCATTTTGATGTATTATGCAATTAGCTCCAATTTCAACGTCATGAGCTATAGATACATTACTTTTTATAAGTGTATCACTACCAATTTTAGTACCTTCATCAACAGTTGCACATGAACCAATAAATACATTATCACCAATAACAACATTTTCACCAACAACGGCATTTGCTCCGATAGTCACATTCTCACCTATAATAGCACTTGAAGCTATTATAGCCTTACTGTGTATTTTACCATCTGGCTGCGGTGATTTATCGAAAAGCTCCATAACTTTAGCTAAAGCCATATATGGATTTGATAGCACTACCGCATTAGTATTGCAAAACCCTAATGCTTCTTCTGTGATCAAAACCGCAGAAGCTTTAGTTTCAGATAGGGCTTTTAAATATTTAGGATTTGTGCAAAAAGAAATATCACCAACGCCTGCTTTTTCTAGAGTAGCTATTCTACTTATCTCAACACTTTTATCACCCTTGACTTCACCATCTAACTTCGAAGCTAAAAAATCTAAAGAATACATATCATAACCCCCAATAATTAAGAGTTCTTATTCATAATTTCAATTACTTGACTTGATACATCATCCACATTATTTACATAAGCCAATGCCTGAGTTGTCATGACAATATTATAACCCTTTTGCTTAGCAATTGTTGCCACCGCACTATCAAACGATGCCTGGAATTTCTTGGATAACTTATCTTTAGCTGCATACTCTTTTTGTTGAAGAACTTGAGCCTTCTGAGCAAAATTTTGTTGCTCTTGTTGGATTTGCTGCTGCTGCTTCTCTAATTCAGCTTTTGTCATAGTAGCTGAATTTTCTTGAAGAGTTCTCATTTGTTGCATAATATCATTTTGTTCTTGCTTGAGTTTTGCAGCTTCTGGCTTTAAATCGTTTTCCATTTTCTTTACACTAACCGATCCCAAATCAGAATCATTGAAGATCTCTACAGGGTTAACTACAGCTATTTTAGTATCCGCGTAAACTCCGGTAACAGCGCCAGCCAAAACACACAGTGATAACACAACTTTTTTCATCTTTAAAGATCTCCCTTAAATTTTCTTATATATACATCTATAGATTCTAACATAATATTATAGAACTTGTTAAATCGTTTTGGTATTAGATTTAGTTAAATAATTATTTATGTAAATACGTTATTTTAGAAGTTTTGCCCTAATGAGAACTGGAATACTTGTGTTACATCTCCCGGTAAAACATTAAATGGTTGTGCTATAGAAACAGCTAAAGGTCCCATTGGTGATGCCCATCTAAATTCTACACCAACAGAATATTTAAGATTAGTAAATGACGGTGTTGTTTGTTGTTGAGGTTGAGGAGCTACAACACCAGATAAATCATAAGTAGTATAAGTATTACCTATATCCAAAAATGCACCTATCCTCATTTTTGAACTATCCTTAATAAATGGCACAGGAAAAAGTAAATCATAGTTATTATAAATATTAAGGTTACCACCAATTGAATTACCCACTTGACCATTTTGTAAATTCACATCTCGAGGACCCAAAGAACCTTGTAAGAAGCCTCGTACACTTCCCCAGCCACCTCCGTAGAAGTTTTCATAGAAAGGAAGTTCTGCAGTGCCACCATAACCCCCACCATACTGCACACCGCCTCTGATTGTTAGTGCCGACATATCAGTATTTGGTATTGCAATATTATATTTACCACCAACCTCAATTTTATAAGCTTCGATATTACTGATAACAGGGATGTTAACAGAACCGTTAATATCAAATGAACCACCATCAGTTGCAAACATATATTTATTAGAGTTATCAAAACTCCAACCAGCAGTTAAAGCAGGCTCATTAAAGTTATTTCTTCCACCCTGTTGCTGTATAAACCACTGCACAATAGATGAATCAAAGCCTTGCGACTGATTAATAGTGTTATTTGCAAATGTTATACCTGCAGAAACATTACTAAATGTTGATATTGGCACACCATACATTAACCTTGCACCAATTGTATCTAATCGATACGCCGCAATAGCATTAGTTTTTGCAAAGTTTGATCTATTAATATAAGCTGAAATACTTTGACTAATGCCCGAAGTAGTAAAATAAGGATCAATATAGCTTATATCCAACTGTTGGAATGGAATCGATAATTGCGCATTAAGATTAAAGGTATTACCAGTACCAAAAACGTTAGGCATATTAAGCCTACCACCAATCATGAAACCATATAAATCCGAGAAACCTAAGCTTCCACTAATTGAATTCGCATTCCTCTCTTTAATATTGTAGTTAACATCAACCAAATCATCAGAACCTGCTACAGGTACAAGCTCCATATCAGCACCTGCAACATATGGTAACTGATCCAATCTTCTTTGAGATTTATCTATTGCTTCTTTATTATATTGACTTTGTTCATAATATTGTAACTGCCTACGAAATACGTAATCATTTGTTACATTATTACCAAAGAAGTTAACTCGATTTACATATACTTTTTTACCCGCATCTACGACAAACTTAAAAGATACTATACGTTTTTTCTTATCAACTGTAGGAATAGGATTAACTGTAGCAAACGCATAACCTTTACTACCTAATAGTGTTTTTATACCTTCAACAGTATCAACAAGCTTACTTTTAGAAAAAACCTCTCCTTGCTTAATTTTTATCAAAGACTCTAACTCAGATTTTGGCAAGATAAACTTACCTGTTAAAGTCACAGTTCCTACCTTATATACTTCACCTTCAGCAACATCAAGAGTAATATATGAATGCTCACGATCTTTTGACATTGATGCTTGTCTAGAAGTAACTTTAAAATCTAGATAACCCCTATCAAGATAATAATTAGTGACACCTTGAACAGATTGATTCATACCCTCTGGAGAATAACTATCAAATGATGACAAAAAGCCCCATAGATTCCATATAGATGGAACTTGAAAAGCCATACTACTGCCCAAATCAGAATCATCAAAATTCTTATTACCAACAAAATTTATAGAGTCTATTGTTGCGGGTTTACCCTCTTTAAAAGTGATATTAATATCTATCCTATTATTAGGAAGTTTTCTAATATTTTCGTTAACTTCAGCACCATATAACCCCATCATAGAATATTGATTTAATAAAGACTGTTTAAGTAAAAACATCGTATTAGGGTTATATACATTACCAACATATATACCTGCATCAGTAAAGACTTTTTCTAAATCTTCTTTTTTAAGTTTTTTATTCCCAGTAAAATTAAAGCCAGCAATAATAGGTCTTTCTTTGACATTAATAAAAAGGTTACTACCTTTACGATATAAATCTATACTGTTGAAAAACCCAGTACCATAAAGATTGTTAATAATTTGATTTGTATCTTCCGGAGTAATATAGCTACCTTTTTTATAGCCAATACGGCTTTTCACTACATCACTCTGTAAACCTTCTAATCCTTTTATGGAAACATTGTCTAATATAAAGCTGTCATTATCTGCCCAGCCATTTAATGCAATACCCATAAGAAGAGAGGCTAATACAAACTTCTTTCTCAAAAAAAACACTCAATTTACCCCAAAATAGAATCCACATATTCTCGAGTTCTTTTATCTATTTCAAAAACTTCTTCTATGCTTATTGGATTCTCAAAAATTAACTCGTTTGTTACTTTTTTATTTACTTCTATAATATCTAAATACTTAATTTTTTCATTTAAAAATGCTGCTACTAAAACTTCGTTTGCAGCGTTAAAAACTATATTCGCTGCATAATTTTTATTACTTAAATTATCAAAAACTATTTTTAAAGCCTCAAATCTTTCAAAACATGCTTCTCTAAAAGAGAGCTCATATTTTGTGAAATTTAATTTATCAACACCAACTGACCCTCTATTTGGATAGTACATTGAATTAGCTATTGGAGTCCTCATATCAGGTACACCCAACTGCGCTATATAACTACCGTCCACATATTTAACCATGGAGTGAATTACACTCTGCGGATGAATCAGAACGCCTATTTTATCAGCTGAAACAGAAAAAAGCCAATATGCTTCGATAACTTCTAGTGCTTTATTTACCATTGTTGATGAATCAACCGATATTTTTCGTCCCATTTGCCAGTTAGGATGAGCACATGCTTGAGCAGGTGTAACATCTATCAACTCACTCAACTCTTTATCCCTAAAAGGTCCGCCAGATGCTGTCAAAACTATTTCGTCTATTTCTTTTGTATATTTCTTACTGGAGTTATCAATACATTGAAATATAGCATTATGCTCACTATCTACAGGTATAAGCTGAGCATTATTTTTCTCAACTTCTTCAATTAAGAGATGTCCTGCTGTTACAAGAGACTCTTTATTCGCAAGCAGAATTTTTTTACCTGCTCTAGCTGCAGCAAAAGTAGGCCTAAGACCTGCTATACCAACTATAGCAGACATTACCATATCCACTTCTGACGCACTAGAAACTTCTTCTAAAGCATTTTCACCAACTAGAACAGTAACATTTGGTACCAAAGTTTGTAACTGTTGTTTTTTCGCTAAATCTGAAACAACAGCGAATCTAGGTGAGAACTCTTTACATAATTTCGCTAATTTTTCTACATTACTAAAAGCCGATAAGGCATAGACCTCAAAATCATTACTCTCTCTGATTACGGCTAGAGTACTATCTCCAATTGAACCTGTAGCTCCTAATATAGTTACCGTTTTCTTTAGCATATAACTTATTCACTCTGCTCTGTCGCTTCTGAAGACTCTAACTCCAGATCATCATGAGTTTCTTCATCTTCTTGCTTAACTACCTTTAAGCTAATGAGTTTTTCATTATTTTTTAAATTAATAAGTCTAACTCCCTGAGCAGAACGTCCACATTCTCTAACTTGATCGGATGATGTTCTAACTAATGTTCCATTATCCGTAATCATCACGATGTCTTCATCGTTATCGACAAGAACCGCAACAACAACTTTACCATTTCTTTCGGAAGTTGATATAGCGATTACACCTTGACTAGCTCGTTTAGTTTTACGATATTCTGATACCGCAGTACGCTTACCATAACCATTTTCAGTCGCAGCTAAAACTACTCCTTCATCTGGATTTGTCACAATTACAGAAACTATTTTTTGATTATCGTGTAAACGCATGCCTGTAACACCAGCTGCTGAGCGCCCCATAGCTCTTACATCTGATTCATCAAAACGAATAGCTTTACCAGCATCCGAGAACATCATAATCTGCTTATTGCCATCAGTAAGAGCTACATATGACAACTCATCTCCATCATTTAAACCTATAGCTATCTTACCTGTAGAACGAGGTCTAGCAAACTCTGATAAATCAACTTTTTTAACCCTGCCAAGCTTAGTTGACATAAACACATACCAGCCTTCCGTAAACTCAGAAATTGGCATTAAAGCGGTTATTCTTTCATTCTTATCAAGTGGTAAAATATTATTGATAGGTCGACCTTTAGAAATTCTACTTGCCACAGGAAAATCGTATACTTTCGACCAGTACACTCGACCCAAGCTAGAGAAACAAAGCATTGTGTCATGAGTTGAAGCAAGCATTAGTTTAAAGATACTATCTTCTTCTTTAGTCTTAGTTGCAGACTTACCAACACCACCACGTTTTTGAGCATTATACATGCTAAGTGGCTGAGTTTTGACATAACCATCCATTGATAGAGTTACAACCATATCCTCTTCTGTAATTAGATCCTCTCTTGTAAGATCTAGTCTTGACACAATAATCTCAGACTTTCTCTCATCTCCATAATTATCTCTAATCTCAACAAGCTCTTCTTTCACAACACGAATTAGCTCACTTACATCACTTAAAATACCTATTAGATATTTAATTCTTTCAATAAGTTCTTTAAATTCGTTAGTAATTTTATCTTGCTCTAAACCTGTTAATCTGTGCAATCTTAAAGCAAGTATTGCCTCAGCCTGTTCTTCTGTAAGATTATAAGAACTATCTACTTGAATACCATAATGAGATGCTAATGTTTCTTTACGATACATTTTAACATCCACTCCCTCAAGCATACTCTTAACCATAGAACCATTCCATGATCTAGCAAGCATTGATTCTTTTGCATCAGCAGGACTTGGAGAAGCCTTAATAAGCTCAATCATTTCATCAATATTTGCTAATGAAAGTAATAAGCCCTCTAAAATATGCGCTCGCTCTTTTGACTTTCTTAACTCAAAAATTGTTCTTCTCGTAACAACTTCTTTTCTGTGTTTAATAAATTGCTCTAATATCTCTTTAAGATTCAGTAACTTAGGTCTATTATCACTAAGAGCAACCATATTTATACCAAAACTACACTGAAGCTGAGTTTGTGCATAAAGAGTATTTAAAACAACTTCTGGAGACTCATCTCTCTTAAGGTCAATTACAACACGAATACCATCCTTATCAGACTCATCTCTAAGCTCAGATATACCAGTTACCTTCTTGTCTTTTACAAGCTCTGCAATTTTTTCAACAAGCTTAGCTTTATTTACTTGATATGGTATTTCTGTAATCACAATCTGCGACTTGCCAGAAGCTTCATCTTCATGAATATCAGCCTTAGCACGCATAATCACACGACCACGACCTGTTTTGTAGGCCTCTAAAATACCATCAGTACCATTTATATAAGATCCTGTAGGAAAATCAGGAGCTGGAATATATTGAATTAAGTCTTCTATCGTAAGTTGTGAGTTATCAATAAGAGCCATAGTCCCATTGATAACTTCTGTCATATTATGTGGTGGAATATTTGTCGCCATACCAACAGCAATACCTGAAGAACCATTTATCAAAAGATTTGGAACTCTAGTTGGTAATACATCTGGGACAAGTTCAGTATTGTCATAGTTTGGTGAAAAATCTACTGTTTCTTTGTCAATGTCTATTAAAAGCTCATGAGTAAGCTTTTGCATTCTAATCTCTGTATAACGCATCGCAGCTGGAGAGTCGCCATCAACAGAACCAAAGTTACCCTGACCATCAACTAATGTATAGCGTAATGAAAATGGCTGTGCCATCCTAACGATAGTATCATACACTGCCGTATCACCATGAGGATGGTATTTACCGATCACATCACCGACAACCCTTGCAGACTTTTTGTATGGCCTATTATAATAATTAGATAATTCGTTCATCGCAAACAGTACTCTACGATGCACAGGCTTCAAACCATCCCTCACATCTGGCAAGGCACGACCAATGATTACACTCATAGCATAATCAAGGTAAGATTGCTTCAGTTCTTTTTCTATATTTATAGATGATGATTCTTTAGTAGGTATAGACATTACTTATCGCTTATAACAAAGATAAAACATATAGGCAACATTTTAACATAACCGATACTAAAAAGCACTCTTTAGAGCCTTACTCAAAATCTAAGGATACAATAACTCCTTCATAAAAAGCCTATTTAAATAGTGTTTATCAATTTTTGATAAGCACTATTAATATCTAACAAATAAATAACCTTAATTTGGATATATAATAGTCCCACAAAATTCAAAATACTAAACTACCAGACTCTAGTGGGGAAATATCAGATGAAGAAAAAATTATTAATTAGCGCCTTAACTCTAAGTGCTATAACACCGACTCTAACATTCGCACACGGCGCTCTTTCATACCCTGAAAGTAGACAGATGTATTGTATGAATATTGCATCATGGGATGGCGGAGATGATCCAGTATGTAAAGCAATTGCCGCAGCAGGCGCACAAGCAGTATGGACAGACTGGTCTGGAGTTGCTCAGGGTGATGCAAACGCTCGATTCAAAAACCCTCAAACAGCCAATATATTAGGAAGTCATGCGGCGGCAGCTTCTAGCTCAGGAGTATGTAGTGGCGCAAACTCAAAATATAGCATCTTAGACGACACATCTATTAACTGGGAAGCACATGCAACGAAAATAAATATCCAAGATCAAAAAGATATGAAATATTCTGTAACAGCACCACATAAAACAGCTTATGATCTTGGATTTGGTAAAGGATATTTAGCTTTATATATCACAGATAATAGCTGGAAACCTGGTCAAGAGGTTACAAAAGCAAACCTTATTCACCTATGCACATACGAACCTAGTGCAGATGGTAATTCTCCTATGCAAACTGGTATTGATGGAAAAGTAGAAAGTTTCAAATGTGAGATACCAAATACTGTATCTAATGGTCCACATGTAATATATAGTATCTGGCAAAGAAGTGACTCAGCAGAAGCATTCTACAGCTGTAGCGATATTGACATTATAAATTCTCAACCAGTTGAAATAAATTGGAATAAATATTTAGAGATGCCAATGTATGTTTTAAATGTTGGTGACAAAGTACTATTTTCAGCAAACATAGATGGTAAGAGTGTTTCAAAATCTATTGAAATTACAGAAGAAAACAAAAATGACTGGCAATATGATCTTGCTGAAAAAATTAACAGCTCTTCAGACATTGTTCAAGCAGGTAAATTAAACTCAAAAAATAAAATAGAGCCTCAACACAACAATGAAAATATAATCTATATCAACAGCCAAGAAAGTGCCAAAGTAAGCGATATCACTTTCAAGCATGAGGAAGGTCAACAACCAGAACCAGAGCATTACGATTTCGCACCTATAGCAGCAATGAACAAATCTAGCAACGTTATCTACGACATCCCATCATTAAAAGTTGGAGATAAGCTTGTATTTAGATTATTTAATAATAAAACAAACCTTTTAACTAATGTTAAATCAGGTAATACAGATATTGATAAAATAGCTTTAAAAATAACAGACAAAAACATTGGGAAATGGCAGTTTGCTTTAGCCAAAAAGTTCAATGATAAATCTACTGTTAAAGACAAGGTTGTAATAGGCTATTTAAATGATGATGAAGTATCTCCATCTAACAGTAAGAATGCCAATGCAGTATACGCTATAAAGTCAGCTCTTGATACTGGTGATAATTACTCTTGGACTATTGACATTAGAAGCAGTGAAGATCCTCAACCAGAGCCAGAACCGACACCATCAGATAACTATACTTACCCTGAAGGCATTGGTTCATACGAGTTAGGCACGATAGTAATATCTGATAATAAAGAATTTAAATGTAAAGTTCCTAGCTGGTGTAACAGTGAAGCCTATAAACCTTTAGGAATATACTCTAGCGCAGCATGGGAAGATATGAGTGAACAGCCAGAGCCTGAACCGACTCCTGAAGGGACATGGGATAAAAATAAAGTATATACAGAACAAGACAAACCTGTAACACTTGAAGGCATAACATACAAGGCAAATTATTGGACTCAAGGAGATGATCCGCGCAAAAATAATTGTCAATATGGCTGTCCTTGGACTAAGGTATAACTTCAACACTCTATAATTAAGAATATTTATATCATGATTAAAAAATACACAATGTTAATAAGTATAGCTATACTCTCCATTACAGCAAGCTATGCACTACCACAACACGCTCCAGATGAAGAAGTTTGTGATATGCATGCCTTCACACAGTATAATAAACACCTAGCTTTTCATAACCTTCATGATTTATCGAGTCAAATTTCAAAGTTACCAGTTATTGGCAAATTAAACTCTGAAGATACGATAATACAATTCTGTGATTTTCAATCGATTAATTGCTTGAAGAACTATAAAATTTTATCTGAAGTTCATAACAGCAATAAAGATATTACTATTTATATACTAACTAATAGCCAAGACAAAACAACAATATCTGAAACTTTATCTAAGAATGGATTTGATAAAAATTATATAAGCATGTACCTACAAAATTTGGAAAATATTAACTCTGCATATAACAATTTGACAAAAGAGTTGAAAATAGACCATACTCCATCAGTGTACATAATGAAGACCAACGCAACAAAACTCGATCAAATCTATTTCTCGGAGCATGAACAAGTACCAGAGTATATAATTGAAAGAGCGCTTAACTATCTATCAATAAATAAGGTTAATTGAATATGAAAAAAATTATTTTAAGTATTTCTACATTTCTAATAATTACATCTTTTGGATTTAGTAATACTCAAGAACTAAAAAAAGAATGCAACATAGAGTCTTGTGAACTTAAGATAACCCATGTTGAAGTAGAAAAACCAAGTGATAACGATACCGCTATAAAAATGCACATTAAAAACAACGGAAATAAAACTGTTGATATTATTGCTGCATACTCTCCAATAGATACAAAAACCCAACTTCATCATTTTGTTACAATTGGTAATAAGCGTGTAATGAAACAAATAAAAACTATTGAAATATATCCACATAACAGTGTAGATTTATCATTCCAAGAGTTGCATATAATGTTAATAGGGTTAAAAGAAAAACTCACTAAAGGCCAAAAGGTACCTCTTACTCTAATCCTTGAGGATGGTAGTACACTATCAACAACCGCAATAGTTGATTAATTTCTTAGAGTAACTTTCTTACAATCTCCAATCTATAATATCGAGACCTTTTAAAGTCAAATATTGATTAGCTTTTACAAAGTGATCACAACCCTCAAATCCTCTATATACAGATAATGGTGATGGGTGTGATGACTCCAGAATTAAGTGTTTAGTAGCATCAATAAGGTTTTTTTTCTTGCGAGCATGTGAACCCCATAGCATAAACACAACATTTGTTTTATTATCAGATATCTTTTGTATTACAGTGTCTGTGAAAATCTCCCATCCAATATCTTTGTGTGAATTAGCCTTATGAGCTTCTACAGTAAGAGTTGTATTTAGGAGAAACACGCCCTGCTGAGCCCAAGATGTAAGACAACCATGATTAGGAGCTTTAAACCCCGAGATACTTCGCTCTAATTCTTTGTAAATATTACGCAGTGATGGAGGAACTTCAACTCCTTGTTCTACAGAAAAAGCAAGACCATGTGCTTGGTTATAATTATGATAAGGATCTTGCCCTAGAATTACTACTTTTAGATTATCAAATTCAGTATACTTAAAAGCATTAAAGATATCTGCTTTATTTGGAAATATAATCTTACCAGACTTTGTTTCACTCGCAAGAAACTCCAATATAGCCTTAAAATAGTCCTTTTGCTTTTCAGCAGCTAAAACATCTGACCAATTCATTACTTCCTCCTAGAGTAAACTTGTATTTCCTCTATCTAATAAAACAATTTTTACAAACAATATAAATAAGTAGCTATCAGTAACCTAATTGTTGCAAAAACATAATATGGTATTTATTACTTACATTTTCATTTATAGTCTGAATCAGCTTGATAGTTCATTGGATACATAATCCAAATCACTAAAATAATATATTATCAAAGCATTAAGCAGATATCTAACAAAAGCACCTATGACTTTATAACCCTATTAAGCTTAGGCACTAAAATCAGCATCAAAATAGCACAAATTAATACCACGACACCTATTATCATAAAATTATTGGTGTAAATATCTAAGCTCTGTAAAACTGTTCTTGCGCTATCATTGCTATCTGCGGTCATACTACCTAGTATTCCAGCAATTTTGCCGCCCAGCATGGATGCTAAAAACCAAACACCTGTAGCGGTGCCTGAGATACTAATTGGAGATAACTGAGTAATCATTGCTAAACCAATAGCAGCTATACAAACCTCTGATGCTGACTGAAGCGCATACGATAGGACTAGCCACCACGATGATGTAAATCCTGCTACAGCACTAATCTTACTTGCATACAATGTGAAAAATGCCAAAGAACACAAAAACATTCCAATAGTAAATTTAGTAGCATGTGTACTTGGGAATTTCTTAAAAAGATACATCAACAATGGTGTCAATAATGCAATAAATAATGGATTTAATAACACATAAGAAGAATATGGAATCTCGAACCCAAATAGCGTCCTATCAACATTATGCTTAACAAATAATGCTATTGATGTTGGCATCTGAAAATATAATGAGAAAAATACCACTGCTTGGATTATCAATACTAATGCTACAAGCATCTTGTTTCTTGCAACCTTTGAATCTTGAGCAAACGCAATAAAAATAAAATATATAAAACCTAGCACGACTACCGAATAAGCAATGATCGAGCTTACTAAATTATTTGAGATAATTAAGCCAAGAACATATGTGAAAATAGCTGCAAATATAAATACCAAAGGAATATATTTTTTGCTTGAAGGTTTGTTATCAATCGGACTTGGTACCTTTCTGACAATTGTATAAAAGATTAAGAAATTAGATAAACCTATAATCACACCTAGTGAACAAATCATAAAGCCTAACGAATAACTATCATACACCTTAGACAACACGGGTACCATTAACATCGCTAAAATCGCACCAACATTAATCGCAAAGTAATACAATGTCATTGCTACATTAATCATCTGACTGTCTCTATCGAACATCTTAGAGATTAGTGAGGTTGGATTAGCCTTAAATAGCGAGTTACCAACAATTAGACCAGCTAGACAAAAATATATCGAACTTGCAGTCGCAAATGCCAAACCCGCATAAGAAAGAGCAAGCACAATAGCCCCAACAATAATAGTCTTACGAGGACCAAGTAACCTATCTCCGACAAATCCACCAATAATTAATAAACCATAAGAAAAAGCTCCATACGATGTAAAAACAATTGTAGATTTCTCTTCAGAAAAGCCTAATCCATCCGATAAAAAAGCTACCAAGATCGCAAAAACACCTCCATAACCAAAGCGCTCCCAAAATTCTATAATCCAAACAACCCAAAATGGTGCTGATAACTTTTCTTTATTTATATTTGCCATATTTACTTTTGATAACCATATATTACTAATGAAAATATACTAATAACATTTCAGTTACAAATAGATTTATAAAATGAGATGGAAAAGTGAATGTTTTTTAGAAAAATTAGCTAGAAATATAAATTTTAATTATTTTTTCTTTTTCTGAGGAGGAAGATCTGTTGCAGTACCTTCAAATACTTCTGTAGCCATCATTAAACTCTCAGAAAGAGTTGGATGTGGATGAACTGTAAGAGCTATATCTTCAGCATCACAACCCATTTCAATAGCAAGTGCTGCTTCAGAAATAAGTTCACCAGCATTAGTACCAACAATAGAAGTACCAATGATTCTATGATTTTCATCAAATAGAACTTTAGTCATACCTTCTGATCTACCAATACTTAGTGATCTACCACTAGCAGCCCATGGGAATACACCCTTCTCATACTTGATGCCTTTTGCTTTTGCAGAAGTCTCAGTTTCACCAACCCAAGCAACCTCAGGATCAGTATAAGCAACTGAAGGAATTACTAAAGGATCAAAACTATGATTTAAACCAGAAATAACTTCAGCAGCAGTTCTTCCTTCAGGTACAGCTTTATGAGCAAGCATAGGTTGACCAACGATATCACCAATTGCAAAAATATGTGGTACATTTGTACGAAGTTGTTTATCTACAGGAATAAAACCTCTTTCATCAACTTTAACACCAGCTTTTTCTGCATCGATTAATTTACCATTAGGCTTACGACCAATTGCCATAAGAACTCTATCATAACGCTCATCTTTAGCTGAATGATCGCCTTCCATTGTTACATAGATGCCATCTTTCTTAGCTTCCACAGCTGTAACACCAGTTTTTAGGCGAACTTCATATTTCTTATTCATCTTCTCATAAGCTTTGACCATGTCTTTATCAACACCGTTCATAAGCTGATCAGCAAACTCAACAACTGTAATCTTAGTACCAAGTTCAGAATAAACTTGTGCCATCTCAAGACCAATGATACCACCACCAACCACAAGCATAGTTTCAGGAATTTCTTTCATTTCAAGAGCGCCAGTAGAGTCAATAATTCTCTCATCTTTTGGAACAAATGGTAGATTAATTACACTAGAACCTGCAGCAATAATACAATTATCAAAAGTGATTTTTGTAATCTTACCATCAGCAGCTTCTACAGCAAGCTCTTTATCAGATGTAAATTTACCGTAGCCTTGTACGATTTTTACTTTTCTCATCTGAGCCATACCTTTTAGACCGCCAGTAAGCTTGCTTACAACATCATTCTTATACTTAAGAACTTTGTCTTTATTGATTTTCATATCACCCATTTCGATGATACCATCAGCAGCTAAGTGTCTAGCCTCATTAATAACTTTAGCAATATGAAGAAGTGCTTTTGATGGAATACAACCAACATTTAGACATACACCACCGATATTTTCATATCTTTCTACTAAAACAACTTCTAATCCTAAGTCAGCTGCTCTGAAAGCTGCGCTATATCCACCAGGACCACTACCTAAAACTACAACTTGTGTTTTAATATCACTCATTTTTTAAAACTCCGCGTTTACATTATGATTTCACGTAAATCAGAAAGAATCTGACTATATCTTGTTAAGAACTTAGCAGCTAATGCACCATCAATTACTCTATGATCAGCTGACATAGATAAAGGCAACATAGTTCTAGGTTCAAATTCTTTACCATTCCACACTGGTTTAACAGCAGTCTTAGATACACCCATAATCGCTACTTCTGGCATATTAATAATTGGTGTAAATGCTGTAGTTCCAAGTACACCTATACTAGAGATAGTAAATGTAGCACCAGTCATATCTTTGGCACCTAGTTTACCATCACGCGCTTTACCAGCCAATTCCATAATATCTTTTGATATTTCAACAATACCTTTTTTGTCAGCATCCTTGATAACCGGAACCATTAGACCAGCTGGAGTATCAGCAGCAAAGCCGATATTGTAGTATTTTTTCAATATTAAGTTTTCACCATCATTTGATAGTGAACTATTCATTCTAGGGAACTCTTGTAAAGCTACTGCAGCAGCTTTGACCAAGAATGATAATGGAGTAATCTTAATACCTGTTTTCTCAGAAAATGCTTTCTTGGATTTTCTAAACTCTTCTAAGTCAGTAACATCTGCATCATCATAGAACGTAACGTGAGGAATCTTAACCCAGTTTCTATGCAGATTTTTTGCACTAATTTTGTTGATACGAGTCAACGGTTGAGTTTCAATCTCACCAAACTTAGCGAAGTCTACTACTGGATCATCTAAAAGATCTAAACCATTGCCACTAGCAGCAACTTTACCAGTTTGAACTTGTGTTACTGCATGCTTGATATAGTTATAACAGTCTTCTTTACTCACACGTCCTTTACGACCTGTAGCTTTGACCTTGCTTAAATCAACATTTAAAATTCTAGCTAGCTTTCTCACTGCTGGAGAAGCATGAGCATTAGAATTATCTACCGCATACTCATTAACATTAGTTTGAGCTGGAGCAGGCGCTACCGGTTTAGACTCTTGCTTAGGTGCTTCTTGCCTAGCTGGCTGACTAGGAGCTGCAACTGGAGCCGAACCTTTTGTTTTGACTTTAAGAATCAAGTTACCCTGAGAAACTTTATCACCAACCTTTGTGATAATCTCAACAACTTCACCAGCTACTGGAGATGGAACCTCCATACTAGCCTTGTCAGTTTCTAATGTAATCAAAGAATCTTCTTCAGCAATTGTATCACCAACAGCCACTGATACTTCGATAACATCAACACTATCATAATCACCAATATCTGGAACTTTGACATCTACAACCTCTTCAGTAGCTGACTGTGCAGCTACAACTTGTTGTGCTGGCGCTTGTGTAGTTGCTGAAGCACTTGCCCCAGTTTCAACTTTCAATATTAAGCTACCCTGAGAAACCTTATCACCAACTTTTGTGATAATCTCAACAACTTTTCCAGCAACTGGAGATGGTACTTCCATACTAGCTTTATCTGTTTCTAATGTAATCAAAGAATCTTCTTCGGCAACCTCATCACCAATCGCTACTGACACTTCGATAACATCAACGCTATCATAGTCACCAATATCTGGAACTTCCACATCAACTATTGCTGTAGCTTGCTGCTGTTGTGGCGCTGGAGCAGCTTCTTGCTTAGGTTCAGCTGCTGTTGCATCACCTGCAACCTCAACTTCCATAATAGCAGAACCTTGCGAAACTTTGTCGCCAACTTTTACAGTCAACTTAACAATCTTACCAGCCACTGGAGATGGAACCTCCATACTAGCTTTGTCTGTTTCTAATGTAATCAAAGAATCTTCTTCGGCAATAACATCACCTTCAGCAACATTAACTTCGATCACATCTACACTATCATAATCCCCGATATCAGGAACTTTAACTATCTCTATAGACATTAATATCTCCTTACCGATTAGCTATATAACGGAGCTATACGCTCTGGGTCTATATTATATTTCTTAATCGCATCTTTAACTTCACTAGCTTTAACTTTACCATCTAAATGTAAAGCATATAAAGATGCTACAACTACGTGATATCTGTCAACTTCAAAGAAGCTTCTTAGAGCTTCGCGAGTATCAGATCTACCAAAACCATCTGTACCTAAATTAACATAAGTATGTGGCATGAACTCTCTTAGCTGATCTGTATATAGCTTAATATAGTCAGTAGAGGCAATCACAGGACCTTGCTCATTCTTCAAACATTTTTCGATGTAGCTTTCTTTTCTCTCAGCATCTGGATGAAGCATATTTTCTCTTGCTACTTTTTTAGCTTCTCTATGAAGCTCATTAGCAGAAGTCATACTCCAAATATTTGAAGTAACACCATATTCATCTTTTAGCATCTTAGCAGCAGCTTCAACTTCTCTTAATATAGAACCTGAGCCTAATAGCTGCACATGCTTGTCAGCTGGCTTAGTATCTTCTAGCTTATATAGACCCTTAATAATACCTTCTTCACAACCAGCTGGCATAGCCCTATGAGAATAATTCTCGTTCATCACTGTAATGTAGTAATAAACATGCTCACCCTTAACATACATTCTATTCATACCTTCGCCAAGAATTACAGCTAACTCATAAGCATAGGTAGGATCATAAGAGATACAGTTAGGGATAAGTCCAGCTTGAATATGACTATGACCATCTTCGTGCTGTAGGCCTTCACCATTTAGAGTTGTACGACCAGAAGTACCACCGATCACAAAACCTTTTGCCATAGAGTCACCCGCAGCCCATGCAAGATCTCCAAATCTTTGGAAACCAAACATAGAGTAGTAAATCATGAAAGGAATCATTGGCACCTTATGCACACTATATGAAGTAGCTGCTGCTATCCACGAACAGAATCCACCCTGCTCGTTGATACCTTCTTGTAAAATTTGTCCATCTTTAGCTTCTTTGTAGAACATTACTTGCTCTTTATCTTCAGGTACATATTGCTGACCTTTAGGGTTATAAATACCTAACTGTCTGAATAGACCTTCCATACCAAAAGTACGTGATTCATCAACCGTGATTGGTACAATATGCTTACCTAATTTCTTATCTTTCGCTAAGTGAGATAGTATTCTTACAAAAGCTGTAGTAGTAGAGAACTCTCTATCACCACTATCTTCTAATAAGTTTTTTGCAAACTCTTGATAAGTTGGAATAGCTAATGGCTCTTTATTCTCCAATCTTGCTGGAATATAACCACCTAAAGCTGCTCTCTTCGCATGAAGATATTTCATCTCAGCAGAATCTTCAGGTAAAGAAACTAGTTTATAATTTTCGATATCTTCTTTTGTAGCAGGAACATTAAATCTATTTTTGATATGCTCAAGAGCATCTGTATCAAGCTTTTTAACATTGTGTGCGATATTCTTAGATTCACCCCACTCACCTAAACCATAACCTTTAACAGTCATAGGTAGGATAAGTGTTGGTTTACCATTTGCTTGCTCAATAGCCTTCTTATATGCAGCATAAATCTTGATAGGATCATGACCACCACGACGTAATGCTTGGATATCTTCATCTGTCATATCTTTAGCTAATGCTTCAAGATCTTCATCACCACTAAATACTACTCTACGACACTCTGCACCACCATGGGCTTTGATAGTGTGGAATTGACCATCATTTAGTTCACTTAATCTTTGAGCAAGCTTTTTGCCGCCTTTTTGATCTTGTAGTAATCTATCCCAATCACTACTCCATAATACTTTGATAACATTCCAGCCAGCACCAGCAAATACATCTGCTAACTCTTCAACAATATTACCGTTACCGTTTACAAGGCCATCTAGTCTTTGTAGGTTACAGTTAACTACAAATATAAGATTATCTAAACCTTCACGACCTGCTCTAGTAATAGAACCAATTGATTCCGGTTCATCCATCTCACCATCACCACAGAATGCCCATACACGACGATCTGAAGTCTCGGCAAGACCTCTAGCTTCAAGATACTTCATAAATCTAGCCTGGTAGATAGCTTGAAGTGGACCTAAACCCATAGATACCGTTGGGAACTGCCAATAAGTAGGCTGTAAATACGGATGAGGATAAGAAGATACTGCATCCTCTTTATCAAAAGCTTGTCTTCTAAAGTTTTCTAGTTGTGATTTTGCTATTCTACCTTCTAAGTATGAACGTGCATATACTATTGGAGAAAGGTGTCCTTGATAGAAAATCAAATCACCTGCTTGATTCTCATTTGGAGCTTTCCAGAAATGGTTAAAGCCAACTTCATATAGAGTCATAGCACCAGCACCAGTACCAATATGACCACCAATAGAACCTTCTCTTTTGTTAGCTGATGCTACTATTACTGCTGAATTCCATCTATTTATTGCTTCAATTCTTTGCTCAATCTCCATATCACCAGGATAATTTGGCTGTTCAGAAACATCTATAGAGTTTATATATCTTTTTATTTTTGCTGTTGAGTAAGCACTTTCTATACCAAGTTCAGCACCTTTACTAAGCAACTGTTCAAATAAAAACTTAGCTCTATCAGCACCCTCTCTTTTAATGACATCTTCAAAAGCCTCAAGCCACTCTTGAGTTTCTAAAACATCAATATCTTTAGTGAAATCCGACATCCTTTATCCTCCGAATTAATCGAACATTAACGAAATTAAAACTTAACCACTCGATTATAAGTCAATATATAAATAACATCAACTATATAACTCTACACCATGCTAATTAAAGAGTATGTGCTACAGGTCAAAAGTACCACATCAACATCTTACTTGCTATTATTCAACTCTTGACATTGCAATACCCAAATTAAAATTATATGCATAAACTCAACTAACTTCATTGACACATAATATTTAACTATTATGATTTTTTAATTAATCGTGACATCTCAATACTTTGACTCACTGCATTAGTTTATTTTTAACAAGGATTGTTTTTTTTTGATAATTGCTAGCTCTTATAAAAAAATATAGACTTATCACCGTAATATTTTTTAATTTTCAATCTTAAATTTCAGGAATAAAAAGCCATGAAAAAAAACATACCAAGCATTGCATTGTTAACAATGGGAATCATTGGTTCATCAACGGTACTATATGCTGATGATCAAGAAACTTCTCCTATCACCTATATCAAAAATCTGCCTGACTCAAAAATAATTGCAGTAAATAGTAAGGGTGAAACCCTTATAGCTGACAAACTTGCTAAGACATGGAAAAATTTTGGAAGTAGTTATGGCAGCGATGTATCTCAAGGTGAGATCCAAACAATATATCAACCAGCAAGTTTAATCCAGAATAATAGTCCATTAATCAAAATATTGCAAACAAATGGATACACATCTACATTCAATATTAACCTAGGAGCGTATAGCACCAATCTTTCTGATGGCAATGAAGCATATTGGTATGAAGAGAATGACGGTAAGCCAGCACTTTCTGTGTCGTCACCTTTCTACAAAGGTAGTAATGATATCGCAGACTATGTAAACTTCTATGGAACACCAAAGGGTCAGCTTTATGCTAGATATTTGATGAAAGCAAACAATAATAGCTTTTTTTATGGTTTAGATCCCGTTACAACTGCTGCTTTTGACTCACCTATTGTTAAAATGATTTATGATTACAATAGCATAGATCAGAAACCCACGTTTGCAAAAGATGGCGATTTTGATTTCCCTAAATCACTTTATATACTTTTGCAGTCAGGAGCTCTTATCAAAGTAAATATACCTCAAGAGTTAGATGACAATGGTTTAAATTATTTTTCAAAATATGATTCTGCTTCTCCTGGAACTAAAGCAAAGGGGTTAACTAGAAAAACTGTAGCAGATGGAGTATCCACTTTAGAACCTCAAGATCTTGCTGTATTTGGATCTAACAATAGTTCTATACAAGGAGTAATAGAATCAGCAAAGGGACAAATTAGGTTCTATGATGATAAATCTAGTTCAAATACTATAGTAAATTTACCTGTTAAGGCTGATGAAACTGACTACTCTAACATTATCACAGAAAATGATGGTACTAATGATGTTGCAAGATACATCTTACAAGATGTAACACAATCTAATGATATTTATTTATATGATGTATCGTCTTGTAGCTCATATTCGTTTGGCAGTATCTCTTCATGTCTATCAAAACCGCTAGATCATAAAGGTTTTAATGATAATTACTCTACTGCACTAGACTCAGTAATTAGTAACCCATCAGGAGATAGATATATCGTAGTCGGCTTTGAGTCAGGAGCAGTTCGATACTACAATACGACCAGCGGTAACTGGAATACAATCCAGGACGATATTTATAGTTCACCGGTAGTTAATCTAACTAAAATAGATAACAACAGTATATATATCAGCTTAGAAAACGGTCTTGTGGAACAATATGATTTTGATACAAATAATATTGACATAATTAGACAAGCAGCTTCCACTCTAGTCTTCAATAGTTCAAACCCAACTGTAACTTACAATAGTATAAGTATCAAAAACTTCAGCGCAAAAACTGCTGATGGTAAAGATACTGAGATTACATATAACTATGAGCTATACAGTAACTCTAATTCCTCCAAACCTGTCCAAATAGGTACGCAAACAGTTGCTTCAAATATGGGATTTAATATAGATTTTAACAATCTAAAGTCTTCACATAGTTATAAACTTGTAATCACAGCAAGTGCAGATGGTTATAAAGATATCACAAAAACTATTAATACTATTGAAACCACTGCAGAGCATGCATTAGATATTTATAATATCAATGTAGATAGTAGCTATACAAATGCTAATGTTAATGTAATAGCATATCCAAAAGATGCTGTACCATCTGCAGTAGATATAGATTATGGCTATACTATAACTAATACAGATACTGGAGAAGTCGTTAAAAGTGGCATAGAAGATAATAGTCCTTTCACTATCGATGACTTAGAAGCAAATACTAAATATACCCTAACGGTTACAGCTAAAGCTGATGGTTATGATGATGTGGTGAAAGAAGTTCTATTTACGACTGAGGGATATGAAATGGTCTGGGTAAACAAGGGAGCAATCTGGGAGCTCACTCCTACAAAAGTACGACTTGGCTTTGCTACAACTTTGGATCCAAATGATCCAAATGATATGCCAATCGAGGCTGTTGAACATGAGGTACTAATGAACACTACAGATAAAAGCAATCAGTATGTTGTATACGATGGTGAGAGAAAAACAACTTTTGATGATCTAACACCCGGAAATCAATATAGGATGTACTATACAAAAGATATGAAAAACTACAAGCAAGCCAAGGTAGAATTTACTTTTAATACTCCTGTAGAGTAATAAAACAATCTAAACATTTCCCACGTCTATTCTATCATTCGAAAGTCTCTTTGTTATCAACAGCTTTTCCTTGCATAAAATTAGAACCTTGTGCACTATATGCAGCATTATCATAGAGAACCTTTGAAATCATAAAATCATATGGATGTCTATCTATAGTAATTTTTTTAAACTCTCTAATACGCTCCCAAATAGAGTTTTACATCAATTTTTCTATGTCTATATAATTTTTAAATTTCATCGATAAGTCATATTCTTTCGACAATTCTTTGATTTTTATAGGAATATCATCGAGATTATTATTCATAATTATCTATAAAATCTTTTTATCCACACCTTTTGAACTGTCCAATTTCTTGGGAACCAGCTATTATCAGCACAAAACTTCTCATCTCTAAAAGTTATTCGCGTAACGACATCACTCTCACCTAAAATTGACCTCAAGAGAGCTTCTACAGATGTACCTGCAACCTTTTTTGTTTTTATAAAAACAAATTTATGTTTAAAGCTTATCATCATTTGATCTCTCTATTTACAAAAAATCCAAATTTCTATGCTTTTTCTTTATCTCATCAATATCATCTAAATATTGTTGTTGATATTTCTTGATGGTCTGACTATCAAATGGCATAAATGCTTTATAGATTTCTCCAGCTGGATATTTATTTGCTATATCCTCTATTTCTTCTTTAGATAGAGCGCATCCTTGATAATATGCATCCTTGATAATACTATATGCCTCATCAGATAACGATGGTCTTGTTTTAGATGATGTATATGATGATATAAGGCTATCAACATTATTAAGTGTTGTCATTTTTCTCAATATAGTTGATTGTAATTTTTGAAAATCTTCATAACACCATACCACAACATTCCTACCATGAAAAACATCTACCAAGCTAGATATCACAGTTACCCATGTATTATCTTTAAATCTTTCTTCACAAAAGAATTCTTCAAATGGAATAAAACCGCGATTTCTGACAACCTCAAGATACGCCGAACGATAATACTCTTCATACGATCGTATAGAGAAAAATACTTGAATATCATAGTCTTTAAAGAGCTCTTTAAAAGCTTGTATTCTAGCTAGCATATTAGGATATATACCTGAATACAATTTAAGATCATACGATATACCACTAATATTCTCTTCTGATAAGATCCAAGTATCATAATCTGTAATAGGCACTACTTTTTCTAATAAGCTAGTATCTTTGGTTTTTACATACTGCATAAAGCTTGGCATCCAAGTTTTAAGAAGATCTTCATGAATATACAATAAAATATCCATTTTGGTAAGGTAGTCATTACTATTTTGTAATAACCTCTGAATATGTGTTGTAGCTGTTTTATGTGCACCAACATGTAGCTTTATTTTTTTCTTTTTTATCCTATGAAGAATATCTCTTAGCCAAGTATCCTCAACTATTGTTTTATCTGCTAATGATTGATTTATTCTTCCATCATCATAATAGCAATATTTAATATAACGGTCTAGACTACCTTTTGTTATCAGCTCTTTATAAAGTGTCCTTCTAGCAGTACCTGATGAAATTGGTAATACCTTATTATTCTTATATGCTCTCCCGCCTTTAGATATTTTATTTATGATTTGTAATTCAGTCCGAACTGGAAAATGTAATATTGCAATAGAATCCCTATCAATCTTAGGTTTAGGTATCTCTGAAACCTTATGATTACCTTGAGATATTTTGACAGTATCACAACCTATATGCATTTGTTTAGGAGGGAGAGGTTTTGTTCCCAATGGATTTAAAGATGATACTTCTCTATAAATCATGCTATCATAAAACTTACTAGCTGTATCACCCACATATACATAGTTAGTCCTTTGAGCCTCAGCAATATTATATTTTTCATTAATTAGTCTGACAATTTCTTGCCTAAGAGATTTATTTCTATCTTTTGGATACCAAAATTCATCTGCGTCATTATTGATAACCCAATCAGCTCCATACTCGATATAAGCCATCCTAGCCATATCTGTAACCCACTGATGTTGATTGTGAGTATCCTCTGATTGATAGATATATTTAAGTACACCTCTAGCCTCATACTCTTTAAGGATCTCTCGTGTTCCATCAACTGATAAATTATCCATAACAATAAAGAAATCTACACCTTGAGACAGATGATAGTCCAGATTATACTTGATAATATCCTCTTCATCTCTAACTTGAATTGTCATCACTATTTTGATATTATTTTCAATAATATTTATTGAATCTGAAACATATTTTACTGTCTTAGCTATGCAATGTGGTTGAAAATACTGAGCGTGCCTAGTCTCTAATATTCCCCATGCATATTTCTCAAATTGCTTGTCCCATATTGTTCTAGGATCAATATCTGAGTTAGTGAAAGGATTAAACGCAGTTTGTCCATAAAGTAACAGTATTTTACCAGTATACTTTTTAGGCCAGTACTCTAATGTAACTAGATAGGGAGAAACTCCTAAAAATTCCTGAAAATATACTGCTATGGCCTCAGCAATCGGTCCTGTTTGACAGTTCCCAAAAATAATGAAAGGTTTTGATATATCACACATCTGACTAATCTTTGAAAAATATATAAATGCAAAATGATTTGTAAACTTAACTCTATCTTTTACACTCAACTTAGAATAGTGTAATGAGCTAAATCCATAAAATGGCTGTTCAGAGTCAAGATTATCATAAAAATCAATAAATGTGGGCCATGTTGCTGGTATCCAAAATATTGGAGGCTTACTTCCGGACTCATTACATGATAAAGCGATATCATCGATTCTTCCTACATTACTTGAGACATCAACAACTGTCTGTTTCATTCTAGTCAAGGCCATATACAGCTTGTTACGATCATCTCTAGATAGATTTTCTAATACTCCTACTTCTGGAAGACCATCATTTAGCTGATAAGCATATTTTGTTGTTTTTATCTCCTCAAAAACTCTATCTTTGGTCTTATCTCCTGAGATTACTTTTGATATTGTTGGATTATCAAACAAATACTTCACATCAATATTATCTTTAAACAATTTTTTTATTTTGCTAATTATTTTAATAGCTAAGATACTATTACCACCTATTCTAAAGAAATCATCTGTTATTCCTACTTTCTCTAAGCCAAGTACCTCTGCAAAGATATTACTTAAAGAAGTTTCAAGTTCAGTAGTAGGCGCCACATAAGAATCTTCATTTAAAAACTCTGGCTCAGGCAATCCTTTACGATCAAGCTTACCATTCACAGTCAATGGCATACCCTCAAGCTCAACCAATATACTCGGCACCATATACTCA
>NZ_BTHG01000005.1:0-218259 GCF_045862875.1 Francisella sciaenopsi
TTTTAAAAAAAATTAAACTTTTTGCATTTTTTTTAAATCAATAGCAATTTCAATACCCAAAAGCACCGTTTATACAGACTTTTTGACACCCTAATGCTCATTTAATACGCTTTATAACAAAAAAATAAATATCCGACTTACCTTAAAAAATAATACTTTTTTATTTAATTATTTCTCTTTTAATAAATTTACTAAGCCTTGTCACAGCTTCTGCCAAAATATTTAAATCATCGGCACAACTTATTCTTATATAATTTTCTAAACCAAAGTAACTTCCAGGTGTTATAGCTAAAGCCTGATCTTTTAATAAAGCTAAACAAAACTCTATATCATTTTTAAATGAGGTTTTTTGTAATAGTTTTTCTATTTTTGGAAAAAGATAAAAAGTTCCAGAAGGTCTTACCACTTCGACTCCTTCTATATCATTAAGATAATCATAAACATACATTACTCTTTCTTTATAAATAGATGTATATCTCTCTAAATACTTATTGTCTAAAGCTAAAGCCTCTATAGATGCCATCTGAGATATTGAACAAGCACCTCCAGTGGTTTGGGATTGTAGTTTTGTTATAGCATTTTTTAATATTTCTGGTGCTATAACGTAGCCAACTCTCCAACCAGCCATAGCATAACCCTTGGACATTCCACTTGCTATAATAAATCTATTAGATAAATCAGGAGCAATCTGTAATAAAGAGATAGCTACATCATCAAATAAAGTTTGATCATATATTTCATCTGAAATAATCCATATATCTGGATACTTCCTAATCAACTCCGCAAAAGAAGCTAGTGTTTCATTTGTGTATAAAACTCCTGTAGGGTTATTAGGAGAATTTAGAATAATTGCTCGTGTTTTAGATGTGATAGCTTTTTCAATTTCTTTAATATCTAATTGGAAATTATTTTCGGCAGGGGTTTTTACTATAACTGATTTTGCTCCATCTAACTTTAATTGTTCTGGATAACATACCCAATACGGTGCGAAATATATAGCTTCATCCCCATCATCAAAAATACATGTAAAAATATTATGTATACTTTGCTTAGTGCCACTTGTCACACAAATCTGATTTTTATTAAAACTTAAACCATAATCTCTTTTATATCTTTTGATTATAGCTTCTTTTAATTCAGGGATTCCATCTATTGGAGGATACTTAGTAATATTATTATCTATAGCTTTTTTAGCAGCTTCTTTGACACAATCAGGTGAGAAAATCCCGGCTCTCCAATAGAAAGGGATACTACATCCCTTCCTTGCTGCTTCAATTCAGCTGCTAATTCAGACATTACAACTGTAGCTGATACTGCAATACAACCTACCTTATCACTAATTTTTAGCATTATTCAACCTCGCACTCTTATACTAACCAACTAGAAGCTTTTTTACTTTGTCTAATGGTCTGAAGCTGACCTTTATAAAAAATCACCTCAGCTGGTAAATTATGACATAAAAAGAATGGCATGCTTTCAGTGAAACCATATGCTCCGGTTTGTTTAAATATTAAATAGTCATTTAACTCTATATCTTTTGGTAGATTTACAGTGCCTGCCTTATCTAAGCTTGTACATAGAGGTCCATGAACCTGGAAGTCATTTGTCTCACTGCAAGATTTTTTTCTAAGCAATTCTATTGGAAAACTCTCTCCAGTTAATACAGGCCTAACTAAGTGCTGAGCGCCTCCATCAGCCACAAGTAAATCAATGCCATTTACTGATTTTCTATCGATAATCTTAGTTAAATAAACGCCACTCTCTGCAACAGCATATCTACCTAGTTCTAACCAATATTCTATTCCTGGAAATTTTTCTTTAAGATCTTTAAAGCAAAATATTAAATCATTTATTGATAACGGTTTTTGACTGGCATTGTAAGGAACACCTATTCCACCGCCCAAATCTATAACCTTTAAAGAAATACCAATAGCCTCACTTAAATCTAACAAAGCTTTAGTTATTGTATTCCATATCTGAGATAGTTTATCTAAGCAAAGAATGTTTCCCCACTGAAAACAATGCATTCCAATTATTGACATATTATTAGAAATATCTGGGGCACTACTAAAAAAGTCTTTCCAATCATCTATAGATAATCCAAAAGGAGTTACGCAACCCCCTCCTCCAAGCACATTGCTTTCTTGATCATTCCACACAAGCTGAACTCTTAAAAGGACTTTAACGTTTATATTCTTTTTTTCTACAAGACTCGATAAATCTTTAAACTGATTTATGCTCTCGATTACAAAAATTCTAACGCCTTGAGCTAGAAAATATTCTAATTGAGAATATGACTTAGCTGGCCCTGTATGTAAAATATTTTTAGGATTTACTCCTTGAGCTAAAACCTGATCCAACTCACCAATACTAGCAACATCAAAACTTATTTTTTGCTCATCAAAGACTTTAATTATCCTAGATAATGGATTTGCTTTTAATGCATACCACAGCTTTACTAGCAGTTTTTGTAACTCTTTGGCATGAGCTTCTAACATGTCTAAATCATAATAAAAAAAAGGAGCATCACTCTCTTTGCATATACTTTCCAAATTACTTCTATGAGCTTCTATATTCATTAAACTACCTTAATATTTCCTCTAAAGTTAATGAAGCATCACTTTTTTCATCTCTATATTTAATAATGATTGGACAATAAGCTTGAAGACCATTCTCCTTAGCCCAACTAGTCTTAATTGGTCTACTCCCTGGAATAATTACTGCATTCTCTGGAATTTTTGAGCCTTTATCTAAAACCTTATCATTAACAGCATCATAAACAGCTACGCCTTTTGATAAAACAACAGATGGCGCTATAACAGCACCCCTTCCAACAACTATACCTTCTACGATCACTGCACCTGCACCAACAAATACATCATCTTCAATAACTACTGGATTCATACCTATTGGCTCTAAAACCCCACCAATCTGAACTGCTGCTGATAAGTGTACATTCTTACCAATTTGGGCACATGATCCAACTAAAGCATGGCTATCAACCATAGTTCCAGAGTCAACGTATGCTCCTATATTAATATAAGCTGGCGGCATAACAATAACAGATGGTGCCACATAAGCGCCTGCTCTAACAGATGAACCACCTGGCACTAATCTAACACCATCATCTACACTAAAATTTCTAACTGGTAAATTATCTTTATCAACAAATCCAGAATAGGATCCTGAAAGTTCAATATTATGGCCAGCCTTAAAAGCAGCTAATATCCCCTTTTTAACATCTTGATTTGCAATCCATTCACCATTTTCTAACTGAATTGCTGCTCTTAGTCTTCCTGCTTCTAACTCTTCGATAACATTTTTCCAATTCATTAAACTTATCTCCTTAAATATCTATACGTGGCTAAACCATTCTTTAACTAAGCTATCTGCTCCTATTAATAAACTTAAATCTTGAAGCTCATCCGCCAATAATGGGGCTCTTAAAGTATTTGTTGTGATTACACTATTATGAGCTAACCATACTTTTACTGGGATAGGATTTGCCACACTAAAACAAGATTTCGCTGCAGCTTCCCACACAGCTTTGTCTTCAATTGTTATCTCATGAGCAAGACTCTGTCTAACATACTCTTTTGTTTGCTCTGGCCAAACATTAGAAACAACTGACACTAAACCTTTAACACCAACATCAGCCAATTCTGGCAATAAGCCATCTTCTCCACTATATATAGCTAAATCTGGAGCTAGCTCATGATAACGTGCACATCTTTGAATATCTCCAGAAGCTTCTTTTAACGCCCAAAGGTTCGGATGATCTCTTAAACTTATCAACACTTCTTCTGCTAAATTAACCCCAGTTCTTGAAGGGACGTTATATAACATACAAGGTCTTTCTGCTTTATCTAGAACTGCCTTAAACCAACTAGTTTGGCTAGCTGAACCAGGCTTTGCATAAAGTGGAGTAACAACCAAGAAGCAATCAACTCTTTGTGTCTGACAAAACTCTATCCATTGAAGCTGTTTAGCTAACTGAAAACCACCAACTCCAACCATTACTGGAACATTAAGGTTTAAATTAGTTACAAATCTTACAACTTCGCACTGCTCATCAAAATCTAAAGCTAAAGCTTCACCTGTACTGCCAAGTATTAAAATTCCACATCCTTGATGCTCTTGAATTCTTAATAAACTCTCAAAACTAACCCAATCAATAGAACCGTCTTCAAACATTGGAGTAACTAATGCAGTATATAATCTATTATTAATATCTATAGACATAATCTCTCTCTTACCAACTCATCAAAATAAACAAATCCCGTAATACCTCTTTGAAACACTTCTCTTGCCGCCCATATTGCTCCTTCAGCAAACAAGCTTCTATCATGAGCAGTATGTTTAAACTCAATTGTTTCATGCTGTGTATTTACCTCAACTTGATGTTGTCCTTTTATATCTCCCTCCCTGATAGACTCTATAGATACATCTCCTATATTTAACCAATTTCTCCAAGATACTGCCGTACCACTTGGAGTATCAATTTTTTGTACATGATGCTTTTCTGTAATTGAATAATCAGCATTCTCATGTAATTGATTTAACTGACCCAATGAAGCCAAAATATTTCTTACAACCACCATAGACAAACTAAAATTATTAGCAACAACCCAAGCTTTCTGGTTTTGATTTATATAATTAATAAAATCCTGATCCCAGTCATATCCTGTTGTACCACAGATTACAGGTGTATTTACCTCTAGTAATATAGGTAAAAGCCCTTGCAATACTTTTGCATTAACAAAAACTATTGCCACATCTGCATTCTGTAGTGCCCCTGTTGTTAATACATTTTTTGAGTCATATACTCCTGATATTTCATCTTGCGATAACAATTCTGCTACTGCAGATCCTGTTTTACCATTACCAACTATAGCTACTCTCATCCCTCTCTCCTCTAGCTAAAAAAACTACTGTAAACATTATTAACAACTTTTTGAGCATCTTTACTAGCGACAAGCATACATATACTATTCTCACTAGCTCCATGACTAAAAAGTCTAATATTGTAGTCTTTAAGACTATTAAAAAGCTCTCCGCTAACGCCATTTATTTGATGTAAATTACTACCAACCACACTAACCAAAGACAAATCATTTTCGACTTTAATATTTACATTACCTATAGACTCTAAATCTTTTAAAAGCTCTGGTGTTACTAAATCATCACCCATAGAATGACTACCTAGTTTATCTAAAGTAATTGCAACACTTACCTCACTAGTAGAAACTAAATCTACCGCAATATTATGATTAGCTAAAATACTAAAGACTTTCACTAAAAAACCTTGAGAGCCAAACATATTAAAGCTTTTTATAGTTAATAGAGTTTGATCTTTTCTTTCAGCTACAGCTATGATGTTTCTGTTAGAATCCATTTTTTGTGTAATCAAAGTACCACCGAGTTCTGGCTGAAATGTTGAACCAATATAAACATCAAAGTTACTAGTCATTGCTGGCCAAAATGTTTTAGGATGTACAACTTTAGCTCCAAAAGTAGCCAGCTCTGCCGCTTCACTAAATCCTAGAGTACCTAAAGAACTAGCACTAGGAACAACTCTTGGATCAGCCTGATAGATACCCGTTACATCTGTAAAAATTTTCAACTGATCTGCTTTTATAGCTTGAGTGTATAAAGCCGCAGAATAGTCACCACATCCTCTACCTAAAGTTGTAGTGTTACCATGAGAATCAGAGCCAATAAATCCACCCAAGACACAAACGTAACCTTGATCTATTTTAGGTAAAATATGCTCAATGGCATTAGTTTCTAAAGCTGATAAATTTGGGCTAGCACAACCGAAATTACTACTAGTTTTAAGGATCGTTCTTGAATCTAAATGATATGCATTTATACCATTTTGATTAAAAACATTAGCAACTAGAATAGAAGAAATCATCTCTCCAAAAGCTAAGATAGAATCTGATAGTTGCTTACCACTAAAATAAGCAGCCATGTTTGCAAACATTCTAAGTTCAGTAATCATGTCATTTATAGAAGTAGTTACATCTTTTGAATTAATAGACTCTAATATTGGATTAACTATATACTCTATCTGCCCTATAATTTCTTCTACTTTTGCGTTATCTCTGCTGTTATTTACTAATTGAATCAATAGATTTGTGATACCTAATTGAGCACTCACAACTACTAACTTTATTCTATTATCTGAATTAACTATATTAGCGCATTGTCTAATAGTTTCTTGATTTGCTACACTTGTGCCACCAAATTTGGCAACAATTGTTTCTGACATATAAGCTCTCCTCTCTAATAGCTACAATATCAGACGAGAGAACATAAAATTTGAGAAATACATACACAAACTAAAGCACTCCACGTCGACACTTATTTTAAACGACATGACAGTTCTGCTATCTTTCAATATCAGAACCAAGATTACTAATCATAAACTTGAGTAATCTTTCGGCATAAGTTCTATCTTTTCTAATGATCGTCGGGGTTTATGCACCTAACATTAGAGATATAACTCACGCACCTCTTTAATTACACTTTTGATTAAGTGTTGGAATCGAGTCTAACACCGCACTGATCTTAGATAAAAGTTTTTTTATAGCAAAAAAGTTTATTTTTATAACTACTAATTAGTACTTGATGCTGCAACACAGAATGAATAATGAATGTTTTTTGTGAAGTTCTAGCTTATAGGCGAGTTAGAAACAAAGAGATACTATTATTTTAATAATTAATCTGTAAATTTATCTGTTGCTCTTACCAAAGCCTCTAAAATTCCCAGTTCGCTGATAGAGTGGCCAGCATCTGCAATAATATTTAGCTCCGCCTTTGGCCAAACTTTATGCAAATCCCAGGCACTTACTGCTGGACAAACCATATCATAGCGACCTTGCACTATCACACCAGGAATATCCTTAATTTTATGAGCCTCTTTTAATAGTTGAGCCTCTTGTATAAATAATTTATTCTTAAAATAGTGACATTCAATTCTCGCAAAAGCCAAACTAAACTTATCCTCTCCATATCTATCTATAGATTTTTTATCTATAAATAACTTACTTGTTGATGCCTCCCAAACACTCCAAGCTATAGCAGCCTTTTGCATTAACTCTTCATCATCACTTGTAAGTATTGAATGATACGCTGATATAAAATCTTTTCTTTGCTCTACTGGAATCGGCTCTATATATTTCTCCCACATATCAGGAAATACCATACTAGCACCATGCTGGTATAACCACGACAGCTCTTTTTCTCGCCCAAGAAATATACCTCTTAGAACAAGCTCTGTTACAACCTCTGGATAGGCCTGAGCATATGCCAACCCTAGAGTACTACCCCAAGACCCTCCAAAAATCATCCACTTATCAATATTCAATTTTTTACGAATTTTTTCAAAATCTTGAATTAAGTCTTGCGTTGTATTTTCTTTAAGCTCAGCAAATGGAGTACTTTTACCACAGCCTCGCTGATCTACTAATATTACTCGATATTTATCTGGGTTAAAGTATTGCCTATAACTCGGTTGAATACCTCCTCCTGGGCCACCGTGAATAAATAGCGCAGGTTTCCCACCAGGGTTTCCACACTCTTCGAAATATATTGTATGGATATCTGAAACTTTTAAAAATTCTTGATTAAATGGTTCTATTTCTGGATACAATGGCATGATACACCTTTAGCATTTAGACCTTATAACTAAAAGTATCTATCAAAAAAAATAACTAAGCAAACCAAGTTTTAGCTAAAGTAAAATATTTTTTTGATTTGCTTCTAAGATTTTTAAAAAACCATCAACAGAAATTTGCTTAACTTCACAGATCTTATCAATCACCTTAAATAATAAAGTTGGCATACCATCACTTTGTTCTTTACCCAAAAGCCATGAATATGATGAAGGATTATCTGTCTCTATCAAGATCCTATCCAAAGGTATTCGTCTAGTTATCTCTCTAATATGTTCACTAAATAGAATCTCAACACCAATTGAGAAATGACCACCTAGTGCTAAATATTTATCTAATACCTCAAGATCTCCTGCATACCAGTGGACAATAAACTTATGACGCTTATATCTTTCTAAAGTTTGCAAAACCTCTAGCTCTGCACCACTTGTATGTAAATTTAGTAATTTATTATCTATTGCTCTATGTGAGACTATATATTCAAATACTTGCTGCTGATCTCTAAATGGAGCAGCATAATCCAAAAACTTATTATCTAAACCGATCTCTCCTATATACTTACTCTCAAACAAGTATTTATCTAAAGACTTTAGATCATGTACATATATATCCGCCTTCCATGGGTGAATACCAAATGATGGAATAATAAAATCATATTTTTCACTTAATTCCTTTATATTATTATACGAAGTGATACACATCGCAACAGACATAAGCTTTATATTGTGCCTATGGCATTCTCCGGCTACAAGCTGCAATCTCTCTAATGAATATTTATCTGTATGGACATGTGCATCTAATATCATTTATGTATAGATTAATTTTTTCCAATGAATATAGCCGTATATTGCCACAATTAGATATATAAATGTAGTAATAGCAGCAAATGGTAACTCTTTATACATATATAACAGTACATAAGTAGAATCAACAACCATCCATATCATCCAGTTATCTATTACTTTTCTGCTTGCTAAAAAAACGCAAACAAGTGATGCCACACTTGTAAAACCATCCATATATGGCGTTGTTGAGTCCGTATAATATATAAGTAGATGAGAAACCACCAAACCAAACACCCCAATACTTACTAAAACCTTTAACCAGCCAATAATTTTAAGTCTATGAACAACTATCTTTTTATGACTAAAGTTAGGTTGCCAACTATACCAGCCATACCCAAAACTAAATAAAAGAATTATCTGCAATATGGCGTCAGCATATAAGCCACTTATAGAAAACAATCCCGCACTCATAATCAACCCAACTATACCTACAGGCCAACCAATAATATATAGCCCTGCTAATAAAAAAGTACACAAAAGATTAATAACCATAGTACAAAAATCAAGAAGATGAATCATGGCTCTATTAAAGATAAATTTTTAAACATTATAATAACTTGTATTTTTGAATAAAAAAACTGGTGATCTCAATAATACACATAACTAGCGTTAAGCTATTAGATAAAGATAAAGAAATAATTGACTATGTCTAAAAGCAGATATATTATCATTTGTGCTTGTTATATAACATATTGAAATGAGGGTAAAACAATGAAACTAAAAAAAATATTAACTGCTACTTTACTGGCAACATCAGCATTATCTCTAAGTAGTTGTTGGTTAATTGTAGCTGGTGCTGTAGGAGCTGGTACGGTTGCCTATATTGACGGTAAATATTCAATGAACATGGATGGTAGTGTCAAAGATATTTACAATGCTACTTTGAAAGCAATACAGAATAATGATAATATGGTTCTTACTAAGCAAAATCTTACTCCTATAAAAGCTGATATAAGAGGTAAAACAAAAGTTGACTCTACAGATTTTTATGTTGAGATTGTAAAAATAACTGATAAAGCATCCAAAGTAACTATTAAGTTTGGTACCTTTGGTGATCAAGCTATGTCTGCTACACTAATGGATCAAATTCAAAAGAATTTATAATTAGGTTAATTAAAATGGATATCTTTAAAAAATTTCTTATTGCAATAATAGTATCTGCCTCCGCACTAATATTAAACAGTTGTATTGTAACTGCTGTTGCTGTTGGTGGTGGTACGGTTGCTTATATGAAAGGTAACTATTCTATGAATATAGAAGGTAACTACATTGCTGTATATAAAGCTGCTCTTAAAGCAGTTAGTGACAATAATGACTTTGTTCTAGTATCAAAAGATATTGATAAAACTAATAAATCTGCTGATATCGAAGGTGCTACTAAGATAGATAGCACAAGCTTTAGTATCAAGATTGATAATCTTACTGACAAAATAGCTAAAGTAACTATCAAGTTTGGTACTTTTGGCGATCAAGCGATGTCATCAAAACTTATGGATCAGGTTCAGGCTAACGTATTCAACGCTTCTTAATAATGTTCAAAAAAGCTCACTTTATCATTTTATCAGTTATCCTGCTGATATCTCTGAATAGTTGTGTTGCTACTGCAATTTTAATAGGAGCAGCAGTTGTTGCTGGTGGTGCTGTATATTATGCAAATGGTGATTATATAATTGAGGTGCCCAAAGATATCCGCTCTGTATACAATGCAACAATCAAAACTATGCAAATGGATAAACAATACTCTCTACTTAGCCAATCATATAAAGACAAAACAGCAGAAGTCAAAGCATCTCAGAATGGCAATGATGTAACTATTAGCCTAACTAGTCTAAGTAGCCGCTCTACTGAGATAAAAATTCGAGTCGGAACTCTCGGTGACGAGAAAGATTCTATAAATATAGCAAATGCCATAACCAAAAATATACCATAGATAAGTATTTATTGATTTTGGTCAACTTTTTCTTTTTAAAAACTTTCAAATATGTATAATTTGTGTTAATTCTGAACTGACCCAGTATTACTGTATTATCATGAGTAATAAAGTACTAGACACATACTACAAAAACAATAGGCATATATGGGTGTTAGTATTATCTGGCGCTGTTATAGGAACATTGGTCGGCCTATTTGCAACATTTTTCCAATTAATCCTAGACTCAATTACTGAACTTAAAAAAATGTTGTTTTCTTTAAGTGGTGGTAATCTATTTGTTGAAATTATAATGTCTGTTTCTCTAACTATAACTATGGTAGTGATATCAATTCTTATAGTTAGAAAGTTTGCCAAAGAAGCTGGTGGTAGTGGTATCCAAGAAGTAGAAGGTGCGCTAAAAGGATGTCGAAAACTACGTAAAAGAGTAGTCCCTGTCAAATTTGTGAGTGGCCTTTTCTCTTTAGGTTCTGGTTTAAGTTTAGGTAAAGAAGGTCCCTCAATACACATGGCTGCAGCATTAGCACAGTTCTTTGTGGATAGATTTAAGCTCACTAAAAAGTATGCAAACGCTGTGATATCTGCTGGTGCTGGTGCTGGTTTAGCTGCTGCATTTAATACACCCCTTTCGGGAATTGTCTTTGTAATCGAAGAAATGAATAGAAAGTTTAGGTTTAGTGTTTCAGCAATAAAATGTGTACTTGTGGCTTGTATCATGAGTACGATTATTTCTAGAGCTATTATGGGCAATCCGCCTGCAATACGTGTCGAGACATTTAGTGCAGTTCCACAAAATACTCTTTGGTTATTTATGGTATTGGGTATTATATTTGGTTACTTTGGATTGCTATTTAACAAATCAATAATTAAAGTCGCTAACTTCTTCTCAGAAGGCTCTAAAAGAAGATACTGGACTCTAGTTATAACTGTTTGTATCGTATTTGGTGTCGGTGTTGTACTTTCTCCAAATGCTGTAGGTGGTGGCTATATCGTGATAGCAAATGCTCTAGATTACAACTTATCTATCAAAATGCTTTTAGTTTTATTTGCGCTTCGTTTTGCCGGTGTAATTTTCTCATATGGAACAGGTGTTACAGGTGGTATATTTGCTCCAATGATTGCTCTTGGAACTGTTTTTGGACTAGCTTATGGCCTGTCTATAGCTCAGCTTTTTCCTGAGTATAATATTGATGCTGGTGTCTTTGCTGTAGCGGGAATGAGTGCTTTATTTACTGCAACAGTAGGAGCGCCACTGACTGGTATTGTACTTGTAATGGAAATGACTTGGAACTTCCACCTTTTACTTCCTTTGATGATAACCTGCTTTAGTGCGTCGATGCTGACATATATTCATCATCAAAAACCAATATATGATACTCTATTAAGACGTACTATTTCTAATGAAAGAAAGCAGCAGGCAAAGGAAAAAAATGAGCGAAACCAAAAACCAGCTCCAAATACTCAAGGACAAACTATCTCAAAAGAAGAAATATAATCACGCAATTTCTCTAATGCACTGGGACTTAGAAACACAAGCCCCTAAAAATTCAATCAATACCACATCTGAAGTTATTGGTTTTTTCAGTGAAAAAATCTATGAAATAACTAATAGTGAAGAAATAACTAGCAGTTTAAAATATTTAAATAGTAATTTATCCAAGCTTGATACAACTGATAAAAGGATTGTTTATCTAACAACAAAGCAAAAAGATAAACTAAGCAAAATACCAAAAGACGAATATGTTGCATACAACAAACTACTATCACAAGCTCAAAATATTTGGACAAAAGCTCGTAAAGATAATGACTTTGAAGTATTTGCTCCATATCTAGAAGAGATTATAAAGTATCAAAAAAAATATATAAAAAGAATTGGTTCTCATGAGCATCCCTATGATGTGCTTCTTGATGATTATGAAGAAGGTATGACTGTTGCAAAATTAGAACCTTTCTTTGACAGTCTAAAAGAAAGAATAGTACCTCTTCTAGAAAAAATAAAAGATGCTGATCAAGTTGATACTAGCTGTATTGATAAACCATATAATATCGATAAGCAAAAAGAATATTCTCAGGAGATAGCTAAGCAATTAGGATTTAACTTTGATAGTGGTATTCTAAAAGAAAGTGCTCACCCATTTACTCTAAACTTCAATAAATATGATGTTAGAATGACAACACGCTATATTGAAGATCTTTTTACATCTTCATTATTCGGTACTATCCATGAAACTGGTCATGCCATGTATGAGCAAAATATCGGTGATAATATTTATGATACTATATTAGGCACTGGTGTTAGCCTAGGAGTACACGAATCACAATCACGATTTTATGAAAACTTAGTCGGTAAAAATAAAGCATTTTGGGATAGTAATTTTAGTGAATTACAAAGCTTATTTACTGAAAACTTGGCTAGCACTAATGAAGAAGTATTCTATAAAGCTATTAACAAAGTTAGCCCTAGCCTAATCCGTGTAGAAGCAGATGAATTAACCTACTCTCTGCATATACTAGTACGCTTTGAAATAGAGAAAGAAATCTTTGAAAAAAATCTCGATGTTAGAGAGTTACCAAAACTATGGAATGATAAATATCAAAAATACTTAGGCATAATTCCAAATAACTTCTCTAATGGGATATTACAAGATGTACATTGGTCTGCTGGATTGTTTGGTTATTTCCCGACGTATGCTCTTGGTAGTGCATATGCTTCACAAATTTTTTATTATATGAATAAAGAATTTGATGTGAACACTGCAATTAGAGAAAATAAACTAGAACTAATACTGCGCTTCTTAACTAAGCATATACATCAGTTTGGTAGTCTAAAACCTGCTGATGAAATTATCCATGATATGTGTGGGGAGTATCTAAACGCTAAATACTATATTGATTATTTGGATGATAAATTTTCTAAAATTTACAATTTAAAATAATATTGATATCAGTATCTTTCTACTCTAGCCTTTGCAACAAATATTAGCGATAATATAAGCATTAAAATCTAATTATAGTATTTAAATGTCAAAACTAAATGCTTATTTTGGTGAGTATGGTGGTCAGTTTGTACCACAAATACTTGTTCCGGCTCTTGATCAACTAGAGCAAGAATTTATAAAAGCACAGGCTGATGAGAGTTTTAAACAAGAGTTTAAAGAACTTTTACAAGAGTATGCAGGTCGTCCAACTGCTTTGACAAAAACTAGAAATATAGTCAAAAACACAAAAACCAAATTATATCTAAAACGTGAAGATCTGCTACACGGTGGCGCTCACAAAACCAATCAAGTACTTGGCCAAGCTCTACTTGCCAAGAGAATGGGTAAAAATGAGATAATTGCAGAAACTGGAGCTGGTCAGCATGGAGTTGCAACAGCTCTAGCATGTGCTTTACTTGATCTAAAGTGCAGAGTATATATGGGTGCTAAAGATGTTGAACGTCAAAGCCCTAATGTTTTTAGAATGAGATTAATGGGTGCTGAAGTCATACCTGTGCATAGCGGTTCAGCAACACTTAAAGATGCTTGTAACGAAGCTCTGAGAGACTGGTCTGCAAACTATAATAAAGCTCACTATCTATTAGGTACAGCAGCAGGACCTCATCCCTTTCCGACAATTGTTAGAGAGTTTCAACGAATGATTGGTGAAGAAACTAAACAACAAATTCTTGCTAAAGAAGGTAAATTACCTGATGCTGTCATTGCTTGTGTTGGTGGTGGTTCAAATGCTATTGGTATGTTTGCTGACTTTATCGATGAAACTAGTGTACAACTGATAGGTGTAGAACCTGCTGGTAAAGGTATCGAAACTGGTGAACATGGTGCACCTCTCAAACATGGTAAAACTGGTATATTTTTTGGTATGAAAGCACCATTAATGCAAAATATTGACGGTCAGATTGAAGAGTCATACTCTATATCGGCAGGTCTAGATTTCCCGTCTGTTGGTCCGCAACACGCTCATTTACTAGCAATAGGTCGTGCTGAATATGCATCAGCTACTGATGATGAAGCGTTAGATGCTTTTAAATTACTTTGTAAGAAAGAGGGAATTATCCCAGCTTTAGAATCATCTCACGCCTTAGCATATGCTCTTAAGCTTGCTTATGACAATCCTGATAAAGAGCAACTTTTGGTTGTTAATTTATCTGGGCGTGGTGATAAAGATATTTTTACAGTACATGACATTTTAAAAGAAAAGGGAGAGATTTAGCAATGGATAGATATACAACCCTTTTTACAAGTTTAGAGAAAAAAAACGAAGGTGCTTTTATTCCTTTTGTAACAATAGGTGATCCTAATAAAGAGCTATCTCTTGAGATTATCGACACTCTAGTTAGCTCAGGTGCTGATGCTCTTGAGTTAGGTATACCTTTTTCTGATCCATTGGCAGATGGTCCAACTATTCAAGGAGCTAATCTTCGTGCTTTAGAGAGTGGAATAACTCCTAGAGACTGTTTTGATATCCTCACAAAAATAAGAGCTAAATACCCTAGTGTTCCTATTGGATTACTACTTTATGCTAATTTAGTCTATGCAAATGGTATAGAGAATTTTTATCAAAAATGTTTAGATGCAGGTGTTGACTCTATACTTATAGCTGATGTACCAGCTCATGAATCTAAAGAGTTTCGTGATATTGCTAAAAAAGTAGGTATTTCTCAGATATTTATTGCTCCTCCTGATGCTAATGAGGTTACTCTTAAACAAATTTCTGAACTTGGAAGTGGTTATACGTATTTACTATCGAGAGTTGGTGTAACAGGTGTAGAAACTGCAGCAAATATGCCCGTAGAAGATGTATTAGCTAAACTTAGAGAGTATAATGCACCTAAGCCAATCTTAGGTTTTGGTATCTCTAAACCAGAGCAAGTTCAACAAGCAATCAAAGCAGGTGCTGCTGGTGCAATTTCTGGTTCTGCAACAGTGAAAATAATTCAAAACAATCTCTCAAATAAAGGAAAAATGCTTAGCGAGCTTGAATGTTTTGTTAAAGAAATGAAAGCCGCAACTAAAGATAGTTAAAGATCAGCTTGCTTCTGTAAATTATAATTCTTCCTCCAAATTACATAACCATATATAGCATTTATTAATGCTACAACTTTTGTAATAATCACGGGAATAATCGCAATGGTAATTGCTGAATCCAAAATTCCATCAACCCAAATTGAAATTGTCAAAACATCTACAGCCAACCAAAGTATCCAAAACTCTTTAAATAACAATACTGTAAGTATAAAAGCTATAATTGAAGTAACTTCAACGATAGCATCTGCAACTAACCCCACATTTTGACCAAAGTATAAATGTAAAACAAAATACCCATATATAGTCGATACCACAGCTATAAAAGCCAAAATGCTTATAAACTGTACTCTTGTTAGTTTTTTGATTTTAATTTGTTTTTCTTTAGTTGTGTTTTTGGGTCTAGTCCAGTTATACCAACCATAAAATTGTATTGGACACAAAAAAAGTACCGCAAGAAGTAATTGACCATAAACTTGGTTTTGATATGAGATTACAGCGTACATAACCGCTGCTATAAGCCCTAAAACATAGTTAAAAACTTTTCCTTTAGCTGCTAATATCAAATTTGTAATACTGATAACAGAGAATATTAGTATAAATGCGCTACTTCTACTGACAAGTGCAGCAATAATAGTTAATACTATACAGCTAATTAACCAGCTAACCTCTCTTTTACTCCAACCAGTAAAAGTATTTTGTAATATATTCATTTTATAAATTAATAGAATATTTAGGATTGTATTTTAGAACTCTTGATAATAAGCTACAAGTACTATTTAGTATTCGTGAAGAATGTAAAACTAAAAACACCAATAAAAACATTAAAACTTATCTATATTTTTTTTTCAATAAGCTTATTTTATTACTTGAAAAACAGCAAAGTATCCTTAAATATATAACAGATACTATTTCTTAGGGGGAAATAATGGATATAAATAAATTTACAATAAAACTACAGGAAGCATTAGCAGAAGCTCAGTCCTATGCTTTCCAACAAAAAGCAACTGAGTTTACATCAGCACACATGCTAAAAGCTCTTTTGGAGCAAAATGATAGTGTTGCAATAGCAATATTAAGTGTTTGTGGCGTCAATACACAGAACTTTACAAAAGCTATAAATGATATGGTTGATAGTGTTGCGATATTATCTGGAGAAGGTAATCCTCAAGTAACTCCATCTAGAGATTTGATAGCTACGCTGCATAAAATGCAAGATTTAGCAAATAAAAACGGTGATGAGTTTATATCAAGCGAGATCTTTTTATTAGCATCGCTAGAAGATAAAAGTTTAGCAGGATTATATAATAAATTTAATATTACAAAAGAAAAGCTTACAAAAGCAGTCAACGATTATCGCGGAGGGGAGAAAGTGAGTAGTCAAAATCAAGAAGATATGAAAGGTGCATTAGATAAATATACTGTAGATCTAACTGATCTAGCAAGAAAAGGAAAGATTGATCCTATTATTGGTAGAGATAGTGAAATCCGTAGAACTATACAAGTACTACAAAGAAGAACTAAGAACAACCCTGTGCTTATAGGTGAGCCAGGTGTTGGTAAAACTGCTATTGTAGAAGGCTTAGCTCAACGAATAGTTAATAATGAAGTACCAGAAGGTGTCAAAGGCAAAAAAGTATTATCTTTGGATATGGGTGCATTATTAGCTGGAGCTAAATTTAGAGGAGATTTTGAAGAACGTCTAAAATCTGTTTTAAAAGAATTATCAAAACAAGAAGGTAATGTAATTCTATTTATAGATGAGTTACACACTATGGTTGGAGCAGGTAAAGCAGAAGGCTCTATGGATGCTGGCAATATGCTTAAACCAGCTTTGGCTCGTGGTGAACTGAAGTGTGTTGGGGCAACGACTCTAGATGAATATCGTGAGTATGTTGAAAAAGATCCTGCACTTGAAAGAAGATTCCAAAAGGTGCTAGTTGATGAACCAACTGTTGAAGATACTATTGCTATCCTTAGAGGTCTAAAAGAAAGATATGAACTACATCATGGTGTGAATATTACAGACTCTGCTATTGTGAGCGCTGCTACTTTATCACATAGATATATTACAGATAGACAACTACCTGACAAAGCTATTGATTTAGTAGATGAAGCAGCTAGCCAAATCCGTATGGAAATAGACTCTAAACCTGAAAAAATGGAGAGTTTATACCGTAGAATTATTCAACTAAAAATGCAACGTGAGCAGCTAAAAAAAGAAAAGGATGATGCTACCAAGAAGCGTTTAGAGATATTAGAAACTGAAATCAAAGGCTTAGAATCTGAATATCAAGGTTTTGAGGAGCTTTGGAAAGCAGAGAAGCTTAAGATGCAAGGTACAAGCAAGCTAAAAGAAGAGCTTGAAAAAGCTAAGTTTGAGCTGGAGAAATACCAAAGAGCTGGTGATTTGAGCAAAATGGCTGAATTACAATACGGTAAAATACCAGAGCTTGAAGCTCAAATTAAACAAATTGAAAATACTGAGGCAGAACCTTCTGAGAATAAACTAGTCAGAACATCTGTTACAGAAAATGAAATTGCTGATGTAGTTTCTAAAGCTACTGGTATACCTGTATCTAAGATGATGGAAGGAGAGAAAGATAAACTTCTAAATATGGAAAGCTTCCTACATAAAAGAGTAATTGGTCAAGATCAAGCAATAAAAGCAGTATCTAATGCTGTGAGAAGATCTCGCTCTGGATTATCAGATCCAAATAGACCTATAGGTTCATTTATGTTCTTAGGTCCAACAGGTGTAGGTAAAACTGAGCTTACAAAAGCATTAGCAGAATTCTTATTTGATGATGAAGATGCAATGCTTAGAGTAGATATGTCTGAGTTCATGGAGAAACATTCTGTAGCTAGATTGATAGGTGCTCCTCCAGGATATGTAGGTTATGAGCAAGGTGGTTATTTAACTGAGCATGTTAGAAGAAAACCTTACTCTGTAATCTTACTAGATGAGGTTGAGAAAGCTCATGCAGATGTATTTAACATCTTGCTGCAAGTATTAGATGATGGGCGACTAACTGATGGTCAAGGCAGAACAGTTGACTTTAAAAATACTGTAATAGTTATGACTTCTAACCTTGGTTCGCATAGAATCCAAGAAATGCAAGGTCAAGATTATGACACAGTCAAAGATGCTGTAATGGAAATGGTGCTTAGCCACTTCAGACCTGAATTTGTAAATAGAGTTGATGATGCTATTGTATTTGAACCTCTAAACAAAGAGATGATAACTGAAATAGCTAAGATACAAATTAAACGCTTAGAAAAACGTCTAAGAGATCTAAATATAGGTTTAAAAGTAACAGCTAAAGCTATGGATAAATTAGCTGATGCTGGTTTTGATCCTGTATTTGGTGCTAGACCACTTAAAAGAGCTATCCAAAGCAACTTAGAAAATCCTCTAGCACTTAAACTACTTGATGGTGAATTTAAGGCAGAAGATAAGATAGTTGTTGATGTAGATAGTGACCACAATATAGTTTTTTCTAAGTAAATAAATCCTTTTGTATATTTCTTTAAACTTTCTTCTTGGTTGGTAAAAATTAACAAGTACCTATCAATTTCTGACAATTTACTATTTACTAATAGCTTATATACTATAACAGTAATTCATTTTTATATAAAATTTTAGATTCGGAGCAATTATATGAAATATAAAAAGCTATTAATAAGTGCTTTATTAACAGCATGTGGAGCTACAAGCTACGCTGCCGCTGTCAACTACAATGCAGGAACAAGCTACTCTAAAGGTCAAGAAGTAAATAATGCTGGATCTTGCTATGTGTGTGATATCCCTGGATGGTGCTCTTCTTCAGCTGCTTGGGCTTATGCACCAGGCACAGGTACTGCTTGGCAACAGGCTTGGACAGAAGGATGTGAAAGCCCAGGACCATCTCCAGAGCCTACAACAGAAAAAACAATCTCTGTAAAACTATCTGGAGATAGTTTACCTGCTGATGCAAAAATTGAATTCTCAGCGAATGGTAAATCTTATACTGTTACAAATAATCAGGTAACATTACCATACTCAGATAGTCAAACTATCAATTACGCTATTAGTGCAACTAATGGTTCTATTTCTCCAAACTCTTTTGCTATGACAAAAGATTCTAGCTCTATAAATTTAACATATACAAAGCAACCAGCTCCAGTACCTGGCAAGTGTGACACTATCCCTGCAGATGTTAAAGACTTTATCCCTAATGGTCAAGGCGGCTTCTGGGGTGGTTATAGTAAAGGTGCTTTTGTTAAATTTGATGGTTCTATATATCAACTTCTAAATGATTATTGGACTAGCGCTTCTCCTGCTGATAGCTCAGCTTGGGTACTATGTGAAGCTGTAGTACAAGCTCAAGTAAATATCAAAACTACAGGATTACCTGAAATCGTAGATAAAGTTGATGTTAAAATTGGTTCTCAAACATACACTATAAACCCTAATAATCCAACACCTATAACTGTGGCTAAAGGTTCTTACGATGTTTCAGTTAGTAGTGTTTTAAGCTCTGATGGTTCAAAGAACTATGTTGCTAAAACTATTACGCCTAACCCTGTAGTAGTTAATGAAGAAACTACAGAGATAAACCTAAATATAAACTTCCAAGCAGAAGATGTTAAACCTGCTAATGTTAGTTTCAATGTTAAATTCCCTGAAGATGCTTCTCCTAGCAAAACTGTAACAGCAGAAAGAATATCTTCTAATGGTGACAAGTATGGTGACTCTATAAACTTGGATAATGGTTCAAATACAACAACTATTCCTTCAAAAGGCGAGTTTACTATAAAACCTGAAAGCTATGAAATTAATGACACTAACTATAATGCAAATAGCATAACTATAGTTGATGGTAAGGTTCAAGGTGATAACACTATTAGCTATGAAGTCGCTGGTGCTTGGCCTGAAAAAGTCATTGGCGGATACACGGCTTCTTGGGGTGCAGACTGGAATCATAAAATAACTTCCATAGATAACATGGGAGAAAACGGTTATAACATTGCTCTATTAGCCTTTGGTAAAGTCATAAATACAAGTGTTGGTATGTTTGACGATGCTACAATATGCGCAAGTGGATGTACTTGGGACTATGATTATACCAAAAAAGATGCTCCTTTAGTTATTATGTCATTTGGTGGTATTGCTCATGAAAACACATGGACACCAGATCTTTCATCAGATCAATCTATAAATAAAATAGCTGAAGATACGGTATCTTTTGCTGCTGAAAATCATATAAATGGAGTTGATTTTGATTTAGAAGGTGCTAGTACAGGAATATCAGATGCAGATGTTGTTTTGGTTGATGGTATACAAACATACCCTAAAATAACTAAGTTAATCACAGCAATTAGAGAAGCTGCAAATAAACAAGCTGATAAGTTCCCTAGAGGATTTTTTATAACAGCTGCTCCTCAAACAGATGGTAATGATCTATACTGGGCTGCAAGTGGTAACAAAAAGTTTGATAGTATGCTTAATGCAGATGCGTGCGGTGGTCATGAGTGTTTTGATTCAATATTTGTTCAAAACTATAACTCAGCAAAAATGAATCCTAATACAGCTTATGATATAGTAACTAGATTGCTTACTGCGGGCAACAATACTAAAACAAAATTTGTAATGGGTTATGATCTTGCTAGTGGTGAATGGGCTAATAACTATCCTGTAATTGGATGGGAATCTGAAACAAATGGTTCAGATGCTCCGATAGTTTCTGCTACAAAATTTGCTAAAGAACATCAAGACATAGGTGCTTTTGTATGGCAAGCAGAGCAAGATAAGTTTGGTGGTGCAAGCAATAAGGGAGTTATGACTACAGGCAATGACTCTTATAGCTTTGCTCATGCAATGAAAGAAGTTTACAATATAAAGTAATCACTAAACTATCATAAAACCTTAATTTAACTTTCTTCTTTCTGATAAAATATCTTCTAAGAATAATTCTCACAATATACTTATCAATATGAATCTTTCTAACATCAAAATCATGCTACTTGGCTCAGGTGAGCTTGGTAAAGAATTTATAATAGCTGCTCAAAGATTAGGCATACATACGATAGCTGTAGATCGTTATGAAAATGCTCCAGCAATGCAAGTAGCTCATGAAAGCTATGTTATAGATATGCTAAATGCTGATGCTCTTCAAGAACTAATATTAGCAAAAAAACCAACTTATATAGTTCCTGAAATTGAAGCTATAAATACTGATAGCTTAGTAAAGTTAGAGGCTCATAACTTCAATACTGTCCCATGTGCTAAAGCTACGAAGCTCACTATGGATCGCCAAGGTATAAGATCTCTAGCAGCTAAGGAGCTTGGTCTAGCAACATCTAAATTTGGTTTTGCTAATAGTCAAAAAGAGTATCTTGATGCTGTCGAATTTATTGGATTACCATTTGTAATTAAGCCAGTAATGAGCTCATCAGGTAAAGGACAATCTATAGTCAAGGAACATAGCGAAATTCAAAAAGCTTGGGATTATGCCCAAAGTGGCTCTAGAGGTCATGCTAAAGGTGTAATTGTAGAGCAATTTATAGATTTTGATTATGAGATTACTCTTCTAACTGTTAGACATAAAGATGGTGTTTCATTTTGTGATCCTATCGGACATATCCAAAAAGATGGTGACTATAGGTTCTCTTGGCAACCCCATGCAATGTCGGATATAGCTCTAATAAAATCTCAAAAGATAGCCAAAGAGATCACAGATGCTCTAGGAGGATATGGTGTTTTTGGTGTTGAGTTATTTATAAAGGGTGATGAAGTGTTTTTTAATGAAGTCTCTCCTCGTCCTCACGATACAGGCATGGTAACGCTAATATCACAAAGCATTAATGAATTTGAATTACATCTTCGTGCGATACTAGGTCTACCGATACCGCAAATACAAACTCTTCAACCCTCAGCATCTGCGGCTATATTACTTGAAGGAGAGTCTACAGATCCAAGTATATTAGGGATTGATAAAGCTTTAACCGACTCAAATATAGATATTAGAATTTTTGGTAAAAAAGAAATTCATGGTAAACGTCGCATGGGAGTAATTTTAGCTAAGGATCAATCTACACAACAAGCTTTAGATGCTTCTAAAAAAGCCTTAAGCAAAATCTATCTAGCATAAAAATCAAAGCTTCCTAACTAGAGTGATACCATCTCCTATAGAAATAATACAAGCTTCTACCCTATTATCATTATGAATTGATTTATTTAACTCTCTTATAACCAAAGTATTTTGCTCATTATTATACTCATCTGCAACTCTACCTGACCAGAGCACATTATCTATTGCGATAATTCCACCTGAGTTTATCAGATTTAAAGCTTTTTCATAGTAGTTAATATAATTTGGCTTATCAGCATCTATATATACAAAGTCAAACTTCTTAGCTTGCTTCTCAAACCTTTCTAAAGTTTCTAAAGCAGGAGCAATATTAAGCTTAATTTTATGCTCAACGTTCGCTTCTTGCCAAAAGTGTTTGTATGGCTTGATATATTCATAACTAATATCACAAGCTTCTACTTTACCGTCAGAGGGCAATGCTTGAGCCATAATCAGTGTTGAAAAACCTCTAAAAACACCGATTTCTAAGACATTTTTCGCACGAATCATTTTGATAAAAAGACTAATAAGCTGTAGCTGATTAGGTGAGCTAAGCATATGACTTAACTCATCATTTGCTGCTTTATCAAAGAGATCCTGTGCAGTTTTATCTAGTTTTACTGAATTCTCATTTATATATTGATTAAGGTTAGAGTTACTAAACAACGATGCTATAGACATAAAAGATGCCAACTAGTTTGATACGATAGTAATAAGTTTAGAGAATCACAAATAAAAAGACAATTGTGCTGTAAAAGGGCTACTTAATTTTAGTAATAGAAAATGTCCAGAACCAGAAGATAAGAGCATAAACACCCCACCATTCAACAATATTATGATTAACTGTTGTCTGATCCATAAATACTGACCATATCGAAAAAGCTGCCGTTATGAAAATAGCAAATCTACGCAAAATAAGTGGTACTTTGTTAAGTCGATCTGAATACTTATATTCGATAATTGTATACCAAACCTGACAAACACTCATTAGCACAAAGAACACAGCAACACCCTTTAGGTGAACTTTCATAAGAGTCTGCTGACCATCAATGACTGAAGTCCCAACTATTAAGCCAATACAACCAACAGATGCTAAGAAAAGCATAACTTTACCTTGCTTAATTATTGATTTCTTATTATCACTTATTTGAACAAGCAACTGCGTGATAAAAAAGAAAATCACTGCCATAAGTGTAGCAGTTGGTATTAGTATAGCTTTGAGCATATACTTCTCATATGATGTAAATCCAGCATGCGTAATATCAGAACAGCCAGAAATAAATGGATTACATAAAGTATTATTACCATCTGCAATAGATACCAGATATGTTACAAAAAACAAAACTGCTACAGATATCGTCGTCGCAGCAATTAATTTTCTTGGGTCAAGTTCAGCTTTCATTTTTAACCAAAACATTATTATAAATACTATGCTAATAGTACCACTTGTTAATAGATATTTCTAATTTTAGCTCTTTTATTTTCTGCAATAGATATATGAAAAATGTAGGCTTTGTGTCATATAATCGACAAAATAGATTAATATTTACCTTTTTCATATCTATGCTATAATTTGTGGGTTTCTTTTAAAAAAGTAAAATAACGAAAGGATTTAGTAAAATGCCATTTGTAGTTACTGAAAATTGTATCAAATGTAAATATGGTGACTGTGTAGAAGTATGTCCTGTTGACTGTTTCTATGAGGGCCCTAACATGTTAGTAATAAACCCAGATGAATGTATCGACTGCGCTCTTTGTGAGCCTGAGTGTCCTGTTGATGCTATCAAATCTAGCGATGATCTTACAGAGAGCCAAGAGCAGATGCTTGATCTTAACAGAGAGTTGGCTAGTATTTGGCCAAATATCGTCGAAAAATGTGATCCTTGTGAAGATGCTGATAACTGGGCTTCTGTTCCAGATAAGTTAAAATATTTAGAAAAATAATCTTTCATATTTATCTAAGAATCTTATTTTATTTTCTTCATAAGCTTATTTTTTGTCGGCAGCTATTTGTAAAAAGTGTATAATGACACTAATAATTTTGAGCTTTTGTACAAACTGATAGTTAAATAAAACTACTAAAAATTTATGGAGAGTCTTTAAATGAAATCTTTTTTTAAAAAGATTTGGAATATTCTAATGTGGGCTAGGATGACTGCTTTCCAACTCTACTCATTTGCTGTTATTGGTGGTTGTAGTATCCTTATAAATATATTCGCTTTTTTTAATCTCCCTATTGCTTGGAGAATGGCTGTCTGCAAGGTTTGGACTTATCTTTATTGGATAGGGATGCTTGTTTTCTTACAAGTGTATATTCGTGTAAGTGGTCGTATTAACATCGACAAAGATTATCCTTGTATATATGTATCTAAACACCAATCAATGCTAGAGACTTTTATGTTTTATGGTTTAATTGGTAAATGTCATTTTATTATGAAAAAAGAGCTTTTTGATGCTCCAATCTTCGGTACAGCGATGAAAAACCTAGGCAGTATTGCTATAGATAGAGATAAGCCAAGAGAGTCATTAAAAAAAGTTGTTACAGATGGTAAACAAAGTCTAGCAGATGGAATCAACGTTGTAATTTTCCCAGAAGGTACGCGAGTTAATATTGGTGAATATCCAGAGTTTCAGCGTTCTGCAATGAAACTAGCGGCTGATGCAAATACTTATATTATTCCTGTTGCACATAACTTTGGTAGATTTTTCCCTAAAAAGTGGGGACAAATTATTAAACCTGGTATTGCTAGAATGGATTTTGGTAAACGCATAGATCCTAGAGATTTTGACTCGAAGACTCTAACGACCTACTGTCATAAGGTAATAACGGAAAAAACAAAAGAGTTTAAAGGTTAAATAAGAGGTCAATCAGATGAAAAAAATTCTTCATCTACTATTACTAGCAAGAATGCAAGTCTTCAAGGTCTACGGATATATAGTTCTACTATTTTCTTGTTTGCTAATGAATACTGTTGGAGTATTAGGAGCATCATTAAAAGTTAGGCTATTTGTCTGTTGGATATGGTCTTGTTTGTATCGTCTAGGAACTTTGGTTATATTGCAAATATATGTAAAAGTTGAGGGCAAAGAAAATATCCCAGACTATCCTTGCATTTATGTTTCTAAGCACCAATCAATGTTGGAGACTTTTGTATTTTATGGTCTTGTGCATGATTGCTGTTTTGTAATGAAACAAGAATTACTAGAAAAGCCAATATTCGGTAAAACAAATATATTTGCTGAGGCTATTGGTGTAGATAGATCAAAAGGTCTTTCTGCAATCAAGAAAGTTTTAGAAGATGGCAAAGATAGAATAGAAAACAAAAACTTAAGTATTATAATCTTCCCAGAAGGTACAAGAGTTCCTGTCGGTGAGTATCCTAAGTTTCATCGTTCTGCAATGAAGTTAGCCAAAGTATCAAATGTTCCAATAATACCTGTTGCTCATAACTTTGGAGTATATTTTGGTCGTAAAAAAGGTGACTTTGTGAAGCCTGGTATCGCTAGAATGTCTTTTGGAAAACCTATTGATCCAAAAGATTACTCTGTCGCTGAGTTGACTGATCTTTGCTATGACATCATCAACGATAAAACTAAGTCTTATGGTGGCTAATCAAATATCTATTTGATACAAAATTCTGCAATAATCGGATTATGATCTGATATTTTTTTGCAATCTAAAACAGATGCTTTTTCAAGATTTAGACCTCTATATAACACAAAATCTAAATGATTGCTCTGAAAGGATTTGATTAATTGAGGCTCATCTATAAAAGCTACTTTAAAACTAAACTCTCTACAAAAATCTTTGATTAATTTAACTCGTCTTCTATTCCAAGTATTAAAATCACCCGCAATTATAATAGGATGTTTATACTTCTCTGGAGAAATATATTCTTTTATCTTCTCAAATTCATACTCATAAACTTTATTGCTTTTGAAGTTGATTGCATGGATATTCACAACAACAACTTTTGTGCCCTCTATATTTAAATGTGTAATCAAAGAAGCTTTGTGGGTATTTATTACAGACTCTCGATGAGTTGTAAGTATTTTGACATTTTTTATCACCGGGAAATGACTAACTGTAGCTACTCCATAATTATGTGAACGCAACACAATGTTAGAAGCAAAGTTTATATCGAATTTGTCGATAGGGAATTTAGTATCATGCTGGTGTACTGCTTCTTGTAGACAAAAGATATCAATATTGTGATTAAAATATGTGTGCCTGATATAGGCTTTGAATGTTTCTGTATCTTTATAGTCGATTTTGTATGAGTTCCAACTCATTAAGCAGAATTTTGTAGATTGATTTTGTTGTGAGTCTCTTTCAAACATTTAATCAACTAGAGTTGAATCATCATAATTTCATTATATATTAAAAATACTTATACAGTTAGATCAGTGAGGGTTTCTAGCTATAAACCTTAGAACTATATAACCACAAATTCCTGAGAGTAAAGAACCTACTATCACACCTACTTTGATTGCATTAAGGGTATGGTTATCATCAAAAGCAAGAGTTCCAATAAATAAACTCATGGTAAAACCTATACCGCATAAAAGGCTTATACCATATATCTGAGAACTCGAAAAAGATTCTCCTAACTTAAATAATTTTAGCCTCTTTGAAATCGCTAATATTGAGAAAATACCTAACTGCTTACCAACAAATAACCCCAATATAATACCTAATGTAATTGGCTCAAATATTATAGAAATACTCATCCCTGAGAAATTGATACCAGCATTAGCAAATGCAAATACAGGCAATATAAAATAGATAACCCAAGGATGAAGAGACTCTTCCATAAAATTAGCTGGAGAATCTTTGTCATTCTCTCTAAATGGAATACACAGAGCTGTTGTAAAACCTGCCAAAGTTGCATGAACTCCAGACTTAATCGTACAAAACCAAGCAAAAAAACCAAGAACTACATATACAGAGCTTCTATTAACCTTAAACACTCTATTACAAATAATCATCGCCAATATAAAAAGACTCCCTAGAGATAGAGAAAGTAACGATAGTGACTTGGTATAGAATATCGCAATAATTACTATTGCAGCTATATCATCAAAAATAGCGATTGTAACAACCAATAGCTTTAGCTTTGCTGGGATTCTTGAACCAAGTAGAGCTAATATACCTAAGGTAAATGCTATATCTGTTGCGGAAGGTATTGCCCAACCTGTGATATTAGCATCATAGTTAATTGATAAATATATCAAACTTGGAACTGCCAGTCCTGCAAGAGCTGCTATAGCCGGTATTATAATATTAGAAGGCTTTGATAGTGCCCCTGAGATTATCTCTCTTTTGATTTCTAAGCCAATATATAGAAAATATATAGCCATCAAACCATCATTAATCCAGTGCATCAAATTTTTGTCAATGACGAGGTTTTCAATTCCTAATTTGACATTGATTGTCTCAAGCATTCCATAGTAGATAGATAATGGTGAATTATTTATAAATATTGCAACAAAAGCTGCAGCAAAGAGAATTAATCCTCCGACTATCTCTTGATTATTTTGGTTTGCACTCATAGCTATAGTATCTAAAAGATTTCCATAGTATTAATTATCTAATAGCTTGAGGTATAATTCTACTCATGCAAAAACTAATTTTTGTACTCTATGATAAATAATCTTCCAAAAGCTTGGTACGCTATAGCTCATATCAAAGAAATCAAATCTAAACCTATCAAACTAGAAAGACTAGGTAAAAATCTTGTTTTATGGAAAGATGATGAGAAAATAATAGCTATGGAAAATCGCTGCCCTCATCGTGGTGCAGAATTAAGTTTAGGTAAGGTATGCGATGGTGCTATAGCTTGTCCTTTTCATGGCTTTAGATTTGACGTACAAGGCAACTGTATATACACACCAGAAACTCAGGGTGCTATCCCAAAACTACAAGTAAAAAGTTATCCAACAAAAATTGTCGCTGACATGATTTGGATAAATGTTTTTGATGAAGAACTAGATAATAGCTACGCTTTTGAATTTGCACAAAACTTATATAATGATTTTGCTGGTAAGTACTCTCTTTTGACGGACACATGGGATAACAATATTCGCCACTGTATCGAGAACCAACTTGATTATACTCACTTAGCTACTGTGCATAAGAGATCTATCGGCAGAGGATACAAAATCCCTCAAGATATAAAGCTAAATATAAGTGATGAATATATAGAAGCACTAAAAAACCAACGCTTAATGCTAAAGTACATCTTTCCTAACTTTTGGTTACTTAATAATGCTGATAAACTTAAAATTTGTGTTTACTTTGTACCTATTAATGAGCATCAAACAAAGCTATATTTAGTAAACTATCGTAAGTTTTTGATTGGCAAAATCATCAAACCTATCGCAGATTTGGTATTTAGTATCACCAATAAAATCATTCTCAATGAAGATAAAAGAGTTGTTAAAACCCAGAAATACGATGAAAAATATGATACTGAAGATTTTCTATTACGTCATGATCAAATCATCAAAGAATTTAGAAAGATTTGGCATACTCCAGATTAAAATATTTCTCAAAAGTTTGTAAATACTATACAATCAAAAAACACTCTATTAACTTATCTATGATTATGAAATACAGTTTGCCTGTTAGGGCTCTACATCGCTTATTGGCTTTTTTGATAATAGCTCAACTTATTTTGGGCTTAGGTTATGCTTATGATTTATTTGATTCAAGATGGATTATGACCCTGCATAAGTCTTTTGGTTTAGTCACTTTCTTTGTGATACCTCTTTTGGCTGTTGCTAAATTTTTTAGTATCAAACCGCCATATAACCCGCCACTACCATTATTACAGTTAATCATAGCTAAAATTGTGCATCTTGGTTTATATATTTCAGCATTTGGTATGGCTTTTTCGGGAGTGGTTGGCTCAATGCTAATGGGGTATCCATGGAAGATATTCTTTGTGATACCTTTTCCAGAAGTCGTGACTCCAAACTTTGAGTTAGGTAGCAAAATTTTTAGTTATCATTATATCTTTGCATCGGTTTTATTAGTGCTAGTAGTACTACATATAACTGCCGCTCTACACCATCAATTAATAGTAAAAGATAATATCTTAGCTAGAATGAAATAGTAGGTAACAATACCAATCATATTCAAATTTGTTTAACAATGCTTTAAAATCTTAACTGATAATACAAATCAAAGGAACAAAAATGAAAAAACTAACAATTGCTATCTCATCGATACTTTTATCAACAGCTGTATTTGCTGCTGATGCACCAACGACTACTGCAGGTAGTGCAAAAGCTGAGTCAAATGGCGTAGATATGGGCAAAGTCAGCTACATAATAGGTAGAGGCGTAGGTGAGCAACTAAGCAAAGGAAAAATAACTATTGACCAAGCAAACTTCGACAAAGGTCTGCAAAGTGCTCTTGCTGGTCAAAAGTCTGAAATACCTGAAGCTAAGGCTCAGCAAATCATGCAAGCATTCCAAAAAGAAATGATGGAAAAGATGCAAAAAGCTCAAATTGAGGCAGCTACAAACAACCTTAAATTAGCTAATGACTTCCAACAAGCTATAGCTAAAGTTGACGGTATCAAAGAGGTCGATGGTAGCAAGGGTGTATATATCCAAGTTCTAAAACAAGGAGACGGTGCTCAACCTACTAAAAGTGATTCAGTAACTGTTAACTACAGAGGAACTACTCCTACTCAAGCTTATGCAGATGATAAAGAAGCTGCTATAAAAACTATCCAAGAAGGTAATCTAATTGGTGACCAGTTCGACAGCTCATACGATAGAGGCACACCTGCTACTTTCCCACTATCAGGCGTAGTTAAGTGTTGGCAAGATGCTATTCCTCAAATGAAAGTTGGCGAAAAAGCTATAATATACTGTGCTCCAGACACAGCTTATGGCACTAGTGGTAATGCTGCTATTGGACCAAATCAGCTACTTTCTTTCCAAGTTGAACTTTTAAAAGTTAACTCTTAAACAGAAATATATCTTAACTATTTTTCCACCTACTTTTTTTCAAGTCTTTGATTTAGCTATATAGAGCATTTTAGAAAGATCTATTTTTATAAAGAAGTTACTATCAACCTAAATGAAATCAGATTAGAAACGTTATATACTAAGCAACTAAATAATTATTTCTTAACACCAAAAACAATATGTTACAAAAAAATCAACGTAAAGCACTATTACTATCAAGTTTAGGCGGTATGCTTGAGTTTTATGATTTTATTATCTACGCTCTACTCGCTAGTTACATTTCTAAGCTTTTCTTTCCTATTCAGTCAGCGATTACATCTTTATTAATCGCATTCAGTGCTTATGCTGTTGGCTATCTTGCTAGACCTTTTGGTGGTATTATCTTTGGCCATTTTGGTGATAAATATGGCAGAAAAAAAACTTTTACAATCTCTATTTTGATTATGGCTTTATCAACATTTTTGATTGGTATATTGCCTACTTATAGTAGTATTGGGATTATGGCACCTATATTGTTAGTACTTTGCAGAATAGCTCAAGGAATATCTGTCGGTGGCGAGATACCTGGTGCTATTACTTATGTTGGTGAGGCTGTTCCTGAGAAGCGTGGCTTTATGACTGCGGTGATTTTTGGATTCTTGATACTTGGTGTTGCTATAGGATTTATAGTTGAAAGTTTGCTATTAGAGTTCTTCACAAGTCAAGATATGCTAGCATACGGTTGGCGTATACCTTTTATCTTAGGTGGTCTGTTTGGGCTTGTTGCATACTATCTTAGACGTCAGCTTATTGATATCAAAGAGTTTAATCCTTTTGTGAATGAAGAGTTTTCTCTACCGATTACAAAGATGCTTCTAACTCATCGCTGGAACTTGATCTATTCAACAATTATTGTGTCATTTGGTGCTCTTTGTTTTGTGACATTATTTTTGTTACTACCGGCATATTTTAGTACTATTCTAAATCTTCACTTAGATAACTTCACATGGATTAATAGTCTTGGTGTGATTATTATTTCTATTCTTTGTGTCGCTGTTGGTCTATTTGCTGATAAAGTTAGTAGAAATTTGATTTTGTTAGTTAGTATATTAGCTACCTGTGCTTTTAGTTTTGTCATTTATACTACATATACATCACATCAAAATTTCTATTTCATCGCAATAATCCTTAGTGCTATTTTAGTAGCTCTTTGTTGGGGCAATATACCTGCAATGTTGATTGATTTGTTTAAACAAGATGTTCGCTATACAGGTATAGGTTTTGCATATAATCTAGGATTTGCTGTCTTTGGTGGTCTGACACCGATGATTGTAATCAGCACTATCAAATTCTCAAATAATAATTTAGCTCCGGCATATATACTAACAGCTGGTGCGATAATCACTCTTATAGCTATGATTGTAAACTCTTTGATCGAGAGAAAAGCTACTACGAAAGCTTAACTCAGGACATCTAAACTATACCAAAACAGTATAATTTATAATTCAACAAAAATTAATCCTCCTTAAGTCAGCAGATACTTACAGCCTATATTTTGGTATAATATAACTATAGTCATGTAGTTTTGGATTTGTCCTAATGCACGAGTTTTCATTGTGTCAAAGTGTCATAAGTATCGCTAAGAAAGCAGCTGAAAATAACTCTAAAAAAGTATCTAAAGTAGTTGTCAAAATAGGTAACTTAGCTGGTGTGGATGTTGAGTCTTTTGAGTTCTGGTTTCCTGTAGCAGCAAAAGATAGTGTATTAGAACAAGCAAAGCTAGAAATAATACATGAGCAAGCTATAGCGAAATGCAAAGCTTGTGAACATGAATTTGAATTAACCAGACTATATGAGCAATGCCCAAACTGTGGTAGTTTTGAGAAAGATATTCTCAAAGGTAAAGATATGCTCGTAGAATCTATAGTTTTTAATTAAGGAGTAAATTATGTGTACAACTTGCGGATGTGGAACAGATAGCAATCATCATCACCATCATCATGGTCATGAAGGTGATGCTGTAAAGTTAGAAAAAGCAATCTTAGAAGCAAATGATCAATATGCCGAGCAAAATAGAGATGTACTAGCTAAGGATAATAATATTGCGCTAAACTTTGTCTCAAGTCCTGGTTCTGGTAAGACATCTCTACTTGAGAGAACTATCAAAGAGCTTGGTGGTAGTCACCCTATCGTAGTTGTTGAGGGCGATCAACACACAGATCTAGATGCTGAGAGAATCCGTAAAGCAGGTGCAAAAGCTTATCAGATAAATACTGGTAAAGCTTGCCATCTAGATGCTCACATGGTTGGTCATGCTTTTGAACATCTTGGTGATATTAAAGATGGTTTTGTAATGATTGAGAATGTTGGTAACCTGATATGCCCAGCAATGTTTGATCTTGGTGAGAAGCATCGTGTAGCTGTTATCTCAACGACTGAAGGAGCTGATAAACCACTTAAATATCCTGATATGTTTTATTATGCTGATGTAGTTGTTATCAATAAGATTGATCTATCTCCTTATGTAGATTTTGATATCCAAGAATGTATCGCAAATATTAAAAAGATTCGCTCAGATGTGAAAATATTTGAGCTATCTGTAAAAACTGGTGCTGGTTTTGATAGCTGGTTGGATTGGTTGAAAGGTTTAAAGTAGAATAATTTAATCAGTATTAGAAATTTTGTGAATCCATTAAAACTATTAATATGATGTGAAGTTTAATAATACCTACTAATAAGTGAATAATCAGGAAACAATAATGAAAATAAAATCTATTGAAATTCAAGGAATAGGTGGGATTAAGAACCTTAAAGTTGACTTCGATGAAACTATGAATTTTATTTGTGGTCCTAATGGTATAGGAAAAACGACACTTATAGAGTGCGTAGCTCACTCATTTACTTTTGTAAGTACTAATATATTAAAAAAGAATTTTTCCACAAATAATAGCTTTGCTAAATCAAAGGTCATTATAGATGGACAAGAATTATCAACAAATATTAATATTTCCGAATTTGATCCAAATAAAACTTCTAGCGTGCAAGGATTACTTAAATATTCCTCAAAACTTATGTCTCTAAAAGTTACTAGAAACTTTAATTACCAAAACTTAAATAATTTAGGAAAAGATATTAATAAAAATGATTCAACCTTTCACCGAGAGTGTATGATTGGATTAAATATAAATGAAATAAAGAACTGGTTTATAAATAGATACTTATTTTCAGCAAGACCAAAAGATTTAGAACCTGAACAGTTAAGTAATTTTGAATTAGCTAAAAAAAGTATTTCTTTATTAAGTAAAGATTACAGATTTAGCAGGGTTATAGGGTCTTCTTTTGATATTATGATTAATACACCCACGGGGGAAGTATATTATGAATATTTATCATCGGGCTTCAAATCTTGTTTATCTATAATATTTGGAATAATAAAAGAAATTGAGTTTAGGTTTAAAGAACCTTGTATTAATGCAAAGGACTTTGATGGAATAATTTTAATAGATGAGTTAGAACTTCATCTACACCCAGAATGGCAAACTAAAATTGCTGAAATATTGATTAAAGTATTTCCTAAAGCACAATTTATTACAACAACACACAGCCCACATATATTACAAAATGCAAAACCTAACCAGATTATAGCTCTTTGCTCAGAAGGAGATCAAATTACTCGCAAGAACCTATCAGAGTCTGAGTATGGTTACCAAGGCTGGAGCATTGAGGAAATTCTCGTAGATGTTATGGGTATGTCAGATACTCGCACAGACACTTATAATGACCTAATGGAGAGTTTTACATCAGCTATTGATAAAGAAGATTATCAAGAATCACTCAAAATATATGAAAAATTAGATGCACTGCTTCACCCTAATAATCATTTAAGAAAACTTCTCAAGTTTCAACTGGCAGCTATTAGAGGTTAGTAATGATCAAATTAAGTAGACCTCCTAAACCAGAGTTTTTGACTGATGAAAAAGTTAATGAACTAGTTGAGAAGTTTAAGAATAATAAATCGACTGTTTGGAATCATGATGAAATAAAAACTCCTTTACTTGAATCAAGCAATCGTAAGTGTGCTTACTGTGAATGTAAGTTAGGTGAAGAAAGTAAATATATGGAAGTTGAGCATTTCGAAGATAAAAAACATAACCCTGATAAAGTTGTTGAATGGGATAATTTATTACCATCTTGTAAAAGGTGTAATGGTAAGAAAAAATGTCACGATGTCATTGATGAGCCTATAATAAATCCTTATAATATTAACCCTAAAAATCATTTGGGTGTCAAATTATATAGACTAAAAGGCATAAGCCCTATAGGAAATAACACTATTGAAGTTCTTTTTCTAAATGATCAAACTCAAATAGTAGCTCGAAGATTTGAGATTGGAAATGCAATTCTAGATAGTATTGAAGATGCTAAAGTTAGGTATACTGCGTATATAGAGAATAAAACAACTCAAAAACGCAACAGATTAACTTCACTTGTTGAAGCCATACTTTTAGAATGTCAGCCTCAAGCACATTATTCCGCAACATCTGCGACTGTTCTAATTAATGATATAAATTTTATTGAGCTTATAATAAACATGAGGAAAGAGTCTATTTTCAATGATGAGTTAGAGGAACTATTTAATAATGCTCAACGGATAGCATTAAAAGAAATGTAAATTATGAGGTAACCAAATGAAAACACTAGAACAAGGACAAATAGCTCCAAACTTTAAACTAGAAAATCAAAATAATGAAGAAGTATCATTAAGTGATTTTAAAGGCAAAAAGAATGTCTTGATTTACTTCTACCCAAAAGCAATGACTCCAGGTTGTACAACGCAATCTATTGGTCTAAGTAGTATTAGTGACAAATTAGCTGAGCTTGATACTGTAGTTCTAGGTATTAGTCCAGATGCTCCAAAACGCCTCAAGAAATTTGAAGAAAGAGATAACCTAACAGTACAACTTCTAAGTGATGAAGATCACAAAGTTGCTGAGCAATTTGGTGTCTGGGGCGAGAAGAAGTTTATGGGCAAAGTATATGATGGTATCCATAGAGTTAGCTTCTTTATAGACAAGGATGGTAAGATCAATCATGTCTTCGATAAGTTTAAAACGAAAGATCATCATGAAATTGTCTTAGAGTATATTGAGAATTATAAGAATTCATAAGTAGATACAAACAAGATGCAACAAGTCATAACAAAAATTCTCGTCAATGGTATAGTGCAAGGGGTTGGATTCCGCCCTTTTATCTATTGCCTTGCTAAAGATTTAGGATTGTGTGGCTCGGTGCAAAATACTCCTAATGGTGTTGAAATAATTCTACAATGTGATGAATCTACTGCAGATAGTTTCATAACCCATATGCAGGCAAAACTACCGCCACTAGCTAGTATAGAAACTATTGAAAAGACTATTTGCCAAACAGAGTGTGAGTTTAAAGATTTTAAGATCTTAGAAACCCAACAAGGCTGCTCTGCTACCAAAATCCCAGCTGATACAGCTATTTGTGATTTGTGCTTAGATGATATTTTTGACCCACAAAGTCGCTACTATTTATATCCATATACTAGCTGTACGCATTGTGGCCCGCGCTTTAGCACGATACAAAGCCTACCTTATGATAGAGATAAAACTACATATAAAGATTTTCCACTATGTGATGGCTGTCATGATAGCTACACAAATCCATTAGATAGACATTATCATGCTCAAACTGTTGCATGCTCAAAATGTGGACCTAAATTATCACACTCTTTTGCAGAGATATCACAAGCGATCAAAGCTGGTAAAATTATCGCTATAAAAAGTCAAAATGGCTTCAAGCTAGTTGTGGATGCTACAAATACTCAAGCAGTCGCAGAGCTCCGCAAAAGAAAGCATCGCCCTAATAAACCCTTTGCGCTAATGGCTCTAAATACTCAAAGTATACAAAAACATTTTGCAGAAATTACAACACAACAAAATGATTTGCTAAATACCACTATTAGACCTATAGTTTTACTTAAAAGACGCTCTACTGACAGCCTTAGCAAAGCTATTGCACCACGGATAAATCAGCTTGGTTTTATGCTACCAACAACAGGGATTGATTATATTCTTTTTTATCATCTGCTAAATCAGCCTTCTAGCTCTAGTTGGCTTAATGAGGCTCATGATTTAGCTTTGATAGTCACTAGTGCAAATATATCTGGTGAAAGCATTATCGCAGATAATAATGAAGCCCTAGAAAAGCTCAAAGATATCGCTGATCTTATAGTTACAGATAATCGTGATATTGCGATAAAAAGTGATGATAGTGTCTTTCATACTGTTATAGATAAAAATCTACCTATTAGAAGATCTCGAGGACTTGTACCACAATCAATACAGTTATCAGAAACCTTACCAAATATACTAGCTACTGGTACTTTTTTAAAGAATACTTTTTGCTTTATCAATGATAATCAAGCCTTTGTATCGCAACATATTGGTGATATGGATAGCCAAGCAAATATAGAGTTTTATAAGCAATCTTTAGAGCATTTCCAAAATATGTTTGGACTTAAATTTGATGGCATTGCTTGTGATTTACATCCTGATATTTATACTACGCACTTTGCGCAAAAGTTTGATTTACCAATTTATCAAATTCAACATCATCAAGCTCACCTAGCAGCTGTAATTGCTGAGCATAATTTGCAAGGTCAAGCTATAGGCTTAGTACTAGATGGTTTTGGTTTAGGTGAAGATGGTTTAGCTAGAGGTGGCGAGCTTTATCATTGTGATATTAATAATTTAGAGTTTAATCGCATCGGCGAGCTAGATCCTATCGAATATATTGGTGGTGACAAGGTCGCCAAAGAACCTTGGCGTATGGCTCTTGCAGTATGCCATAAATATGATCTTGAAATACCTGATCATCTCAAAGAATTCCCACAAGCTGAAAGTCTAATCAAGCTTTTACAAAATGACTCTTTACCAAAAGGTAAAACTACAAGTATGGGCAGACTCTTTGATGCTGTTTCTAGCTTATTAAATGTTTGCCATATCAACACTTACGAGACTCAAGCAGCTATAGAATTAGAGTCTTTAGCTGATACTCCAAGCATTCAATATGATACCAAATCAGTATCATTTAAAACTAATTTAAATTTAAAAAAACTACTAAAAAGTATAATAAAATGCGATAATATAAGTGTTGCTAGTAACTTATGGCACGGCACTTTGGCTTATGCTCTAGTACAGTGGATTAGTAAGTCAGCCCAACCTCGAAATATTAAGAATATAATACTTAGTGGAGGTTGTTTCCAAAATAAGCTACTACTAACAGAGACTTACCGTCAACTTAAAGATATGAATTTCAATATTTATATATCAGAGAAAGTTCCTCTAAATGATGGTGGTGTAAGCCTTGGACAAGCTTGGCTCGGTGCCAAAAAATATAAAAAAGGTGAGTAAAATGTGCTTAGCAATACCCGCAGAAATTGTAGAAATCAAAGAAGATAATCAAGCAATTGTTAATGTTGGCGGTGTAAAAAAAAATATCTCTCTAGCACTACTAAGGGATGAAGTTCTTATAGGTGATTTTGTCATAATCCATGTTGGTTTTGCATTAAGTAAACTAGATAAAGAAATGGCTCGTCAGACTCTAGAGGATCTAAAAAGTATAATATAAAAGGGGTAATGTTATGGATTACATACAAGAGTTTAGGGCCCCAGAAGTTGCAAAATCTCTTTTACAACAAATCGCTAAAGAAGTTGACCCTAATAGACAGTATAACCTAATGGAGTTTTGTGGTGGGCATACACATGCTTTACACCGTTATGGGATTCCTAGCCTTTTGCCAGAAAATGTCAAAATGATACATGGACCAGGTTGTCCTGTTTGTGTTTTACCTATTAAAAGAGTCGATCAAGCAATATTTTTAGCATCGCAAAAAGATGTCATATTTTGTAGTTATGCGGATATGATTCGAGTACCCGGATCTCATCAAGATAGCCTAATCAAAGCTAAGGCTCGTGGTGCGGATATACGGATGATCTACTCAGTAGAAGATGCTCTAAAACTAGCTGAAGAAAATCCTAGTAAAAAAGTTATATTTTTTGCTATTGGTTTTGAGACAACTACTCCACCAACTGCTGTAGCTATACAACTTGCAATAGCTAAAAAGTTAGATAATTTTTTGATATTTTGTAACCATGTACTTACACCTATAGCTATGCAAGCGATATTATCAGAAGATGTTAAGATTGATGGCTTTTTAGGGCCCTCTCATGTCAGTGTGATTATTGGTAGTAATGCTTATGATAAAGTAACCAAAGAATATCAAAAACCAATGGTTGTGGCAGGTTTTGAACCTTTAGATGTACTACAATCTATACTTATGCTTATCAAGATGATTAACGCTGGAAAAATAGGCGTAGAAAACCAGTATACAAGAGCTGTAGTGCCAAATGGTAATCAACTAGCTCAAGATTTAATCACTCAATATCTAACTGTCAGAGATACCTTTGAATGGCGTGGACTTGGATATATTCCAAATAGTGCTTTAGAAATAAAAGACGAATATGCAAAATTTGATGCTGAAAAGTATTATCAAATACCTGAAGTGCAAGGATTAGAGCATAAGCAATGTGCTTGTCCGGATATTCTAAGAGGCTTAAAAGAGCCAAAAGACTGTAAGCTGTTTGGTGTGGTTTGTACTCCAGAGCAACCGATGGGAGCATGTATGGTTTCATCAGAAGGTGCTTGTGCAGCACATTATCAATACGGAGACTAAAATGGCTGTGAAATTAAATATCAAGAACGGTGTTGTCGACCTAGCAATGGGAGCTGGTGGTAAAGCTATGCACCATTTAATCGAGCAGATGATTAAAAAAAGCTTTGATAGTCAGTATTTAGCTCAAGCAGAAGACCAAGCTGTACTACCGCAGATAAATGGCAAAATTGCCATGACTACAGATAGCTATGTTATTACTCCTTATTTCTTTAGAGGTGGTAATATTGGTAGTCTTGCAATTCATGGAACAATTAATGATCTCGTTGTTGGTGGTGCTAAACCACTATATATATCTGTAGGGCTTATTTTAGAAGAAGGCCTTCCTCTTAAAGATCTAAAAATAATCCTAGATTCTATGGCAGAAGCTGCTAAAAATGCTAATGTCCAAATCGTAACTGGAGATACTAAAGTTGTAGAGAAAGGTAAAGGTGATGGCATCTTTATCAATACAACTGGAGTTGGTGTAATTCGTGATGATTTTGTCACTAGAGACGCTCTTGAAGATGGTGATGATATTATCATCAATGGCTCTCTTGGAGATCATGGTGTAGCTGTGATGTCACAACGAGCTGGTCTTGATTTTGAATGTCAAATAGTGAGTGATGCAACATCTTTGGATGGTTTGGTTGATTCTATTTATGAGAATAATTGTCAAGTAAAAAATATGCGTGACCCTACTCGTGGCGGAGTTGGTGCAACACTTAATGAATGGGCTAACCAACATAATGTAGCTATCGAAATAGATGAAGCAAATCTTCCGGTATCTAGAGAAGTTCAATCAGCATGTGAGCTTTTAGGTTTGGATCCATTATATATCGCCAATGAAGGCAAAGTTTTAATCGCTTGTAAGCCTAGTCAAACTCAAAAGGTTTTAGACTGCTTAAGGGGACATCCATTAGGAGAAAATGCCCAAGTGATAGCAACCGTAAGAAAAAGCGAGCAATCTCAAGTCTTTATGAAAACCACATTTGGTGGTAAAAGACGTGTGGATTGGTTAAGTGGTGAGCAATTACCAAGAATATGTTAAGGAGAATAACATGAGTCAGTTTTATTTCTTAAAACATGATGATCTAGATAAAATGATTTCTTATTTCTCAGGACAAGGCTATGAAGTTATGGCGCCTGCAGTTAGAGATAAATCTATTGTCTATGATAATATCAACAATGCAAGCGAGTTGCCTTGGGGCTATATAGACAAGCAAGAGCCTGCTAACTATGAAGTAATCAAAACCGATGCAAAAAAAGCTTTTGGCTGGAGTGTACCAGTTCAGTCTGTTAAGCCAATGCTTTTTGAAGAAAAAGAAACTTTATGGAAAGTTTCTCGTGGTGAAGATGGTAAATTATCATTTAACCAAAGCATCAATCACAAAAAATATGCTGTACTAGGTGTAAGACCTTGTGATCTAAGAGCTATTGAGATTCAAGATAGAGTTTTTGTTGAAAATGCGTATCAAGATGTTCGTTACAAAGCTAGAAGAGAAGCTATGTTTATCATAGCTGCTAATTGTACTACAGCTCATAGCAATTGTTTCTGTATCGCTCTAGGAGATAAACCAGAGGCTGATAAAGGTTTTGATCTAGCTATGACAGAAATTGAGAATGGTTTTGTGATAGAGACAGGTAGTGATAAAGGTAGACAAACCATATTAGCACTACAGTTAGAACCAGCAACAGGCGCTCAAACATATCAAGCTGAACAAAAAATAAAAGCTGTGTATGGTATGCAAGAGAAAACTCTACCACCAATAGCAAAAGTAGAAAAAGCTCTAACAAGCTCTTATGACCATCCGCAATGGGATGATGTTGCAGCTCGTTGCCTATCTTGTGGTAGCTGTACGCAATCATGCCCTACTTGTTTCTGCCATACAGAAAAAGAAGAGCCAAGTTTAGATGGCAAAGAAAGTGAACATACGCGTGAATGGGATTCATGCTTTGGTTTAGATCATAGTTATACTCATGGCGAACTATACCGTGAAGAACCAAAACATAGATATCGTCAATGGTTAACTCACAAATTTGGTACTTGGAGAGAGCAGTTCAAAACTAAAGGTTGTGTTGGTTGTGGTCGTTGTATCACATGGTGTCCTGTAAAAATTGATGTTACAGAAGAAATTAACGCTATTTGTGAGGAGAAATAATTATGATATACCCACAAGATGCTTATTTACCGCATGAAGCAGAGATAATTGAGTTTATCAAAGATGCTGATGATATTTTTACCCTACGTTTACGCTTTGTAGATGAAGAGTTACGCAAAAATTACAAATTCCACCCAGGTCAGTTTAATATGCTGTACTTATATGGTGTTGGTGAAGTAGCTATATCTATCGTAAATGATAGAAATTTTGCTGATGATATCTTTGAGCATACTATCCAAGTAGTTGGACGTATAACTAAGGGTATGGACAAACTAAAAACTGGTGAAACTATTGGTGTTAGAGGTCCGTTTGGTAGCTCTTGGCCTGTAGAACAAGCAAAAGGTAAAGATGTTGTAATTATGACTGGTGGTCTTGGTAATGCTCCTCTAGTTGCTGCGACAGAAGAAATCCTAAAAGATAGAGATGCTTTTGGTAAAGTTTATGTAGTACAAGGTATTCGTGATACTTCTGGTCTTATCTATCAAGATAAATACACTCGCTGGAATAACCAACCAAATACACAGGTACTTCTAGCAGCTACTGCTGGTGAGCCTCACGGTCCATGGAAATGGTATGATGGCTTTGTAACTGCAGCAATTCCAGATCTTGATATTGATCACAAAAATACAGTAGTTATGACTGTTGGTCCTGAGATTATGATGAAAAATGTTGCCAAAGAATTTGCTAAAGTTGGTGTGCCAGAAGAGCAAATATTTGTCAGCTTAGAGCGTAGCATGAAGTGTGCTATCGGACATTGTGGTCATTGCCAAATGGGCAAAGAATTTGTCTGTAAAGATGGTGCTGTATATGCTTATCCAGCTGTGAAGAAACTATTAGAAATAAAAGGAGTATAATTATGTCATCTCAAGATAAATTAAAAAATTTAGCTCCTAGACCAAAAATAGCTGTGCATAAATTCAGCTCATGTGATGGTTGCCAACTAGCTCTAATCAATGATGCTGTATCACTACTTACATTAGCTGAAATGGTTGATATTGTTCACTTTGCAGAAGCTGGTCCTCTAGATGAGTTTGCTGATGTTGATATTGCATTTATCGAAGGTAGTGTAAACACTCATCATGATATTCCACGCTTACAAAAAATTAGAGAAAAAGCAAAATATGTAATCGCAATGGGTGCTTGTGCTGTAACAGGTGGTATCCAAGCTCTTAGAAACTATACTAATGATGCTGAGCTTCTTGAATGGCAAAAAGCTGTATATCCTCAAGATACAGATGTAATTATCAAAGAAGATTTATCTACAGCAAAAGCTATCAAAGAGTATGTAAATGTAGATTTTGAAATCTCTGGTTGTCCTATAACTACTGATCAAATACTTAAAGCTATTCGCCAACTACTATTTGGTGTAGAACCTGAGAAAGTTGTTGATCCAGTTTGTACGACTTGTAAGCATGCTGGTGTTACTTGTGTAATGGTTGCAAAAGATGAGCCATGCCTAGGTCCTGTAACAGCAGATGGTTGTGGTGCAATCTGTCCAAAACTTGGTCGTGGTTGTTACGGTTGTTTTGGTGCATCAAAATATGCAAACCTAGCTGCAATGACAAATAGATTAAAAGAGCTTGGTTTATCAGACAAACAAATCCAAGATAAATATAGATTTATCAGTAGCCAAGATGAAGTATTTAAAAAGGCTGGAGTATAGTTATGAGTAGAGAAACAGTTATTGAAGTTCCTATTTTAGCCCGTGTTGAAGGCGAAGGTGCTTTAGATTTAAGAATTAAAGATGGCAAAATAGATAAGTGTGAATTAAGAATCTATGAGCCTCCTCGTTATTTTGAAAAATTCCTTGAAGGTAGAGAACCAAATGCAATTATCGATGCTGTAGCGCGTATTTGTGGTATCTGCCCTCTTGCATATCAAGCAGGCTTCTCAAGAGCTTACGAGAGTGCTTTTGATATCACTAGAACTCAGTGGATAGATGATATGCGTCTATTGATGTTTTTAGGCGAATGGATAGAATCACATTATCTACATGTACATTTATTAGCAGCTCCTGACTTCTTAGGTTATAGATCAGCTATTGAGATGGCAAAAGACTTTCCTAAAGAAGTTGTTAGAGGTGTTAAATTACAGCATTTAGGTAATGATATTCTTAAACTACTAGGGGGTAGATCTGTTCACCCTAACGGTATGAAAGTTGGCGGATTCTACAAAGCTCCTTTGGTCAAAGAAGTTCATGCATTGATTCCTAAGTTAAAAGATGCCCTAAAAGAAGCTCAAGATGTAGTTGAATGGGTATCTACACTATCATTCCCAGATACAACTATTCCATTTAAAATGGTTAGTTTATCTCATCCTACTGAATATCCTATATTTGGTGATGATGTGATTACTAGTGATGGTGAGAAATTCCATATTAGTGAGTATGATGATCATTTCAGAGAGTTTCATGCTCCACAATCTACAGCTCTACACTCTACAACTGTTGATGGTGAGCCAATACTTTTAGGTCCTCTTCCAAGAATAAACCTAAACTTCGACAAACTGCCTAAGCATATCCAAGAAATGGCTCATGCTACTGGTGTTAAATGGCCAAGTAAAAACATGTTCCATTCTGTTGTAGCTAGAGCTATCGAGGGGTATTGGGCAATTGAAAGAGCTCTTAAGATATGTGAAAACTATTCATATACAGATACTCCTTGCCTAGACTATACAGTTAAAGCAGCCGATGCTTGGGGTGCTGTAGAAGCTCCTCGTGGTATCCAAATCGACCATATCAAGGTTAATGATAAAGGTTTAGCTGAGAAAATAAGAATATCAGCGCCTACATCACAGAACTTACCTTGTATTGAGGCTGATCTGCGTATAGCTTTAGAAAACTTTGGTTTAGATAAGCCTGAAGATGATATAAGACTACATGCTGAGATGGTTATTCGTAACTATGATCCTTGTATATCTTGTTCTGCACATTTCTTAACATTGAATATTGATAGAGATTAAACACGATCAATCATCCTATGACACATACTTTTTCAATTTAGCTATAAATTTTTAATTTAAGAAACAAAATTAGTTAAAATAGTAGCGAAATATTAACTATGTTCAAAATTTAAGGAACTAATATGAGAAAAAATATAACTATTTTCTCTGTACTACTCTTAGCACTACTACTATTTCTAGCAACCCAAGATCTCAAAATGCTTAGTATGATTGGCATTGCCTTTATGCTTGGCCTTAGACATGGTTTTGATGCTGATCATATTGTAGCTATAGATAATGTAACTAGACAATTAATAACTCAAAATAGAGCTAGTTTCAAGACTGGTTTATTTTTTGCGTTAGGTCATTCTACAATAGTTTTTCTACTTACTTTACTTATAGTTATCGGCTTTAGTTTTGCAAGTATCGAGAAAACTAGTGCTTTAGATATTGGAGCATTTTTTGGAACTGTTGTATCAGCTGTATTTTTGCTACTAACAGGTACTATGAGCCTTCTCTCTCTAAAGAAAATGCTCAAAAATAAAACTTGTGTAGCTCATGATCATACATCAAATTCTATATTGGCAAAACTTTTTAGACCTATAATTAAAGTTATAGATAGACCATATAAAATGTATTTTGTTGGCTTTTTATTTGGTTTAGGCTTTGATACTGCGACTGAGATAGCTCTGTTAGGTATGGCTGCTGCTAATGTGCTAAATGGCTTATCTATTTGGTATATTATGTTGCTACCTATCTCGTTTGCTTTAGGAATGATTATAGTAGATTCTATAGATGCTGGATTAATGTCAAAAGTTCTAAGCTTTAACTCAAAAGAGCAGAGGTTTTATCGTTATAACATCATAATTTTGTGTATTGTGATAGCAGCTGCTTATATCGTTGCATTAGTTGAACTGTTAGGTTTATTAAATACAAATATAGCTACAATTAATCTAGTTACAGACTTTGTTGATGATTATTCATCAACTATTGGATTAACCTTAGTAGCTATTTTCTCTGTATTTTTTGTGTTTAAATTTGTAAATATTTATTCAAAAAGAAAAATAAAATAATACCTTACTGGACAGCACAATGTGCTATCCCTACAGAATTTTATTTATCATAAAAGGTAAAAAATGAAGCAAAAAACTCTAATTCTTGGTATTGGATCACCTTTTGCAGATGATCAATTTGGTTGGTTTGTAGCCGATAAACTAGCTGAAATTGTAAAAGAAAAAAACATCCAAAATATCACTGTCGAAAGTGCTGATAGGCCTGGATTAAATTTACTAACATTTCTAGATAGTGGATATAACAAAATTATCCTTATAGATGCGGTATATGCAAAAGTTACACCAGGTACAGAGTTTTATTTCAAAGCAAAAGACATTCTTAGCTTTGGAGGATTTTTATCCTCTCATAGTGTTGGTGTTGCGCCATCTTTAGCATTAGCTGATGCTATAGGGATGGATATTAGCAATGTTGAGTTCTATGGAGTAGAAGGTCAAAGAATCTTTGAAAAAGATGAAATACTTTCTGATATTGTAAATGATGCTATAGAATCAATGTCTAAAAAAATTGTAAATAATCTAGATTTATAGCTTAGTAAACTTATAACTAAGAGCTAATATAAATTCATATAATTACTTCTATAATAGCTTCTCAGCAGCATAAGGTGCAAAATACGTAAATATCCCACATGCACCAGCACGCTTAAACACTAGCAGAGACTCTAAAATAACTCTCTCATCTAACTCACCACAATCAACAGATTTTTTAAGCATATTATATTCGCCACTTACCTGATAAACAAAAGTTGGCAGTCTAAACTCTGATGATACTCTATAAACTATATCTAGATATGGCATACCAGGCTTGACCATAACACTATCAGCACCTTCTGATATATCCATAACTACTTCTCTAAGTGCTTCATCAGAGTTTGCTGGATCCATTTGATAACCACGCTTATCGCGAAATTTTGATATTTTATCATTACCTGTTAGGTTAGTAGTGCCTATAGCATCCCTAAATGGTCCATAAAATCCTGAAGCATACTTAGCTGCGTATGACATAATCTGCGTATCAATTAATCCCTCGTCTTCTAATGCTTGACGAATCATTCCAATACGCCCATCCATCATATCAGAAGGCGCAACAATATCACACCCTGCCCGCGCTTGAACTAATGCTTGTTGTACTAGTACATCTACAGTTTGATCATTCAATACTCTATGTTTATCGTCTAAAATCCCATCATGTCCATGATCTGTGAAAGGATCTAAAGCTACATCACATATAATTCCAATATTGTTATTTTCACTCTTTGCAGCTTTTATAGCTCGACAAACAATATTTGATGGATTTACAGCCTCTGATGCTTGTGAGTCTTTCTTATGACTACTTATATTTGGAAAAAGTGCTATTGCTGGGATTCCTAACTCAGTTGCTTTTCTGACAATAGCTGGAATACTTTTTAGGCTATAACGAAATACTCCAGGCATAGACTCAATAGGAATATCTCCTTCATCATCTCGATCATGTATAAATACTGGCCAAATTAAATCACTTGGCGAAAGAGTATTTTCTGCAATTAATTTTCTTGACCATTCAGTCTGTCTAGTTCGACGGAGTCTGGTTTTTGGATAACTCTCAAATGACATATTACAATCCTCTTAGAATTTTAAACCTTTGTATTAGTCGCTGATAACAGAGAGTCAAATAACTTTTGTATTGCCTCAGCTGGAATATTACGAGTTATAAAAACTAATCTAGTACGATGATCATTATCTGGCCATTCATCAAGCCATCTAATTGGGTGAAAAAGATGTTGTACTCCGTGTATAACCACAGGAGCATCTTCTCCTGCTATATTTATAATACCCTTAACTCGAAGTAAGTTTGGTCCTGATATAGCTGAAACTAGCTCTAGAAACAGATTAAATGCTATCAAACTAATAGGAGTATCACTAGTCATTGAAAAAGCTTGTATTTCATTACTATGACGATTTATATTATGATGGTCGTGGTCGTGGTCGTGGTCGTGGTCGTGGTCGTGGTCGTGGTCGTGGTCGTGGTCGTGGTCGTGGTTATGATGCTGATCAAACTTTTCGATTGCAAGCCATTTTAAAATTTCTTCAGATTTACTATCTGAATCATAAGTATTTAAACCTGTTATTGCTGATATTACAGCATCCTTGTCTACGCCATCTATTATTGGAGTTGATGGATTTATTGATTTTAATACACTTATTAAATTTTCTTGTATTTTTTTGTCAGCTATATCTGTCTTAGAAATAACAATTCGTTCAGCCATTGCAGCTTGTTTAAGAGCTTCTTGGTGTATATCTAAAGTTGAAATCCCATTAACCGCATCAACTATAGTAATTACCCCTGCTAACTTATAATTTTGATGAAGCTCAAATGATCTCATTAATGTATGGATTATAGGTGCTGGATCTGCCAAACCTGTAGTTTCTATGATAACTCTATCAAATTCTTTTGTACTACCTTTGGATACTCTATCAGCAAGATTAAGCAGCGTCTGGGTCAAATCTGCTCTAATAGTACAGCAGATACAGCCATTTTGAAGTTCGACTATATCTTCATCACTATGCTCAACTAAAGCATGATCTAATCCAACTTCGCCAAACTCATTAATTATAACAGCTGTTCTTGTCATTGTTTTTTGCTTAAGCAACCTAGATAGAAAAGTTGTCTTGCCACTACCTAGAAAACCAGTGATCACAATTACAGGAATAAGTTGTTGAGGAGCCATATTTTGCATTAAAAATACCTACCATTTATTGATTTTGTATCTAGACAATATAATTTCATCAAACATCACAAAGTGTTATAATATAACATATTAATAATTGTAAGTTAAATATTCTTTGTACCAAAGCTATGGTGAACTTAATGGAAAAAAATAAATCTCAATCAATAGACAAATTAGTGCTATCAGATATATATAATGATCATATTAATATCTCTATATGGCAAAGAGATATTAGTAGAAATTTATCTATAGCAGTTAAAAACTATATTGAAGAAAGTAGTAGCACTCGTACTCTACCTATAATAGTCAATCCATTGGATGTCAAAGAGCAATTAACTAAACAACTACCAAATTTTCCTCTGCGAAATTATTTAATTGAAGATATAACAAATATTATCGATATGTTTTGTTATCTTTTTGATTTAGAACAAGCTGGTCTAAGATTAGCTATTATTGATAGAGCCATGTGCCCTCGATTTCATGTTGATCATGTGCCATGCAGACTTGTAACAACTTATTCAGGTACAGGTACCGAATGGCTATATAATGAGAAAGTCGATAGAAGCCTACTAGGTAAAGCCGATAACCCTTTCTTGAATGAAGATACAAATATTCAAAAGCTTAATGTTGGAGATATTGCATTACTTAAAGGAGAAGCTTGGATAGGCAACTCAGGCTCAGGCATAGTTCATAGATCTCCAAATATTGTTGATGGAGAAAAAAGATTACTATTAACTTTGGACTTTGCCTAAAGTAATTGGGAAACTATAGCTCCCAAATATAAATTTTAAACATACTCACTTTTAGTAATCTAGCTTTTCACCACTTATCAGATCTGCAGGTAATTTGACAGTCATATAAATCGCTCCACCTAATGCAAAGCCTATTGCTGCAAATGGAGCTACAAAGATATTAACTATATCACTATCTCCAGAATGATGCTCACCATTATATAAGATAGCTTGAGACTTTGAAGCTCCTTCAAACAAACCAACAAAAGATCCAATTGGAGCTGTTACCAATAAAGCTACATCAGTAATTGGAGTCACTATATAGTCATTTAAAAAACCTTTACTTTCAACTTTTGGAGTATTAGAAGGAGCATTTATCGGATCATTACTACTATCAGTATCAGCAAAGCTATAGTTTAGTAGAAAGAGAAAAAAACATATACAAAGTACTATTTTTTTAATCATAAGTTTTACCTTTAACTGTTTATTAATTTAGTATAATAAAAAATACTCTCATATAAGAGTTATTATACTTTATGTTTGCCAAAAAAATTAAACTTAGCCACATTGCTTTAATTATTAAGAACTTAGAAGCTGCCGAAAATTTTTACTCTAATATTCTTGGTTTTGAAAAAATACATAGACCAAATTTTAAATCTAAAGGTCTGTGGTACAGAGCTGGAGATTTTTATTTGCATTTAATACTATCAGAAACAATGATTAGATCATTTATAGATCCTATAAATCAAATAGCCCAGACACATTTTGCAATAACTCTTACTGATATCGATTACACAGAATTTTTAGCAAAATTAAAGTCTTTAGATATTAAGATAATATGTGAAGAATTTAGTAAAGAAACAAAAACAAAACAAGCTTTTTTCTATGATCCTAGTTTTAATATGATTGAGATAAATAGTGAAATACAGTAAAACAATTTTTAAGGAAATAATATGAAGGCTATTATATACAATGATAAAGACGATGTTTTTGAATATATTGAAAAAGACACTCCTAAATTAAGTAAAAGTACAGATATTCTAGTTAAAGTAATTGCTGTCGGACTAAACCCTGTTGATGCAAAAATTAACCAATGGGCTTCTATGCGAGAAGAGTCTCAACCTGAGTGGGTATGTGGTCTAGATGTCTGTGGAGAAATCATTGAGCTTGGTAAAGATGTATCAGGATGGAATAAAGGTGATTTAATTCTTTATCATGGTGATATGATGCGTGCTAATGGAGGTTTCGCAGAATATGCAATCCAAGACTCACAAACTATTATTAAAGCTAGCTCAAGCCTAACAGCTGCCCAACAAGCAAGTATCCCATGTGCAGGATGGACTGCATATAGAGCAATGGTTGAAAAACTAAATATATCAAAAGATGATAATGTATTTATCTCTGGAGGTTCCGGCGGAGTAGGTAGTTTTGCTATTCAACTAGCTAAAAATGCTGGTGCAAAACACATAATAGCAAGCTGTTCTGAGAAGAATTTTGAATATGTAAAATCTTTAGGTGCAACTCATGTAATAAACTATAATGATAAATCCTTAATTGAGGAAGTTCTAAACCATACAGATGGTTATGGTATTGATAAGCTCTTAAACACTTCTGGAAGAAGTACTGATATTGCTTTGAGTAACTTACTTGCCTTCAATGGCCATTTTCTAGAGCTTCTAGATGTTGTTAGACCTAGTGAATACAAAGACGTATTTATGAGAAATTTATCATTTCATCAATTAAGTTTAGGCGCTGCTCATAGGTATGGTGGTGACAAAGCAAAAAATCAACTAAAAGAAGTTGGTGAAAATATGCTAACTCTAGTCGAAAATGGTTCTATAAAGCTGCCTTTAATAAATACTATTTCAATTCAAGAAATGCCTGAGATTTTAAAAGAAATGAGAAATGCACATACTAAAGGAAAATATGTGCTTGTTTTGTAATATGTATTTTATCCAATGAAATAATTAGTTTCTAAACGACTATTTTTGGGCCAATCTATAAATTCAGATGTGTATTCACTAGTTTTCTTGATAACAAAGAAATTTGACACAGCTAAACTTGGAAATAGCATTGATAAGAATCTCGCTATTTTTTTAGGAAATGGATAAAATTGCGATCCTTTAACATTCTCTATAGTACAAAAATTTCCAGCTATATTTCTATAAAACTGTTTTATATCTCTTGGAGAAAAACCTCTCACATGTGCAGATATGGATTTACTACAAGTAGGATGATAGCCAAAGAGCATAAAGATTCTATTATGAAGTGATAATATATTTGGAACACCAATATATAGATACCCTCCAACCTTTAAGCATCTAAATATTTCATGATTTATCCAAAAAATCTCTTTAGTATGCTCTAACACTTGATTAGCAATAACTAAATCAAAATTATTATCTTCGAATGGTAGTTTATCTTTTTCTATATCAACATTTGCTAATCGAATATTATTTTTAGATAACTTTTCTTGATTCCAATTTCCAAAATCTACTCCTGTTAGATTAGCTCTCGCATTATTTTTTCTAACAACTAACAAATCAGATCCAGCTCCACAACCAATATCTAATACATTTTTAAAATCCTTCTCTTTTGAAAAAAAATCTAATATATGGCGGCCATAAGTTTCATTATGATCTACAATTTTTAATCTGCTAGAAGAACCTGTCTGCATTATATTTCCAATAATTTAATCAACTGAAATTCGCTTATACTTGATCTTCGTAATAGCATCATACTTATCACCAAGACGGCGTTTTTTATCTTCAATATAAGCATCATAATTTCCTTCAAACCAAACTACTTCGCTGTTACCCTCAAAAGCAAGCATGTGTGTAGCAATACGGTTTAGGAACCATCTATCATGCGAGATAACCATAATACAACCAGGGAATGCTAATATAGCTTCCTCAAGCGCTCTTAAAGTCTCGACATCAAGATCGTTTGTAGGTTCATCAAGTAGGATAACATTACCACCACTTCTAAGTAGCTTCGCAAGGTGGACACGGTTTCTCTCACCACCTGATAGCTGAGAAATATACTTCTGCTGATCTGCACCTTTGAAGTTAAACCTACCTACATATTGGCGTGACGGAATAGTAAATTTACCAACTGTAATTACATCTAAACCATCTGCAATTTCTTCCCAAACAGTTTTGTTATCATCTAGAGCATCACGCGACTGATCTACATAAGCTAGATTTACAGTTTCACCAATCTTGATTTCACCAGAATCTGGAGTTTCTTTACCTGTTAGCATCTTAAAGAATGTCGATTTACCAGCACCGTTAGCACCAATAATACCAACAATCGAACCTGGATATACATCCATCTCAAGACCGTCTACAAGAAGCTTATCATCAAATGATTTAACAATATCTTTGACCTTGATGACATTATTACCTAGTCTTTCTCCAGGTGGAATATATAGCTCTTGAGTTTCATTACGCTTTTGGAACTCTTGAGAGCTTAACTCATCAAATTTTGCTAATCTAGCTTTAGATTTAGCTTGACGTCCTTTGGCATTTTGACGCACCCACTCTAGCTCTTCTTTAAGAGCTTTTTGATGTGAAGATTCGCGTTTTTCTTCCATCTCTAGACGCTTTTGTTTTTGCTCAAGCCATTGTGAATAGTTACCTTTAAATGGTATACCTTCCCCTCTATCAAGCTCAAGAATCCACTCAGCAACATTATCCAAGAAATATCTATCATGCGTAATAGCTACAACTGTACCTTTATATTCTGCCAAGAATTTCTCTAACCATGCTACAGATTCTGCATCTAAATGGTTAGTAGGCTCATCTAGAAGTAGAATATCAGGAGCAGATAATAATAATTTACATAATGCAACACGACGAGCTTCACCACCTGATAGCTTAGTAACATCAGCATCCCATGGTGGCAAACGTAGCGCTTCTGCAGCAACTTCTAGCTTACGATCAATTTCCCAAGCTCCAGCAGCATCGATAGCATTTTGTAAGTTACCTTGCTCTTCTAGAAGCTTAGCCATTTCATCATCTGACATTGGCTCACAAAACTTCATACTAATTTCATCAAATCTAGTAAGCATCTCTTGTAAGTGAGATAGTGCCTCTTCAACATTACCTCTTACATCTTTTGTTTCATCTAACTTTGGCTCTTGTGGTAAATAACCAATTTTGACACCTTTACGTGGAGCTGCTTCACCAATAATCTCAGTATCAAGACCAGCCATAATTCTAAGTAGTGTTGATTTACCAGAACCATTAAGACCTAATACACCAATCTTTGCACCATCAAAGAATGATAGTGAAATATCTTTAAGGATATATTTGTTAGGTGGCACAACTTTGCCGACCCTATGCATTGAGTATATATATTTTTCAGCCATGCAAATTATTTTTGAAAATTTAAGATAAACAGATTATAGCAGATGATTAAAATAGTTTCTTTTATAAAGCAAAAATGACTTATTTTTTTGTTTTTTACAAAACCATATTCACTATAGTTTAGTTATTTTCATGATATTATCTTACGAACAATTTGACCTAATTATTGCGAGTTAGGCGCTTTTGTTTAAACTTTGAAATTAGAGATAATAAAATGAAAGACTTACAACTAAAAACTATTTTTCTTTGTTCTTTAGGCATGGTTCTAGAATATTTTGATTTTATAATATATCTGAGCTTTTCTGAAGTCATTGGAGCTCATTTACTCCATAGTTCTAATTCCCAAATTATCATACTTTTAATATTTGCTTTAGGTTTTGTTACAAGACCTATTGGTGGCATTATCTTTGGACAAATTGGTGATAGAGTTGGACGCAAAAAAGTATTGGTAGCTGCTGTACTTTTGATGACAATTGGCACATTAGGTATTGGTCTTATTCCTGATGCTTCAGTCATAGGAATATATGCTGGTTTACTATTACTTACTTTTCGTATTATGCAAGGTCTTTCTGCTGGTGGAGAGGTCAATAGTGCATTTACATATCTAAACGAAACTATTATTACTAACAAAATATATCCTATTGCAGCGATAATGATCTCGGCAGCTATAGGTGTAATGCTTGCTAAGCTACTAACGATAATACTTAATTTTATTTTCCCTGAAAACTATGCTTGGAGAGTTGCTTTTATACTTGGTTCTACGCTAGGGATTGTTACTTTTTATATAAGAAAAGAGTTACATGAAAGTCCTCTTTTTACGCAATTATTACAAACTAATCAACTGACAAAAAATCCAATTATTGAGCTATTCAAACATTACAAAATGCCGTTATTAGGCTGTTTTTTGATGACTGCTAATGTTATGTCTTGTATTACACTGTTCTATTATGCTTTACCAAGCTATTTAACAAATCTATCTAGTTATAACTCTAACAGTATGCTCAAGATTAGTATTATAGGTTTACTTATGATGTGTATATTTGGCTTACTATCAGCATTACTAATAAAGAAAGATAGCATTCCAAAATTGGATAATTGGTTCTTACTTTTCTCATCAATATTATCTATCTGGTTATGCTATGCTTTTATTCATAACTCACACTATATGGTTGCGTATTTAGTCTATAGTATTTTATTTAGTGCTTATATCATGATTGCTCAATATAGATGTATTAATGCTCTACCTGTCAAAGTAAGATTAGTTGGCATGGGAATTGGTTATGGTTTAGGTTCTGCAGTTTTCGTTGGATTTATGCCTCTTATAACACAAACTCTTATTCTAGAGTACCACTCACTTTATGTACCTGCTTTTATTGCTATTATTACAGCGGCATTATCTTTAGTAGGCTCTATTATTCTAAATAAAAATAGCTAAGTTTTTATATTCTTCTTTATTTTTCATAGCCAATATATTCGACAGAATCATTAGCTACTTCAAACTTAAATATTACTAATCTAAACCTAAAAAGAAACATACCCTCAGTGATATTATCTTCTTTGACTCTTCTAATAATCTCTTCTTCTAGAGATTCATTTGTATATCTACATAAATCAAAGATACTTGTAAAATCAGTATATAATTTTTCAAAGTTTATAGTTTTCATAGCTACCTACTTGGTAATATTTGTATGATTTTAAATATACATTATGAAGAATATTATCTCTATAAAAATTCTCAAAGTTAATTTGTCAAACTGATGTATGGTAATATTAATCATATAGTTACTGTGTAATATTGGGGAGAAGATATTATGGCCCGTATAGTAATAATTGGTGCTGGTATTGGTGGAATACCAATGGCATATGAACTAAAAGAAGCAATTGGTAATGATCATGAAATCATATTAATATCTAAAGGAGATAAATTTAATTTTGTTCCTTCAAACCCTTGGGTAATGGTAAATTGGCGTTCTAGAGAAGACGTTGAATTTACTATTACTGATTATATAGAAAAAGCAGGCATAAATTTTGTATCTGATGGCGTAAAAAAACTCTATCCTGATGAAAATAAATTAGTACTATTTAATGACAAAGAAGTAACTTATGATTACCTGATAATAGCAACAGGCCCTAAGTTGGCTTTCGATGAAATTGAAGGTATGGGACCAGATTTATATAGTCATTCTGTATGTACGATTGATCATGCAACCAAAGCAGCATCCGACTGGGATAAAGTACTCAAAAATCCTGGACCTGTAGTAGTAGGTGCAGCACAAGGAGCATCATGCTTTGGACCTGCTTATGAAACAGCTCTAATAATGGATACTGATCTAAGAAAGCATAATATTCGTGAACAAACACCTATTACTTTTGTCACTTCTGAACCATACCTAGGACATCTTGGGTTAGCAGGAGTTGGAGATTCACCGAAGCTTCTTGAAGAAGAGTTCAAAAAACGAAATATTAATTGGGTTTGTAATGCTAAAATCACAAAAATAGATGCTGAGAATATATATGTTGATGAATATGACGATAATGGAAGCATAAAACAGCAACATATTATCAAAAGCATTTTTAACATGATTCTTCCCTCATTTAAAGGAATTGATGCTTTTGCAAATATCGAAGGACTAGTTAATCCTAAGGGCTTTATTATCGTTGATAAACATCAAGCTAATCCTAAATATCCAAATATTTATTCATTAGGCGTTTGTGTTGCTATCCCTCCTGTTGAGAAGACTATAATACCTACAGGAGCGCCTAAAACAGGTTATATGATAGAATCAATGGTTACAGCAATAGCTAGTAATCTAAAAGCTGTTTTAAATGGAGAAGAGCAACATACTCAGGCTACTTTAAATGCCGTATGTTTTGCCGATTTTGGTGATGGTGGAGTTGCTTTTGCTGCAATCCCTCAATTTAAACCTCGCGAACATGATTGGTATTATGAAGGTAAACTAGTTCACTATGCTAAAGTAGCTTTTGAGAAATACTATACCTATAAAGTTAAGCATGGTGTTAGTGAACCATTTTTTGAAAAAATAATGATGCGTATGCTAGGGATATCAAAAGTAAAAGATGATGAAATATCCAAACAATAAGTTTTCTAATCCTCCAGGTAGCCCTATACGTAAAGGAGGAAGTAGAGATCTTCTAAAATTTATTTTTTCTTCTATGTTTAAAAAGCATAAAGAAGATTTTCCTAAAGATCATATCTTAGAAAAGCAACAGGCTTTAGAGCAATTAGATAAAGCTCTTAACTATAGTATTACTTGGTTAGGGCATGCTGCTTTTTTGATTAAGCTTAATGGCTATTCTATTGTTACAGATCCTTTTTTGAGCAAAACTGCTGGACCTGGATTTTTAGGACCTAAAAGGGAAATATATTCTCCACTAGATTTAACTGATCTTCCAAGGATTGATATGATTATTATTAGTCATAATCATTATGATCATTTAGACTCAAAAGTTATAAAGAACTTTCCAAATAAAGAAAATATCAAAGTAATAGTACCTCTTGGGCTTAGTAATTTCTTTATTAAAAGAGGTTTTAAAAATATAACTGAGATGGGCTGGTGGCAAGAGATTAATGTAGATGATATTACTATAGGCTGTTTGCCATGCGTTCATTTTTCTGGTCGAGGATTATTTGACAGAAACAAAACTCTATGGGCTAGCTTCTCAATCAAAGATAAAAACAAGAAAGTATGGTTCTCAGGTGATACTGCTTATGGCGAAGTATTTAAAGAAATTGGTAAAAAAGAAGATTTTTTTGATCTCGCTTTGATAGGCATAGGAGCATACGAGCCTCGTGATTTTATGTGTTCTGTACATGCTACTCCGGAAGAGGCAATTCAAATAGCCAAAGATATAAAAGCGACCAAAACCATAGGCATGCATTGGGGAACTATCAGACTTACTCCAGAGCCTTTTTTTGAGCCACCAAAAAGATTCAAACAGGCGGCTATAGATCAAAAATATGGCGATGATGATGCTTTGATTTTAAAAATTGGTGAGACTATAAATTTATAGTTTTTTTTTAGATATTTCTCGCAAAAACAATAAGTGTCAAACCTAAAATATACGTTATAAACATTAACACTATTAGCTTATTCGTACCTTTTGGTGCTTTGGCAAATTCTTTCCAAATAAATACACCCCAAAATGCGGCTATCATTGTTGCACCTTGACCCAAACCATACGAGATAGAAGGTCCAGCAATACCAGAAGCTATAAAGTTAAGACAAGATCCAATCCCCCAAATGACTCCTCCTAATATACCAATAGTATGCAACCATGGTGTTCCTTGAGAGAAATAGTCTTTAAAGTTAAGTTTCTTGCCTGAAATAGGAAATTTAATCATCCAACCATTGATTACAAAGTTAGATACAAATATCCCTACAGCAAATATAAAACTTGCTGTATATGGTGTCATTAAGCCAGCTTGAGGTGTTACAAAATCATTTGTGATCGATTTAATAACTAAAGGGTAGAAAAAGCCCATTAAGATACCTGAAATAATCGAAACTATAAATCCTTTAAGCATATTTTTGTTTTTATTATCAGAAATACGCTTATATATGACAGCATCAATAATAATTGCTGCAAGTACGCTCAAAACTCCTAAAAACAAGACTACAGGCTGACCTAGAGGTGTTGCTATATAGTTTGTAATCACGCCTATGACTAGAGCCAAACCGATAGCTAAAGGAAAAGCTACAGACATCCCTGCAATATCAATAGCAGCTACAAGTAGTATATTAGCTAAGTTAAAAACCACACCACCCATAAAAGCATAAATAAAACTCTCAGATGAGGCTTGAGAAATATCACTAAAGAATGATCTACCTTCTGTACCAAAACTTCCCATAGTTATAGCTAAGACAAAAGATACTATCAAAATCCCTAAAGCATAATCCCAATAATACTGCTGAAAAGGCCACTCTTTTGTTGAGAGCTTTTGTGTATTTGCCCAAGAACCCCAACATAGCATCGTAATTATGCAAAAAAATACCGCAACACCGTACGAGTGTAATACAACCATTTTAAATCTCCATATATTATATTTTTTGTTCTAAATAAGTATTTAATTTCTCTAAAGTAGGTGCTGAATCTTCTGCTCCCTCTACAGTTACTGCTAGAGCTGCTGCTGTATTTGCTATCTCGATTGATTGTTCTATAGATAGTCCTTTGTCTAGACAAAATGCCAAAACACCATTAAAAGTATCTCCTGCAGCAGTAGTGTCTACCACATCTACTTTTTTAGTAGCAAATAGTTTTTGTTCTTGTCCATTATTTTTTGATAATAGAGCACCTTGCTCGCCCAAAGTTATTATAACTGTAGATACACCTTTATTATGCAATTCTTTTGCTGCATGCTTAGCTGTATTTACATCTTTAACTTGTATACCAGAAAGGATAGATGCCTCAGTCTCATTTGGCGTTAAAATATCTACCTTTTTGAGTAATTCTTGAGGTAGCTCTCTTGCTGGGGCAGGGTTTAGTATAAAAGTTTGTTTGTCAGTGATTTTATTTGCTAAATATTCAATAGTTTCTAAAGGAGTTTCTAGTTGGGTTAATATGATATTAGCTTGTTGGATTTTTTGATTATGTTTGTCCAAAATTTGCTTATCTAACTTGGCATTAGCACCCATTACTACATTAATTATATTTTGACCCTGATTATCAACACAAATAAAAGCCAAACCTGTATTACTACTAGAATCTTGATTGATAGTTGAACTATCTAGACCTTCTTTTTTATAAAACTCTAAAAGCCTATCCCCAAAACTATCTTTACCAAGATTTGTAATAAAAGTTACATTTTTGCTAAGTCTTCTTGCAGCTACAGCTTGATTAGCTCCTTTACCACCACAAAACTCTTCATAATTCTGGCTTATTATCGTTTGACCTTTTTGCGCAAGTTGATCAACTTTTACAACTAAATCCCTGTTAGCACTTCCTACAACAACTACTGACATATTTATTCTTGCTTTTAAATAATTAATAAGTCTATTATAAGTATTTATAAGGTATAGCACTATAAAAATAATAAACTCTTATATTCTCTTCGAACTTTTATATATTTAACCTTACGGAAATAAGTTTTCTTTATTAGTTGTCTTGTTATAGGATTGATTATGGAGTCGTAAAAGCTAATAAAATACATATAAATTTATGTTTACAATCCATCTATCAATAGTTGATAGGTTTTTATGTTATATTTTTAATCTAATTACACTGTTATGTCTCTCATATATAGCTATAATTAATACATAAGTGGTTGTTAGGGCTCAAAGGAGTAAACCGATGAAATATGATGAAGCTTATTGCAGTCTTCTTAAAGATAAGCTGACCATATACGAAGTTCGAGATTTAAACTTTGATGAAACGGATGAATATGATTCCGATGATTCTACGTTTTTTTGTCCTGATGATGAATGCCGTGATGAGGTTGGTAAAAAATCTAAATTGGCAGTTGTAAACGCGAAAAAAAGAAAATACATAAAGACACCTCACTTTAAGGACACTCCAAATACAGAGCATCGTGAAAGCTGTCCTTATGGTAATCCAGCTCAGCTATCAGTCAGTAAAGATCCCGAGTCGACACATGTAGAAGGTGTTAAGGAGCATCACTTTCCTACAGAATTTATTCCTGTAAGAAAGAGGTATACCAAGAAGATTGAGAAAGAGAAGCCGGAAGGCCATTGCGATCAAAGTGTCACAACATCAAAGCCTAAACCTCAATCAAATACGAGCAGAGGAAAAAGCACGAACAGAACTAGCGTTCTAGAACATATCGTTGAATGTTATGTATCCAATAAAGACGACAAAGACACGCTTAAATCGATGCCCTTAGCAATTGGTGATCTTAAACTAAACTATTGGTCTTTCTTCAAACAGATAAGATACTTTCAGGATAGGGAAGGGTTAATATACTGGGGAAAAATTAAGCAAATCAAAAATTACGAGTTTAGCTTTAGATTTGACTTTGTTGATTGGGCCAACGATAAAAGCATATGTCTTTATATCAAAAAAAGCGTTATTGATTCATATCGCAAGAAACGGATCTTCCTAGAAGAAATCCGAGAATTAATTAAAGATAATGGTGAAAAGTATTGTTTCTTCTATGGAACTTACCCACAACTTAAAACCATTAAAAATGGTGAAAGCGAGTTCGAGGTTTACAATGGGGAGGTTGAAAACCTTGACCACCTACTTATTCGTACCATCAAGCCCTAACAAAGTGCTGCTACGGAAAATTTACTCGCTAGCGCAACTAAATTTCCGCAGAGCACAGCGTTAGAAATACATTGAGCAGGATGACATGAAATTAAATTCCAAATATTTAGAAACATACGATGAACAATATAATGGATTCCATAATGCTCTTGGATTGTATGATTCAATGCAATTTGTGTTACGTTTAAGAACTGATATTCATAATAAAATAAAGTCTTTACCTAGCGGCATTGTATCAAGTAAACAAATTGATTTTGAAGGTATACAAGCTTACTCGACTTATATACATGAAACAATTCACTGGTGGCAACACATGGGTTCAACATCAGGCCTTGTATTGAGTTTGATCCATCCGATGCAAATGCATGTCAATAAAATGTTTTTGGACAGATTTTTACAAACAACTGGCACGGTAAAATCAATCAAAAAATATAACGAATTAAATGCCAAAGAATATCAACCTGTTGATGAAGAATTTCAAATTATAAATCACATCATAAATAATTTTAGTGATATTGAATTTTTTAAATATTTAGTGATTTTTCCTAAAGAAGCCAAACAGGTAGTCAATGACCCTTTCTTTGAAAGTGTTGGTCATACATTCCATATAACATATTCAGCGTTTGTCCATTTGCTTACCGAATGTTTTGACAAAGAACAAAAGTACTTTCCAAAAATTGAAAATTGGGATGAGCAATTCAGAAAATTAAATGAGAATAAAGCAACTGGTTTTTATCACGGTTCTGATGTGTATATCTCACCAATTGGTTTAAAGGCTATATACGAAGGACAAGCACGATTTATACAAATACAATATTTATATTTTGGAATTGGAAAAAAATTAACTTGGAACGATTTTAATGACTTAGGAATGCTATCAGGAGACTATATTGAAGCATTCAATTCTTTCCTAACTTTAACAGATAGCCAATTTCCAGAAAGTATAGACGATCCACTAGTTGGATTATACTTATTGATCTGTGATCTTGCAATCAACCCTATGGAAGGCTTTCCTTTTGAAATTGAGAATTTTGAAAACTTCATCAATACTACTAATCCAGGAATCAGATTTATAACTTTGTGTAAACTTGTTAAAGACAAGTTTCCTGAAGTAAAAGACAGCATACAAAAATATAGTTCGGAAGAATATTATGAAGTATCTAACAAACTTTGTAAAGCTGCGAATTATAAATCACCCTTGGATGGGGCAAAGAAAATATTGGACTGGAGTAAAATCATTCCCTCATTAATAGATTTAGTTGAGGAAGAGAAAACTTTTACTTTTAATTTAGAGAACTTTCCTATTAGATTGATGTTCTCTAAATTTGTAAATTTTCAAAAGGATAAATACATCAATCCAGCTTTCTTCTGTTGGGCAGGTTATCACTTTACCGCAGAAAATATTAGTGAACAAACTTTTAACATGTTTGCTGAGCATGAAGCTTTATTCATTGATGATATTGATGGAGATATTTATCCTCGAAAACTTCCAAATAAAGAAGAAAAACAATTAACAGATACAATGACTACATTTTATACTTGGATTAGCGCCTATGACTTGACAAGACAATGGATTACCAAAGAAGGTAAGTTTGAGTATGACTATCTATGGCTAACAAGCAAATATACTCCTGAGGAAGTTAATAGATGGGCTAAACATGCATTTTCAAATATTTTTAAAGTTGATCCTGATGAGTTTCAAATTATTTAAATTTCTAACAAATCCTAGCACCAAACAGCAAGCTGTTGGTGAAGTCTAACGTTATGTTTTTAATCTTTAACCCATAGAAGGCTAAGTGTTATTTACAAGTAAATCTATAAAGTTACTCTGGTCTAATACGACTAGTATGTATTCTTTCTCTGGTTGTTCTGAAAAGTTGATTTTATTGTGCCCTACACATCGCACATAAAGAACTTACAATAAAATATTAAATTTTTAAATATTATTGAAAAAGAAATGATTATCTCTAAAAAAATAATCTAATTATTCATTTTAAGAAAGTGTTTGATAATAGATATACAAACAACTACAACTCTAAACTCTTACTAACGATTTCAAAGACATTTTTACTTGGATTTGATACTTTGATTCTTTCAAGTTCTTTTTTCATCAAAGCTTGTCTAGCACTATCATAACGCTTCCAACTCATTAAATTACGAGCCATTCTAGCTGCAACTTGATGGTTAATTTTATCAAGCTCTAATACTGTATCAGCCATGAAAGCATATCCTAAACCATCTTTACGATGGTATTGCGAGAAGACTTTATTTACTATAGTTATATAAAATAAATAGTATTAATACTTTTTTAATTATAAACTGAAAATACATATATTTTTATATGGCATAATCATAAGGAGCATTTATGAAAAAAGTACCTTTAGGATTAACTGTTGCAATATCTGCAACATTATTAACATCTTGTGGATCTAACCATAGAAATGAAAATTCTCTTAATTTAGAAAATCAACAAATAGACTCATATCAATATACGGATTTAAATTCATCTCAAACAATGGATTTAAAAACTACAACTACAGATTCTGTTAATACATATCCATTAAAGATAATAAATAATTCAAATGTATCGGAAGATACATATATAACTGTCATAGATGGAACAAATATATATACAGTAGCTGATGATGGTAGCCTAACAAAAGGTTCTCTACTAAATAATGCTTATTTTCAAGATTATAGTAAAAATATTGGTAATAAAGGCGATTTTACAATAAAACTACCTGATCCTTTTGTTTCTGGTAGAATATATGTTTCTATAGGACATCCTTTAGGTGGTGTTGCAACTGACGCTCCTTTCTATAGTACTTCATCTACAGATAATAGTTTTTATATGTCACAAGTTGTGTACGATAAATTTGAACTTACATGGAAAGATGGCATATTATATATAGATCCAACTAGTGTGGATTTTTTTGGAATACCTCTAACAATACAAAACCCTTCTCCTATAAAAGCTACAGATCTAACTGAATCGGGATATCCTTTAGGAATGAGTTGGAAAGAAATTATTGATCAAGCTAAAAATGCTTTTCCTGAAGGTGTTTCTTCTGAAAATTCAGATACATTGAATAAACTAATATTCAATAGTCCTTCTGGATCAACAATACGTATTATAAGTCCTTCTGGGATAGCTACATCACCTAATGCTAATAACTCTTTAGGATCATTAAAAAATTTAGCAAATAAACCAGCTTCTTCTGAACCTAGCTATTTATTAAATAAAATAACAACTCCTAGTGGCGACAGTTCTTATTTACAAAATTTAATTAGTTATTATGAAGATGCTAGTAAACACCAATTAGCTTTTGATGTAGGTCAATTATATGATTCTAAATATCCTCAAACAGATATTTTTAAAAATGTTGTTTATTTCGCTGATGGAATATCAAATAACAATCAATGTAGTCAGCAAATAAGTAGCTATGATGGAGAAGGTAGACCAATATATGGTGCTTATGCTGATAGTAGTAGTTGTTGGGAGTTTATACCAAAAGTTTGTAGTGATTTAAGTAATTTATTAACGTGTAAAACTCCGACAATAGGAGATCAAGCTAAGTTACAAAATGAATATATCCCTATGGATTATGTTAGTTCATTTGATTTCTTTAGTCCTGGTCAGTGGCCTTTTGATAATAATAATATACTACCAAAAGTGTATACAACCGTTGATACTATACAAGATAATCACCCAGCAAAAGGACTTATAGCAGAAGGTTTATCTGCTCTTTTCTCAGCTGGCTTACTACCTGTATCAAACTCAGATATAGAAAAAACAGCTATAAGCAAATCATCTTTAAACAAACTTGTTAACTCTAACGATGATATTCTATATAAGGATAACTCAGCAAATGGTCAATTAGAGGATAAAGGTCCTTGGTTTAGCCAATACTCTAAAGTAGTACACTCTATTTGCTATGATAGTGCTACTAAAGCAGGTTGTACAACATCAACATCAGCCACTAATAGAAAATATCCTATAGTATACACTTTTGCTTTTGATGATTTCTTAGCTCAAGATGGTACTCTTACTAGTAATACAACAGCTAATGATAGTACTATCTCTGTAACTATTAATGATATGCAAGGATATCCAAAAACAAATCCTGGAGCTCCTCCTAAACCTGATCTAAAAGTAAGTACACCTAATGTTATTTCTGGATCTACTGATGAATGTAGCAATGGAGAATGTACGTTAACAGGTATATTCACTTCAGCTAATACTCCAGATCAAATGGAAGATTTTTCGGTAAGTGTTACACCTCAATCATATAATGGTGGAAATAATTGCCAACTTAGCGGTGGTAAATGGTATCCTTGTGGTGCTATAGCTAATGTTATATCAACACAAACAACAAAAGTAAGTGGTCCTGATTCAAACAGTAATTATAAGTATATGGTTACATCTAAAGTTGACCAAACAAGTTTTGAAGGAGTTGCCACAGGAGCCACTTGGCATCACTGTAGTGGTTCTACAACTCTTAATCAATATAAATACTATATTCTTGTTTCAGATGGAACAAGTAAAAAAGGTGCAACCTCTACATCTTATTCTACTTATCCTGATATCAAAGGAGTATGTTAATATTAATCCTAACAAAACATCTAAAAATATTTATTTATAGCTCCAAACTCTTACTAACAATTTCAAAGACATTTTTACTAGGGTTTGAAGCTTTGATTCTTTCAAGTTCTTTTTTCATCAAAGCTTGTCTAGTTGCATCATAGCGTTTCCAACTCATTAAGTTACGAGCCATTCTTGCTGCAACTTGATGGTTAATCTTATCAAGCTCTAATACTGTATCAGCCATGAAAGCATATCCTAAACCATCTTTACGATGGTATTGCGAGAAGTTAGCTCCAAAACCACCAATAAGTGAGTAAACTTTATTAGGGTTTTTTGCATTGTATGCAGGATGATTAACTAAGCCTTTAACTATATCTAAAGCTGATTCATGGGATATTTGAGCTTGAGATAGTAGCCATTTATTTACAACTAAGTCTTCATGCTTCCAACGCTTATAAAATTCATTAATAACATTATCACGAATTTGTTTATCATTAGATTTTAACAGCGCTGAAAACGCTGTTTGCTGATCTGTCATATTATCAGCAGTATCAAATAACTGTTGTGCTAAATCTGTACCCTGACTTTGATCACTAGCATTCATCAGATAACTCAAGCAGACACCTTTTAGCTTTCTTTTAGCAATTTGCTTAGCTGATAGGCTATATAGCTTATTATCATTACACTCTTGATATACTGCCAGCCAATCATCTTTTAATTTATCTGCTAGCTGATTCATGACTTTTTTACGAGACTTCACAATCTCATCAACCATAATCGTTGGCATAGCCTCAGCAATTGTAGACTCAGTTGGTATCATTAGAGCATCACTAATTAAGGCTTTATCTAAATCTTTATCATGTAAGATTGATTTAAAAGCATTTAAAAACTCATCACTTATATCAGAGTTAGCCAAGATCATATTAGTAGCTAATTGCTGTAAAGAGTCCCAACGATTAAAAGCATTATTATCATATTTAACAATATGTAATAATTCATCTTCAGAACGCTTATGCTCAACTTTCACAGGTGCCGAAAAATCTCTAAATAAAGAAGCTACTGGTTTTGCAGTAATATTTTCAAAAGTATAGATTTGTTTTTGCTCTTTCAGCTCAACAACTTGCTCAGCAATATTTTCTCCATTTGGAGTTATAAGTCCCATACTAACTGATATATGAAGAACTTGTTTTTCTTTTTGATCAGCAGTTGGTGGCGTAGTTTGCTCTAGTGTTAGACTATAAATTTGATTTTCTGCATCGTAGTTTTCTGTAACTTTAATACTTGGTGTACCTGATTGAGCATACCATCTTTTAAATAAACTAAAATCACGATTATTTGCATCTGCCATAGCATTTACAAAATCATCACATGTAACAGCTTGTCCATCATGTCTTTCAAAATAAAGTTTCATCCCTTTTTGGAAACCTTCTTCACCTAGCAAAGTATGAATCATACGAATTATCTCAGCACCTTTATGATAAACCGTTACAGTATAGAAATTATTCATCTCAATATACGACTCAGGGCGGATAGGATGAGACATCGGACTAGCATCTTCAGCAAATTGAGCACTTCTTATAATACGTACATCGTCTATACGTTTAACATCTCTAGAGTTTAAATCAGAAGTAAACTCTTGATCTCTAAATACAGTCAGGCCTTCTTTTAAGCTAAGCTGAAACCAATCTCTACAAGTAACTCTATCGCCTGTCCAATTATGAAAATACTCATGTCCTACAACACTTTGCACTAGCTCAAAATCTTTATCTGTAGCAGTCTTATCACTAGCCATAATATATTTAGTATTAAAAATATTTAGACCTTTATTCTCCATTGCACCAGCATTAAAATCAGGCACCGCCACAATCATAAAAGTATCTAAGTCATACTCTAAACCAAACCTATCTTCATCCCATTTCATTGAGTCTTTGACGGCTTGCATTGCGTAGTGACATTTATCTATATCTTGTTTAAAAGCGTATATTTCTAAACTAATTTTACGCTGAGATTTTGTAATATAAGTATCTTTGATACTTGCTAGATCTCCAGCTACAAGAGCAAATAAATAGCAAGGTTTCTTGAAAGGATCTTTCCATACTGCAAAGTGCTGAGTACCTGAAATATCTCCAGATTCAACTTTATCTCCATTTGACAATATTACAGGATATCTTTTTTTATCAGCTATTATTTTGACTGTATAAGAAGACATCACATCTGGTCTATCTAGATAGTAAGTAATTTTTCTAAATCCAGTTGCCTCACATTGAGTGCAAAACACCTCTCCAGATTTGTATAAACCTTCCAAAGAAGTATTAGCCTCAGGGTTAATCTCTACCACTGTTTCTAATACAAACTTTTCTGGAGCATCATCTATAATTAATTGGTTTTCATTAACTATAAAATCTGTATTTGATAGCTCTTTATTATCTATTTTTATAGATAACAGTTTTAGATTATTACCATCTAAAACCAGTGTGTTATTTTCACGATTCGCTGGATTAGCTACTATATGTAAATTTGCTGTCACTCTAGTTTTTGACTCATCAAGTTCAAATTTTAGATGTGTTTCATTTATAAGATAATTACTTGGCTTGTAGTCTTTTAAATATTTAATTTCTGGTTGATTCATAGTTAAGGTGATATTAGATATTTTTATTTAGAATAGCAGTAGCTAAATATTGTTGCAATTATATACACTAACTATGAATTACTTTTAATACTTATAAGTTAAAATAAAGTGTGAAATAAGATACTAATAGTCTCTTATAACCTCAAAAACTTCTTTTAACTTCTGCTGATCTTTTTGTCCTGGCTCAGATTCTACACCTGAATTAATGTCATAAGCAGAACATCTTAACTCTATTGCTTTTGCTATATTTTTAGCATTCAGACCACCAGCAAGTATTATATTTTTTCTATCTTTGATAAGACTCCAATCAAAAGCTTTACCAGTACCACCTGATTTACCATCTACTTGAGCATCCAATAAGTGATAATCCACATTAGCAAAAAACTCTGGGACAGTTTTATCAATCCCATAAGCTTTCCATATCTGACAGTTTCTGTGTAGTTTTGATTTTAGTGCATCTATATATTCTTGATTTTCGTCACCATGTAACTGTACTGCACTAAGTTTCAAACCATAGGCAGTATTTACAACATCTTCGATGCTAGCATTAGCAAATACACCTACATAGTTTAATCTAACTTTTTTAGCTATTTGTTTTGCCATGGCAAAATCTACACAGCGAGGAGATTTTTCTACAAATATAAATCCTCCATACACCGCTCCTGCATTATAGGCTTTTTGAGCATTTTCTACAGAGGTAAGGCCACAAACTTTATTAAAGCCATATACAAGTTTTCTAACTGCAAGTTCTAGATTACGTTCACTCATAATAGAACTACCTATCAAAAAGCCATTAACATAATTTCTTAAATCACGGATTTCTTGATTTTTATAAATACCTGATTCTGAAATAATAATTATTCCTTTAGGTATTTTTGGCGCTAAAAGACGCGTAGTGTTTAGATCAATAGAAAGATCTCTTAGATTACGATTATTAATACCTATAACTTTTGCTTTGAGTTTGATAGCTCTTTCAAGCTCTTCTTCATTACTAACTTCAGTTAAGATACCCATACCTAGACGATTAGCTACTTTTGCTAGTTTCTTATACTCATTATCATCTAATACCGAAAGCATCAATAACACTGCATCAGCTTGATAATGTCTAGCTAAATATATTTGATATTCATCTATAATGAAATCTTTACAAAGTATAGGTTGAGCTACTTGCTTTCTAACAATCTCTAAATTTGCAAAACTACCCATAAAAAACTCTTCATCTGTAAGTACAGATATCACATTTGCATAATTTTTATATACTGCTGCTATTTCATTTAGATCAAACTTTTTACGGATAACTCCTTTAGAAGGAGAGCCTTTTTTACACTCTAGAATAAATACTGCTTTGTCTGACTCCAAAGCCTGATAAAAATCTCTATCTGTTTTGATAACTTCTTTTTTGAATACATCTAGTGGAAATAACCTTTTTTTTGCAAAAAGCCAATTTCTTTTTGCTTCAACTATTTTAGCTAATATAGTTTCCATAATACTTATTATTTATATGATTTTATGAAGTATTTTAAACGAAAAAAGAATAAAAGTTGAATTTTTCTGTACTTTGTTGATTTGAAGATTATTTATTTTAGATATTCGACATTAACTTCAGCATAATCTTCAATAGGATTATATCTATCAAAATCTGCTTTATAAGCTCTCTTTTTAGAGTTATCTGCCCAAATTTGTTGCCATTTATCAATGATAGCATCAGGTAGCTCGCCTTCAACACGGTACGTTTGATGGTTAAGCTCAATTTGCACTGAATTTAACCCTGTTGGTACTTCAAAAGACTCTGCCACCTCATAACCTATCAAAAGAGTGTATGGAGCGGTATGATCGCCTTCATACTCATAATAAACAGATATTATATCTTGAGATATATTTTGACCATTGAGATATTCTAATACCTCACTATTAAAGAAAAGCTCCCAAGCTTCTTCAAGCAAATCTTCTCTATCATTAGAAACTTTAGATGCTACACCTATTACTTTCATTTTACTATCTTGTTAAACATTCTGCATAGCTAGATGGTATATCAAAAGGTGCTACATTACTATATTTCCAATCCATATTTTGCCAAACTTTATTTACTGTTACATCACGCCCACATCCTGTACGATAGTAACAATATCTTTTAGGGTTTTTATGATGATAATCTTGATGATAACTTTCGGCTTTATAAAAATGTGTAGATGGTAAAATTTGGGTATATACAGGTTGGTTATGTTTTTTAAATTCTGCTTTTAATTTTTTAGTAATCTCTTCAGCAACCTGTTTTTGTTTATCATCGCTATAATATATAGCTGATTGATATTGCTCGCCTTTATCACAAAACTGTCCTTTAGAATCTGTAGGATCTATACGACGATAAAAATACTCTACTAAATCTTGATAACTAATTTTAGTAGGATCATATACCACTTCTACTGATTCTTTATAGTTTGTAATGCCTGCAGATACTGTTTTGTAAGTAGGATCTTTTTGCAAACCACCATCATAACCAGAAATAACCTTTATAATACCATCATGACTTAAATCTTGATGTTTTTGCATATATTCAAAATCTGACTCTAAACACCAAAAGCAACCACCTGCAAATACAGCTTTTTGATATTTACTTTCTGAATCATTAGCTGCAAATACAAAGCTACTTGCAAATAATAAACTACCTAAAATTATGATTTTTCTTTTTTTCATTTGTATAACTACCTAAATACTTATAAGTTTTAAATTATCATACATTGAAAAATAAGACTATTTTTTAACCAAATGATATTACATTTTGAAGAGTTTGATAACACTTACCTGATTTTATAAGTTCTACTATTTCTTGTGTATTTTGTTTTAGATTATCTTTACCATAAAGCTTCATAAGCATAGCGACATTTACAGCTACAGCAGCATTATGCGCTTGTTTACCCTTACCTTGAAGTATTTGCTTTATAATCTCTCTATTCTGCTCTGGTAAGCCACCCTCAAGATCTTTGATTGCATAAGTATCTATACCAAAATCTACAGGAGAAACTTTGTATTCGATTATCTGACTATTTTGTATTTCAGCAATATAAGTATCATCATGTATTGCTACCTCATCTAAACCACTTCCATATACCACTACGGCTCTGTCTATCCCAAGATTAATTAGAGTTTTTGCCATTGGCAAAATTAAATCTTTTGAATAAACTCCTATCACAACCTTATTTGGTCTAGCTGGATTTATCAAAGGTCCTAAAATATTAAAAATAGTTCTAGTTTTTAAGATAGTTCTAGCCTCTTTTATATACCTAAATCCCTCACTATAAAATGGAGCAAATAAAAACCCAAGATTATACAATTCTAAACATTCTTTTGTTTGCTGTGGTGATAACTCTATATTAACACCAAAAGATTCTAAAAGATCAAAAGAACCTGATTTACTCGATATGCTACGACCACCATGTTTAGCAACTTTATAACCAGCTGCCGCTGCAACAATAGCAGCTGTTGTAGAAATATTAATAGTATTAAACCCATCTCCACCAGTACCAACTATTCCAGCTAAATCTCCATTTATTTTTGGGAACTCTTTTGTATTATCAAGTAGAGCTTCTACGGCAGCTGCTATTTCTGTCGAAGTTTCTTGTTTTAGTTTAAGAGCTATTAATATACTAGTTTGTAAAGGTAACTCTATTTGACCTTTTATAAAGTAATCAAAAAGCTGATAACTTTCTTTATAATTAAGATCCTCTGAATTAAATAATTTTTCTGCAATATCTCTTAAACTAATCATTGCTGTACCCATTTAACTATATTATCTAAGAGTTTAGAACCATGTATAGTCATTATTGACTCAGGATGAAATTGTAAACCACAGACCTTATTTTTATCATCTACTACAGCCATTACCAAGTCATTAACTTCCGCTACAGTTTCGAGGCCAGTTGGTACTTTTATAGCTACTAAAGAATGATACCTAGCCACACTCAATGGTGATTCCAAACCCTCAAAAATACCATGCTTTATAAATTTAACTTTAGCAGTTTTACCATGAACAATTTCATTAGCATGAGATACTATACCACCATAAGCTTCAACTATAGCTTGATGACCTAAACATATTCCTATAATTGGTACCTTACCTTTAATAACTGATATAAGATCAACTATACATCCTGCACTTGCAGGATTACCAGGACCAGGCGATATCACAACTATAGGATTATCAGTTGAATTAATTTTATCCAAAAGAACTTCTAGATATAAGTTATTTCTAAATACTTCGACATTATTTCCTAGAACTCTAAATTCATCCACTAAGTTATAAGAAAATGAATCAAAATTATCTATAAATATAATATTAGCCATTTACTACACTCCATGTACATTTTTGATAGCTGATATTACAGCTTGTGCTTTTGTTCTAGTTTCATCAGCTTCTGCTATAGGTATAGAATCCAACACCACACCTGCACCTGCTTGAACCTCTGCTACCCCATCTTCAACATAAGCAGAACGTATAACTATACAACTATCTAAATCACCATAACCATTAAAATAACCTATAGCTCCACCATATCCACCTCTAGTCTGTTTTTCGACTTCTGATATTAATTGCATAGCTTTTATCTTTGGTGCACCTGTTAATGTACCCATATTCATGGAAGCCTGATAAGCATGTAAAGCATCCAAGTCATCAGCAAGTTGACCTACTACTCTAGAGACTAAGTGCATAACATGACTATATCTATCAACCTTTAAAAGATCAGCAACATAGCGAGTACCAGTTTTTGATATTCTTGCAACATCATTACGAGCCAAATCTACTAACATCATATGTTCCGCATTTTCTTTAGCATCTAATCTAAGCTCTAACTCAATCCTACTATCTAAATCTGTATTAATACTACCATCTGAATTTTTTGCTCTTCTGCGTGTGCCTGCTATAGGATATATCTCTACTTGATTTGTAGATTTTTGATATTTTAAGGCACTTTCTGGCGATGCTCCAAAGATAATAAAATCTTCATCTTGCATATAAAACATATATGGACTAGGGTTTGTACGCTTAAGCTCTTTATAAACTTCCAAAGAATTTTGACATGGCAAAAAGAAACTTCGTGAAGGTACAACTTGGAATATATCACCATCTATAATATGTGATTTTAGTTTATCTACTACACTACAAAAATCCCTATCATTTATTGATTCTTTAGGTTCTAAGTTGCTAAATTTTTCAACTTTTAATTCTATATCATTATTTATATTTTGCTTAATTACAGCAATACTATCCTCTAGATCTGCTATTGTTTTATGTCCAAAACTATTAACTTGTATAAATGTATTTTTTTCTTGATGATCACTTACAAGTATTGTATCTGCAAGATAAAATACATAATCTGGACATTTATTCTTACGCTTTACTTGACCTATTTCTTCAAAACTACCAACTACATCATAAGCAAATAAACCAGCCAAAAAAATACTGAATTCATTATATATTTCAAAACTATCTTTTATAATTCTTAAAGCATCAAAAACTGACTGTTTTTTTAATTTTTGATGTTCATTGAGTTGATAATCTTTTATTGATTTAAAAGTTAATATTAATTGTTTATTATCATATATATATTCAATATCATCTTTGATGTTTTTTTGTATCTCTTTTAGAGCATATTCGCCATTTTTGGATAATGGTTTCATAAAAATTTTGTTTTCAATACAGGCTATACGCAAGGCACTATTTAGTACCAAAATACTTTTGAGTTTATCTTTTGTATCTATTTCTGCTGATTCTAACAATATAGTATTTTTTTTGTTAGTACATAAATTAGCAAAACATCTATTTAAATCTTCTTGATAATCTAAATTATAGATATGCGAAGCTAAAAATTTTTCTGGCTCTTTTACTGACATTTAATCACCTTTTTTATTATCAGAGAATATTTCTTTTACTCTTGTAGAGCAATCTTTTAGAGCATTAGAACACCTTGTAACTGTACAAATACTTATACCTATTTCTTTAGATATTTCTCTTTGTGATTTAGTTTTTTTTATCAGTTCTTTGGTTAATAATACCCTTTTACTTAATTGTTCTTTTTCTTCTTTAGTTAACAAAAAATCACAAATAATATTAATATCTTGAGGATCTGAAGTTTCAGATAAGATATTTATAAATTGTTGCCATCCATTAATTGAACTCATATAAGCATAATTTTTAATGTATTTATGTAATGGTATACCATTACATAAAATATAACAACTTATCTTCTTCTATAAAGAAAAACATTAAATACTAAAAATCGTTGAATCTATTTAAATAACTTTTAGACACATAGATTTAAAGACCACTGATTTAATATCAAGTCATTCTCACGAAGATAGGAATCTCTACAATATTTAAAAGATCCCCATATCAAGCAGAAGGATGACTACTTTTTTTATGGTGCATACTGATTAAATAAACTGTCTTATTTATTCATTTATTTTAAAAGAAAAAGTAAAAAATTAAGGTCTAGATCAAGATATCAGAAGTAAAAAGGGGAAAACTGAGTTTTAAGAACTAGACCTTAATGAGAATATGGCGGAATGGACGGGACTCGAACCCGCGACCCCCTGCGTGACAGGCAGGTATTCTAACCAACTGAACTACCACTCCGTATTTATGGTGCCGACTGCCGGAATCGAACTGGCGACCTACTGATTACAAGTCAGTTGCTCTACCTATTGAGCTAAGTCGGCGACTATGAGTATGTATTATAGCTCTTTTTATTAAGCTGTCAACAATGTTTTGTAAATTTCTTTTAATTTAATGGAATTATGTCATATTGATTGTATATATGGTTACTTTCAGCTTTTAAATATATATTTTTTTCAATTTCTAATTCTAGCTCTGCTAACCATATAGATTCTTCTTTTTCTATATAATCAATAATTTTTTTCGAAGACATTAGTAAGAAATTATTATAATTTGGATAATTTTTTGATTCTGACTTAATCTCTCTAAAGATGTCATAACAAATTGTTTGTAGTGTTTTGACACTTCCTTTACCATTACAATGTTCACATGGTTGGCATAATGTCCTTAATAAACTCTCATGTACCCTTTTACGTGTCATTTCAACCAATCCTAGCTCTGAAATATCACTTACACTAGTCTTAGCCTTATCAAGCTCTAATTCCTTCTTTAAAGCCTCTAAAACTTGATTTTTGTGTGACTCATCCATCATATCTATGAAATCTATGATTATTATGCCACCTAAATTTCTCAATCTTAGTTGCCTTGCTATCTCTTTTGTAGCTTCTAGATTTGTCTTAAATATAGTTTCTTCTAGATTTTTTGTTCCTATAAAACCACCTGTGTTTATATCAATAGTTATCATTGCTTCAGTTTGCTCAATAACCAAATAACCACCTGATTTGAGATATACTGTTTTATCCAAAGCTTTATTTATTTCAACATCAATATCATATTCTTCAAAAATATTATGTTTTTGATAAAGTTCTATTTTATCTCTTAAACCAGGAATATATTTATCAGCAAATTGGCAAATTTCTTTATATGAATCTATATCATCAACATGGATTTTATCAGGATTATCATTAGCAAAAATATTAATTGTTTTTATTATCAAACTAAAATCTTCATAAACAACTCCTGGTTTGATTATAGTGCTAGAAATATCCAAAATATCTTGCCATAAATTATTCAAAAATTTGATATCATTTTCTAACTCTTCATAACTAGCACCCTCTGCAGCAGTCCTTAAAATATATCCACGAGGATTTTCACTTTGGGTAATTTTTTTAATTGAATCTAATAATCTTTGTTTTTCTTCTTCTTTGTTTATTTTAAGAGATATACCAATATGATCTAGATCAGGTAAAAAAACTAAAAAACGAGATGATACAGATAAGTGTGAAGTTAGTTTTACACCTTTATTGCCAATACTTTCTTTGACTACTTGAACCAATACTTCTTGACCTTCACGTAACCATTTATTGATATCTTCAGTATTTAGTTTATTAATTTTAAAATTTTCATCAGATTCATCATCATCCCTTTCTAAAGGTATAACTTCTGATAAATGTAAAAAACCAGCTTTTTCTAGTCCAATATCTACAAAGGCTGCTTGCATACCAGGAAGTACTCTTATGATTTTACCTTTATAAATATTTCCAACTATTCTTTTTTGGTTATCTCTTTCAATTAGAATTTCTTTGAGTATATTATTTTCTTTTATAGCTATTCTTTGTTCATATTTATTTATGTTTAAAAATATTTCTGTATTTGATGACATTAGAAAAAGTATTTTTTATTTTATTAACATCAATTATAAAGAAAAAAATTTTTTTTTATATTTTTGATTATTTTTCTTTTACTTATTTATATATAACTTAATTTCTTTTTCTTTATATTATTATTTATTATGTGGATATTTTCCTGTTGATAACTCGCTAAAAGCTAGATAAATCAAAGAATTAAAGTGGTTTAAAAAGAATGTATAAGTATGTAAAAAAGTGGATTAAATGATCTGGACAAAAATGTGGATAAATAATTATCAAATTTATCAACAGAAGTATCAACATATTTGTGAATAAGTTATTTAACAAGCTTCTTCTTAAAAAATAAACAAATTAATTAACATAATTATCCACAGGCTTAAGTAATTATGTTTGCTTATTTTTTTTTATTGCAATAAAATCTTACACATTCAATTAATTTGTTATGCCAATTATTGGCTATCCTTTTAAACTAAAGGTTATTGGGACGTTTTTTCATTATGACTACATGGGATAAGTGTTTAAAAAAGATAAAAAAAAACCTTTCTACGTTTGAATATAAAACGTGGATTAAACCTATTCATGTAGAGCAAAATAGTAACTTATTCACAATTTATTGTAATAATGAATATTTTAAAAAACATATAAAATCTAAGTATGGAGATCTTATTTCATCTACAATAGAAGAGTTTCATAATGGTGATTTGCTTATAGAATATTCTAATAAAAAGTTTTCTGGAGAAAAAGCTTCGGGAGTAGCTTCGGTTGGGCCACAAGCAAACTTTTTTAATCAGAAAAATGTTGAAATAAAAGATGATTCTGAAGAAATAAGTCTAAATCAAGAACCTAAGAAGAATCAAAAAAAAACATCTTCTAAAAAAACGGCTTCTCAAGAGTTGTTTGGTTTTGATGAAGCTATGCTTATCACAGATAAAGATGATCAGGAGTATTCTTTTGGTTTACCATTAAAAGAAAAATATGTTTTTGATAGTTTTGTCGTTGGTGATGCAAATAAAATAGCTAGAGCAGCGGCTATGCAAGTATCTATTAATCCTGGTAAATTGCACAATCCATTATTTATATACGGTGGTAGCGGACTTGGTAAAACTCACTTGATGCAGGCTATTGGTAATCATGCTAGAGAAGTTAATCCAAATGCTCGAATAATATACACAAACTCTGAACAATTTATTAAAGATTATGTAAATTCAATTAGATTACAAGATCAAGATGAGTTTCAAAGAGTGTATAGATCTGCAGATATTCTTCTTATAGATGATATTCAATTTATTGCAGGTAAAGAAGGTACAGCTCAAGAGTTTTTCCATACGTTTAATGCTTTGTATGAAAATGGTAAGCAGATTATCTTGACTAGTGATAAGTATCCAAATGAAATAGAAGGTTTGGAAGAAAGATTAGTATCACGCTTTGGATATGGTCTAACAGTTTCTGTAGATATGCCAGATTTAGAAACTAGAATAGCTATTTTGCTCAAAAAAGCACATGATTTAGGACAAAAATTACCTAATGAAACAGCAGCTTTTATTGCTGAAAATGTACGTACAAATGTTAGAGAGTTGGAGGGCGCTTTAAATAGAGTACTAACAACCTCTAAGTTTAATCATAAAGATCCTACTATAGAAGTAGCGCAAGCTTGTTTAAGAGATGTTATAAAAATACAAGAAAAGAAAGTAAAAATAGATAATATCCAAAAAGTTGTCGCTGATTTTTATAGAATAAGGGTAAAAGACTTAACTTCTAATCAAAGAAGTAGAAATATAGCTAGACCAAGACAAATAGCAATGAGTTTAGCACGTGAGCTGACATCACATAGCTTACCAGAAATAGGTAATGCCTTTGGAGGTAGAGATCACACTACTGTCATGCACGCTGTCAAAGCTATAACTAAATTAAGACAAAGCAATACTTCAATATCTGATGATTATGAGTTGCTTTTAGACAAGATTTCTCGTTAAATAAAAATAGGAACTATTATCAAAGGGGTTTTTAAAAATGAATTTTGTACTAAATAGAGATGACTTACTAAAGCCTTTACAGTCAATGTTATCAGTGGCTAATAGTAAAAGTACAATGCCTTTATTATCATGCATATTGTTTGATATAGATAACAATAATCTTAAAATTACAGCTTCGGATCTTGATACAGAGATATCATGTAGTATAGCTGTTAGTTGTAATACAAACATAAAGTTAGCGTTAAATGCTGACAAAATATACAACATTGTTAGAAGTTTAAATGATAACTCTATGATCGATTTTAGAATCGATGATAATAAAGTTACAATTATTTCTAATAATAGTACATTTAACCTTATATCGCTAAATGCTGATAATTATCCTTTAATTGACAGTAATATTAATGAGCAAGCGAGCTTTGATCTTTCTCAACAAGACTTTCATCATATAATATCAAAAGTAGATTTTTCTATGGCTAATGATGATACTAGATATTTCTTAAATGGGATGTTTTGGGAAATTAATTCAAATTTACTAAGAGCAGTATCTACAGATGGACACAGAATGTCTATTACAGAAGCTATAATAGATAGTAAAGTTTTAGATAGTGATTCGCAGTCAATAATTCCTAAAAAGGCTATTTTAGAGCTTAAAAAGATAGTTGGCAAAACAGAAGAAAATATCAAAATATGTTTAGGTAAGAACTATCTTAAAGCAGAATTTGGTAATTATGCATTTATATCAAAACTTATAGATGGACGTTATCCAGATTATCAAAAAGTAATCCCTAAAAATAACACTAAGCTTCTTGCTGTAGATAAACAAGTTTTGAAAAATTCATTATTAAGAACATCTATACTAGCTAATGATAAATACAAAGGTGTACGTTTAAATATATCTCAAGGACAAGTGCTTTTATCTGCAAATAACCCTGATAATGAGAAGGCAGAGGATAAAGTAGAAGTTCAATATAATGATAATGATATGGAAATATGTTTTAATTACAAATATCTTCTAGACATTATTAATGTTTTAAGTGAAGAAACTATGACTATTTATCTTGATAATCCTAATATGAGTGCTTTAGTTAAAGATGAAAAAGATAATAGTTTATTTATTATTATGCCAATGAAAATCTAATATTTTAGTAATCTTCTTAATTTTTCTCCTATCGCATCACAAAATAATTTTATTGATTAAAATTTATTTATTAAGAATAATATATTTGTTTTTGAATACAAATCTTAAAAAATAGGTGAAATAAAAATATGAAAAATACAAAAAAACCAAGCCTATTTACTGCTATAGCATTAAGTGTAGGTACTATGCTTGGTAGTGGATGGTTATATGCTTCTTATTATGCCTCACAAGCAACTGGAGCTTCATCAATTTTCTCATGGATTATAGGAGCTTTTGTAGTTCTTTTAATGGCTTTCTTATTATCAGAACTAGCTGTCAAATATCCTACAAATGGATTATTTACGCGATTAGTAACTATATCGCATAATCAGCATTTTGGTTTTGTAACAGGATTATCAAACTGGATGCTAGGGCTTATAATTGTACCTTCAGAAGCTATGGCTACCACACAATATATTTCTTCTATATATGAGCCAATTACTCCTTATGTATTTAGTAATGGTGAACTTACTTTTGTAGGAGTTTTAGTAGTCGCAGTGTTTATGTTACTGTATACTTTGATAAATTATTGGGGTATCAAATCTCTATCAAAAATTAATAATTCACTAACATCTCTGAAGATAATCATACCCATAGCCACATCTGTGATAATAATGATAGCAGCATTTCATTCAAGTAACTTTGGTGGTGAAAATGTTCGTTTTATGCCAGATGGAGTTAGTGGTATTTTTAATGCTATTGTTACTTGTGGTATATTTTACTCATTTTTTGGATTTCAGATGGCAGCTAGTTTCTCAGCAGAGCTAGATAATCCTAGAAAAAATATTCCAATAGCATTAGTTAGTAGTGTATTGATAGTATTATTCATATACCTATTATTACAAATATCATTTATTGGTGGTGTACCTGAAAAAATGCTAGAAAATGGTTGGGGTGGCTTAAATTTTGAATCTCCTTTAGCTCAATTAACAGGAATATTAGGTTTAAATGCTTTAGCTTTGGTACTTTATGCAGATGCTCTAATTAGTCCATCAGGAACAGGTATTATCTATCTAGGCGCTAGTACTCGTATGTTAAATGAAATGTCAAAGGCAAAACAAATGCCTGGTTATTTTGCTAGAGTAACTGAGGGTGTAAACGTTTCGCGTACTTCATTAATTTTTTCATTTATCTGCTCTTTGATTTTGATATTTTTCTTTAGAAACTGGCAGATGATAGCTTCTTTAACAACGACTTTTATATTAGTATCATGCATAGCTCTACCTATTGCATACGCAAAAATTAAAGCTAACAAAGCAGATCCTTTACCTTTGAGTTATCTACCTTTTTCTAGAACTATTGCCTTTTTAGTATATATGTTTTTGACATATTTGTTGATGATTGCAGGAGTGCTTAATTTAGCAGTTGCTCTAGTTCTACATATAGTATTTTTCGTAATATATGCATATATAGATAGCAAAGGAGATTTTTCTAAAATCACAAAAGCATTTGCTTCATCATGGGTTATTTTTGCATATTTAGTATCTGAATTAGTATTTGGGTATATATATGAAAATATATCCTCTTATAACTTATTTACGCTAGTATTTGTAGTTATATCTGCTGTTTTATACGTTTTATTGATAAATCAAAAAAGTTACTTATCAAAAAGTTAATATATCTTTATAGACACCAATTTATACTGCTAAAATTTATAATATGTAGAGTTAATATATTTTATGTACAACTATGGATCATATTTTGTTTTCTTATGCTTTAGATGGTCAAGGTGGAGCAGCTTTATTAGAACCACATACAAATCAACTAAATAATACAAATCAAAAAATTATTTGGACGCATTTAGATGCTAAAAATCCTCAGAGTAGAGAATGGTTAAATAAAGAATTATATTCTTTAGATCCTTTTATTACCGATGCGCTGCTTGCTGAAGAAACAAGACCTAGATTTACGCAGATAAATGATGGTATGTTAATTATTTTAAGAGGAATGAATCCTAATAAAAATGAGTCTCCGGAAGATATGATTTCAATAAGATTATGGATGGATAAAAATCGTATAATTAGTACACGATTTAGATCTTTAAATTTATTTGATGATATTAAAAAAAGCTTTGAAGATAAGACAGGTCCTAAAAATTCAGCTGATTTTATATCTGTATTAGTAGCAAAATTATCGATTCGTATGGAGTCTATCTTAGCTGATATTGATGATAAACTCATAGATATAGAAGAGCAAAGTGTAGATATAATTGATATAGACCTAAGAGAATCTATAGCAGATTTACGAAAACAGACAATAATTTTTAGGCGGTATATAGTTCCACAAAGAGATGTAATTGAGCAATTACGTTTAAGTAATTTAAGTTGGTTATCGAACTCACATAAACGCTATTTAGTTGAAATATATAATTATGTAATGAGGTACGTAGAGGATTTAGATGAAGCACGTGATCGATTACAAGTAGTAAAAGATCAAATCAGTAATACATTAAGTGATAAACTTAATAAAAAAATGTATTTTCTATCTATTATTGCTGCTATATTTTTGCCTTTAAGTTTTTTAACAGGATTATTAGGAATAAATGTTGCTGGAATACCAGGATCACAAAATGAATATGCTTTTTGGATATTTTTAGCTATCTTGTTATTTATTGTAATATTACAAGTATATTTGTTTAAGAAATTAAAATGGTTTTAAAACTAAGGTTTTATTACCTTTATATTAAACTCTTTTCTTATGTCTGATAGAGGAGTATTTAGATATTTGTCATAATTATACCAATCCCATTTTTTTGACATTCTATAAGCCCTAAACACTGTTAATAAATATACTGGAATATGTTTAATCATTGCTAAGTAGACAATAAACTTATATTTATATTTTTTGAGATAACTATTTATAACAGTTTTATAATCAACAAAATTAAAAAATTTTTTGTAACCCTTGAGTGTGACATTAGTACCTACTAAAGTCCAAGTATCATTTATAGCTTCACCTCTAATCTCAAAAGGAACGGTCCCAAATAAAATATGTGTGATATCATGATTTCTAAACCATTTGCTAGCTTCATCATGACCATCATTTGAGTTTAAAAAAGAATAATTTTTATTATATTCTTCTAAACTCTCACTTAATGTTAATTTACAGTTTTGTTCTAAATATTGCATTGAAAAATTTTAGAAAAAAGAATTTGAATATATAAATATTATAAGACATAAATAGAATAATTAGTTATAAAAAATAGATTCCCAAAGGTTTATTCAGCAGAATTTTCTTTATTTGAATCACAACATTTATTAGCCTGATTTTTGTTACAAGGACAGTCACATTTAGAACCACAGCCTTTTTTATGGTATTTAGCGGCAAATAATACTAAAACGATAGATATAACTACAAGCCATGTATTTTCGTGTACAGAACCAGGAAATATACATAAAATCAGCGTTATAATTTTCAAAGCGACAGCAACTCCTAAAACTGTTAAAAAAACAGCTAACGCACAAAACCAAAATTGCTTACAGCAAGAATCATTTTCTTTAAATGGACATTTCATTTCTATTCTCCTAAGATTTTTAATGGCATTTATATTTTATCAAAGAAGTAGAGATCTAGCATAGAAAATAATAAATGATAAATAATGATTAGTGTTTAGTTATGTAGTTAAGACTAACAGCAGATAGGATGATGATTAAAGATATCCAAACAGTTATGTTAGAAGGATCATGGTTGATTAATATACCAAAGATAACTCCAAACAAAGGTACTAAATAGTTAGTAAAAGAGGTAAAAACTGGACCTGCAACTTTTATCAAAGAAGCATAAAGAAAATATACAATACCAGCACAAAATATACCTAAATATACTAAAGAAGATAGTGCAAAAGTAGAAGAATGAATGCTAGCATAGCTTGGTTTAAATATAATCAATAAGATAGATAACTGTAAGGTTGAAGCAATAAGAATATTTCTTGAAACAATAATAGGATTATCGTGGAAACAAGATTTACTTAAAAGTAATAAAGCTAGAGCAAAGGATGTAGTTGCTAATAGTATTGCTAATATCCCATATATATTTATTGAATGATTATCAGCTACTAAATTTGGATAAAATAATACTAATAAACCAATAAATCCGACTGAAATACTTAAAATATTAGCAAAAGTTATTCTAGAGTTAACTACTAATGGTCCGAGTAAAACAACAAAAAATGGTACTGTCCCTGTCAAAATAGCGGTAATGGATGGACTAGTGAATTTTTGACCCCATGGTATTAGCATAAAAGGCATTGTAGCTTCAAGAAAAGCAATTAAGGAGTAAATAGCAAAATCTTTTTTGAATGATTTAGATTTTAAACCTAAAAAATAACAAACAAAACAAAGAATCAAACAACCAATAAATGATCTAGCAAAAGCAATCAAAATTGGAGGGAAATGTTCAATAGCTTCTTTTTGAAAGATAAATTGTGAGCCCCAAATAAGTCCTATAGCAAATAGTAAAGAATATTTTTTAATCATTTTTATAAATATCTTAAATTAATAATTGATGACTATTCTATAAAATATTTTCAAAAAGAATAAACTTTTTATTGTAAAAAATATCAGTTGCATGTTTATATTTTCTTGGTTAGAGTTATTATTTAACAGTTTTATAAAAAGGATAACCAATATGAAAAAATTTTTGATTACTCTTATCGTCATATTGTCATTTAATTCAATATACGCTAAAAATTTAGAGCTTATGCGACAAAATATTGAAAATGCAAATCAGAATACAGAACAAAGTAGTAGTGAAAATAAACAAAAGGTATCTAATCAATCACAGCAACTTTTTAATGACAAAGTTAGTAGTTAGGCATACTTGAGAGAATCAAAAAATGGTTTGTTACCTTGGGTTTTATTAGTAAGTAATGAACTTTGTTGTCTCTGTACAAGAGGAGTTGTGCTAGAAGTTACATTTCTATCATTTATTAAAGTACAGCTGCCTAATAATGTAATAATGAGAGCAAAAGTTAATATATTTTTCATTAAAATCTATACCTGAGTTCCTATATTTAAATAATAACTATTTAAAAATTACTACTCAAAAAAATTGAATATAACTGGTGGAGGCGGCGGGACTTGAACCCGCGTCCACAAACTCTCTATCCTTGGATCTACATGTTTAGGCTAATCTATTTGAGTTTAGCTTGACTACTCCCCAATTAGCCAGGGTAATAGTTAGCGAGTCTGTTAAATACAGCCTTAACTCCCAGACAAAAAGCAAAGACCGTCTTATGCGGAATATGAACGGATGTAAAGATAGTGTCATAAGAAAGACTATCATATCCGTGCGTCTCTAGGTTATTAAGCTAGACTAGGCAGCTTTAGCAACAGCAGCAAAGTTGCTGTCGTTAGCCGCTACGCGGTTTGCTTTTTTGTTGCCAGTTATTATTGGCATTTGTACTGTTATTAACGAGGTTACGGTACTTCCTCGACATGCACCTTAGATTTTGACATTCATGTCGAAACCATATTCGCCCCCATTTGGGTGGATACAATTTATACTTTATTATGATAAATGTCAAATCTTAAGTATGATTCTAAAATAAAACATAGATAGCTGAAGATAATGCAACAATACCAACAAAAAGTATGAAACTATCAGCAAGTAGATTTTTATATTGCTTTAGATATTTGATTTTATAAATGCTATAGATAGGCATAATAAATAGTATTACAGCTAAAACAAGACCTCCAATACTAGATATCATATCTAATATATTTGGGTTTAAGTAAGCAACTAACCAACATGACAAAAATACTATAGATAGTGTAATTGGTTTTATAGTTTTTTGACTGATTGAGTTTTTTGAGATTTTGCAAACTATACCGTCTATACCTTCTTTTGAGCCTAAATAATGACCAAAAAAAGACTTGCTCATAGCTACTATAGCAACTAATGGAGCTATATAATCTAGGGAGTAGTCATCAAAATGGCTTGCTAGATACGATAATATAGAAACATTCTCTTCTTTTGCGGCTATTAAGTCATCAGGAGACAGAGTTAGCATTGAACTAAATACAAATATGACTACGGTAACAATCATTAGAATATTACTAAAAGCAATAATTCTCGATGCTTTTTTATCAGCATCTTGTTTATATTTTGTTTTTGAATAAACAGCTAACGATGAAATAATTGGCGAGTGATTAAATGAGAATATTAGTATTGGCATGATTATCCAAATAGCTAATAAAACACCCGAAAAAGTATGATTATATTCAAAGCTATTGCGTAAAATATTAATATTCCAGTATGGAATCATCCATAGTGAAAGCACTAATAATGCTATGATAAATGGGAAAACCAAAAAGCTCATCACGCGAATAATTAGTTTCTGACCAAAGTTAATTATAAAGATTAACGAAAGTATCGTGAAAAAGCTTAAAAGGAATCTATTTTGTATATCATAGTGAAGCTGATATTTGAAAAAACTAGCTAGAGTATTTGTAATACCAACGCTATAAACTAATAGTATAGGCAATATAGCAAATAGATATAAAATATTAAAAATAATACCACCAAATTTACCAAAATAGTCATCGGCGACTACGGTAATATCAGAATCAGTATTTGGGTTAGATATAACAAATCTACATAATGCACGATGTGACAAAAACACCATTGGAAAAATAAAAACTAATACTATAAGTATTGGTATAATTCCTGAAATTCCTGTTTGAATCGGTAAAAAAAGTATGCCAGCCCCAATAGCCGTACCAAAGAGGCTAAGAGACCACATAAAGTCTTCATTTCTTTTCATAGTAAATATCTAGTTAAAAATAAAAAAACTTACAGAAAGCTAATAATTAACAATCTATAAGTCATGTTCAAAAATAATTAATAAAATTTAATGTAAAAAGAAGAGATTGTCAAAAAACAAAGTGATAAATATTTAATTAAATTTAGTTTTGTGATTTTAGAAGTAATGATAATAGAGACATTCTGATAGGAACACTATATTTGATTTGCTCAAAGTATTTTGCACACTCAAGTTCATCTATAGATCTATCCATCTCATCAACTCTAGGTAGAGGATGAAGGATTATAAAGTTACTAGTAGTGGAAATATGCTTTCTATCTAAGTAGCATAAATCTTTATTTTCTAAATAACTCTCTTCATTTGGAAATCTCTCTCTTTGAACACGAGTTACATATAGTACATCTAAATCTTCTAAGGCATCACAATTTACTTGCTCTAATTCTGTGAAAGAATTGCCATTTTTCTCAACAAAATCTCTAAGTTTCTCTGGGATTTGTAGTTCTTTTGAAGATATGAATTTAAATGTAGCATTATATTTAGCTAGAATGTTGGTTAATGAATGAACTGTACGACCATATTTTAGATCTCCTAAAAATCCAATTTTTAGGTTATCAAGAGAGCCTTTCTCAGAGTAGATAGTGTATAAATCAACTAATGACTGGGTAGGATGTTCATTCTCGCCATCGCCAGCATTTATCACAGGAGAGCTGACATATTTTGAGAACTCTTCAACACTGTGTGGTTTAGGATGGCGCATCACTATAATATCTGCATACTGATCCATCATTCTACCTGTGTCATCAAGAGTTTCACCTTTTTGAGTAGAGCTAGAAGCACCATTTTCTAGTGATATAACTTTGCCACCAAGTCTATTCATAGCAGACTCAAAAGAGAATCTAGTTCTAGTGCTTGGTTCAAAGAAAAGAGATGCTAATATTTTGCCTTCTAAATCTCTGATAGGTTCTGAATGGGTTAGTTTATCTTTATAAATATCAGCTTGATGAAATAGTTTATATAAATCATCTTTGGTAATTTGATCGCCTCGCAGAAGCTTTTGAAATGATAGCATTTTGATACTCCAGAAGATTATTCCCCTTTGGTACGAAGGGGTGACAGTCGAAGACTGACGTGGTAGTTTTTAAAAAAGCAATCGATCCTATGGTCAAGCCATAGGATGACACACTTTAACTATTAATCCACTCTTTAACAGTTTTAACATCAAAATCATTATTGATTTTGCGCATATCTCTAACAGCGGTAACAAAAGCTTCAAAAGCACCAATTGTTGTAACATAAGAAACTCTACTCATAATAGCAGCTCTTCTTAGAGCTAAACTGATGTTTAGTTCTTGTCTAATTGATGTATTAACAAGCAGATCGACTTCGCCTGCTTCAATAGCTTTGACAGTACTGTGTACTTGATTATTGCCGATATTATCTGAAGCCTTATCAAAAAGCTTACACTCAATATCATTTTCTTTTAAGAAGCGCTCAGTACCTTTTGTCGCAAAGATGTTAAATTCTAGTTCTATCAGCTCTTTAACAGGTCCTATTATTTTTGGTTTATCAGCATCACTTACAGATATTAGAATATTGCCCTTTAATGGTAGTTTATTAAAAGACATTTCTTGAGCCTTATAGAATGCTACTCCAAAAGATCTATCCATACCCATTGCCTCACCTGTAGATTTCATTTCAGGGCCTAAATAGCAGTCTACATCAGCAAATCTGCCAAATGGGAATACTGCCTCTTTGACAGAGAAATGTCTAGGTATAGGGTTGTTTAAGATAAATTCAGATAGCTTCTTACCAAGCATAAGCTTAGTAGCGATATTTGCGATACTATTACCAGTAGCTTTGGCTACAAATGGTACAGTTCTTGATGCTCTAGGGTTTACCTCGATTACATATAGCTCACCATTTTGATATGCAAATTGGACATTCATTAGACCTATGACATTTAGCTCTCTAGCTAACTTGATAGTTGCCTGCTTAACCTCTTCGATTTGTTCATCTGATAATGAGCGAGTAGGGATAGAACAAGCCGAATCTCCAGAGTGAATACCTGCCTCTTCAATATGCTCCATAATACCCGCAACAAATACGCGATCACCACCATCAGCTAAAGCATCGACATCTAGTTCAGTTGCATTTTCTAGGAATTTGTCAATCAAAATAGGACCTTCAAGAATACATTTAGCATTAGTCTTAATATATGCATCAAGTTCTTCTTTTGAATGAACAATCTCCATTGCTCTGCCACCTAATACATTAGAAGGTCTTACAACAACAGGGTAGCCAACATTTACAATTTTTTTCTTAAGTTCATTAATTGTATAGGCAATAGTATTTAGAGGTTGTTTCAACCCAACTATATCTAGTAGTTCTTTGAATCTTTCTCTATCTTCTGCTAGATCAATTTTATCTGGATCTGTACCTAGTATAGGGATGTTGTTTTCATGAAGAGCTGATACAAGTTTCAAAGGAGTTTGACCACCAAACTGTACAATTACACCTAGCACTTCGCCTTTACGCATTTCATTTTTGATAATATCAAGAACATTTTCAGCCATCAATGGTTCAAAGTATAATTTATCAGAAGTATCGTAATCTGTAGAAACTGTCTCAGGGTTACAGTTAATCATGATAGTTTCGATACCTTCTTCTTTGAGAGATTTAGCAGCATGAACACAAGCATAATCAAACTCAATACCTTGACCAATACGGTTAGGTCCACCACCGAGAATTATAACTTTTTTCTTATCAGATATTTCTGATTCACAGTCGCGAACGATTTCTTCGTAGCTATAGTGCTCATAAGTTGAATATAAATAAGATGATTTAGAGTCAAACTCAGCAGCACAAGTATCTACTCTTTTAAAAGTAGGGTAGATTTCTTTACCAAATCTAAAGTTTCTAATATATCTTTCAGTTCTGCCAACAAGTTCAGCAATTTTTGCATCAGAGAATCCTAGATTTTTATAAATAGAGAATTCTTCTTTGCTATTTGGTAGACCTGTTTTTTTAAGTTTCTCTTCAGCATCTACTATGATAGCGATTTGCTCAATAAACCAAGGGTCTATTTTACAAGCATTATAAATTTCTTGTTGAGATATACCGTATCTAAGAGCCTGAGCTACTCTTAGTATTCTCATAGGAGATAACTCTTCTAATGATTTTAAGATAGCTGCTTGGTTTTCTTGTTTAGTATTTGATTCACTTACACCTGCTATTTCAACTTGATCAAGACCTGTTAAACCAGTTTCAAGTGATACAAGAGCTTTTTGTAAACTTTCTGTGAAAGATCTACCAATTGCCATAGCTTCACCAACAGACTTCATCTGTGAAGATAAGTTTGACGGTGTAGTAGGGAATTTCTCAAATGTAAATCTAGGAATTTTGGTAACGATATAGTCAATAGTTGGCTCAAATGATGCTGGAGTAACTTTTGTTATATCGTTATCAATTTCATCAAGTGTATAACCAACCGCTAATCTTGCTGCAACTTTTGCAATAGGATAACCAGTAGCTTTTGATGCTAATGCTGATGATCTAGATACTCTTGGGTTCATCTCGATTACAACAAGCTTTCCAGTCTCTGGGTTTACTGCAAATTGTACATTTGAGCCACCTGTTTCGACACCTATCTCTCTAAGTACAGCGATAGAAGCATCACGCATGATTTGGTATTCTTTATCTGTCAAAGTAAGTGCTGGTGCTACTGTGATACTATCACCAGTATGGATACCCATTGGGTCAATGTTTTCAATTGAGCATATAATAATAGAATTATCAGCTTTATCACGGATGACTTCCATTTCATACTCTTTCCAACCTAATATTGACTCATCTATTAGTACTTCATTTGTTGGCGATAGGCTTAGACCATTTTTGACAATTTTTTCAAATTCTTCTTTTGTATAAGCGATACCACCACCACTACCACCAAGTGTAAATGATGGTCTGATAATAGCTGGTAAACCGATATCTTCTAGAGCTTTATAAGCTTGCTCCATAGTTTGTACTACAACGTTTCTAGGTACTTCAAGACCAATTTTTGCCATAGCTTTGTTAAATCTTTCTCTATTTTCTGCTTTATCGATAGAGTCAGCTTTTGCTCCAAGCATTTCGACATTATATTTTTCTAGGATACCAGCTTTATCTAATTCTAGAGCGCAATTAAGCGCTGTCTGACCACCTACTGTAGGTAAGATTGCATCTGGTTTTTCTCTAGCTATGATTTTGCCAACACTCTCGACTGTAATCGGTTCGATGAAGATCTTATCTGCCGTTGTAGGATCTGTCATGATTGTCGCAGGATTTGAGTTTACTAGATAGACGGTGTAACCATCTTCTTTTAAGACCTTACATGCTTGAGTCCCTGAGTAATCAAACTCACATGCTTGACCAATAACAATTGGACCAGCACCTAAAACTAAAATACTTTTTATATCTGTTCTTTTTGGCATTTTATTAATTCCCTTTTTCACTATCTGCTATCATCTCGGCAAATTCATTAAATAGATATTTACAGTCATGCGGACCAGGTGAGCTCTCTGGGTGATACTGTACCGCAAAAGCTGGTCTGTCTTTGAATCTCAATCCCTCAACTGTGCCATCAAATAGTGAGCTCATATGAATCTCAATATTATCTGGTACTACATCATCACATACCACGAAACCATGGTTTTGGCTGGTGATAAGAACTTTCTTAGTATCAGCATCGAGTACTGGTTGGTTTACACCACGATGACCTTTGTGCATTTTTTTAGTTTTTAGGCCGGCAGCTAGAGCTAATAGTTGGTTACCTAAACAGATACCAAATATTGGCATCTTAACTTCTAGAAGTTTTTTGATTACAGGCATAGTGTAATCAGAAGTAGCAAATGGATCTCCAGGACCATTTGATAAAAACACCCCATCAGGATTGTGTTTCATAATATCTTCATAAGTACTATCAGCAGGTACTACAGTTACCTTAAAACCAGCATCTACTAGGTTTCTCAGAATATTGTATTTGACGCCATAATCGATAACTACAACACTATACTTATAGCTTTCTTGTTGTTTGTATACTTGTTGGCCTAGTGAGAATGTATGCTCATTCCAATCATATTCTCTATTTGTAGTTACACTGATTGCAAGGTCTCTACCATTTAGGTTTGATTTGTTTTTGATACGCGATCTGACATAGTTTGCATCTAGAAACTCACCTGGTTTGACTGAAAGTATAGCAACTCTTACCGCACCTTCTTTACGCACTTTACGTACTATAGCACGCGTATCAACACCACAGATACCTACTATATTTCTATTTTTTAGCCATGTATCTATATGTTTTTTTGATCTAAAGTTTGATGGGCTAGTTAGATTTTCTCTAACAATTAGACCCTTAGCAAATACACCTAGTGATTCGTTATCTTCGTTATTGATACCTACATTACCTATGTGAGGGAATGTAAATGTGATTATCTGACCAGCATAAGAAGGGTCTGTAAGAGTTTCTTGATAACCTGTCATTGATGTATTGAAACAAATTTCGCCGTCTGTCCAACCACGAACTCCTATTGATCTACCAAGATAGTATGTACCATCTGGGAAAACCAATATAGCATTAGTCATATCGTTAGCTAATATCATAATAAAAACAACCTTTTTGTGATGAATTGAATTGGAAGAAAAAATATTTGAAAAACTTTTCTGTCATTACTTTTTACAAAGTTAATAGGCAAATTGAAAGTATTGTAGGCATTCGAGACCTATATGTAAAGGCTGTTTTCTCAAGTTTTGACTAAAGTTGATTTTGGTCTAGTTTTAAAGCTATTTTTATACTACAATTAATTTTTATCTCTTTTGATTTTTCACTTTCATAGTTTAAAAACACCTATTATAGAAATGCACATTTAAATATCTGCTGTAGGAATTGTGATATTTGGTTTATGCTTGTGCTAGATATTTGTAGGAGAGTTTTTGGGAAATTTAGTGTAAAAAACTATGCTAATTGCATAACAGGAGGTGGGAAAGAGCTAGAGTTCGTACCACCAACTTGATATAAGCTAAAACCAAAATTTAAAGTTGCTAAACTAATTGTGATTACTAAGACTGCTTTTTTCATTTCTAATTACCTTTTAAAATATGTTCTGTATTAAGATGTGACTATTATTACAGAGTTTTGTTATAAATAAAAATATGTTATTTTGATTTTATATATAAGATATTCTGATATGCAACAATTTATCTAAGTCGATCTGACAAATAATTGTATCAACCTATAAAATCATAGTTTTCATTTTTTAAAATGTTAATATATGTGAATTATTTAAAAAGACTTCTCAACAAAGTTATGAAAAAAATTATTGCGACTTTCACATTACTATTTTTGTTAATACCACTAGGTTACTCAGAGGGTAAGCTAGTTTTTGTATCGATGATTACACGCCATGGTGATAGAGCGCCTTTTGCAAATATTAAAAATGCTGAATATGATTGGGGAACAGGACTGTCTGAGCTTACTCCGATTGGTATGAATCAAGAGTTTAATCTAGGTAGTCAGCTAAGACAAAGATATATCAAAAACTTTAAATTACTTTCTACTGAATATCAAAATCAGAGTATTTTTGTATTATCTAGCCATACTAATCGCACTGTAGAGAGTGCGCAAAGTTTATTAATGGGGCTATATCCAGCAGGTACTGGTCCAGCTTTAGATAACGGACAGTATGCTATTAATGGAGGTTTTCAACCGATTCCAATTATGACTTTATCAGCTGAATCTAAGCTTATACAGTTTCCTTATGAGCAGTATCTAGCTGTGTTGAGAGAATATATCTATAACTCTAAAGTATGGCAAGATAAGACTAAAGAAGCAGAACCTAACTTTGCAAAATGGCAGCAAATATTAGGTAATAAAATATCAGGTTTAAATGATGTTATTACAGTAGGAGATGTTTTGATAGTTGCCAAAGCGCATGGTAAACCTCTACCAAAAGGATTATCTCAAGAAGATGCTAATCAGATAATTGCTCTTACAGATTGGGGTTTAGCACAACAGTTCAAATCACAAAAAGTTGCCTATATTATGGGCGGTGAACTTACTAATAGAATAATTGAAGATTTAAATAATGCTGCTGATGGTAAATCTAAATATAAAATGACTTATTACTCAGGTCATGATTTGACTCTTTTGGAGGTTATGGGAGCTCTAGGAGTACCTCTACAAGAAGCACCAGGCTATGCAAGCAATCTACAGTTTGAGCTTTTCAAAGATGGCGATACTTACAAAGTTAAACTTAGATATGATGGTGAATATGTTAAATTACCAATTATGGATGAGGATGGCAGTTGTACACTAGATGTTCTAAATAAATATATGCAAAACATCAACGATAAATTCACCCAAAAGCCAGAAAAATCTAATTCATCATGGTTTTCATTTTTTTAAATAAGCGGTGTAATATTGCTCTGTCATTCCTTCGGCCTTTCTATAGTCAGGAATACATTCTCTTGGCTTACTATCAATTAGCTCAAATTCAATATTTGGAGAGAAGTTCTTTATTAGCTCAGCTTGAGTAACACTATATGGAGGAGTCCGAGATTTTTTGTCATGCTCCATTACCAATAGGAGTACTTGAGTATTCTTAGAGCATACTTGTAGCATCATCTTTGCGTATCTAGTTCTTATATCTTCTGGCAAAGCAATATAAGCACCTCGGTCGTACCAAATATCAAAAGTTAGTAAATTTTTGATTATTTTAGGTAAGTTAAAAATATCTGTTACATATATCTCAATATCATTACCTTTGTAACACTTATAGTCACTCTCTTCGGTAATTTTATATTTGATATTATTTTGGCTAAAAAATGCTAAAACAGCTTTTTCTGAAAGTTCGATACCGACTACTTTAACATCCTTAGACAAAAAGTACAGCATATCTATACTACAGCCACACATTGGCACCAGACATACTGAAGAGCTGTTTATATTTAATCTAGAAAAGTGTTTAACCAAGAATTCATTAGGAGCTTCTTGACAAAAATCGACATCATTATTTTGCCATCTATCTAACCAGTATTGATTATTATTAGGCTCAACTTTATTCATACTATCTCTAATTGGTAGTGATTAACCTATTAGACATATTAACATGAACGATTAGATAAATATTACTTTTAAATATGGCGATTTATACTATGGTTCTTTATAATTTTGATAGATTATAAAGGAGGAAAAAATGTCAAAACAAAGTTTACTTATCAAAAATGCTACAGTTGTAAATGAAGGCAAAACATTTAAATCTGATGTTTTAGTAGAGAATGGCAAGATCTCTCAAGTTGCCGCAAATATAGACAAATCAGCAGATAAAATTATAGATGCGACAGGTCTTCATCTACTACCAGGTATGATAGATGATCAGGTACATTTTAGAGAGCCTGGTCTTATGCATAAGGGAGATATTGAGTCAGAATCTCGTGCTGCTGTAATGGGTGGAATTACATCATATATGGAGATGCCAAATGTGAATCCCGCTACTACAGTTGTAGAGCGTTTAGATGAGAAAAAAGAGCGTGCTGCAGCTAGATCACATGCAAACTATGCTTTTTATCTAGGTGCGACAAATGATAATGTCGAAGAACTAAAACGACTAAAGCCAAATGATGCTTGTGCTATTAAGATCTTTATGGGTGCTTCAACTGGTAATATGCTAGTGAATAATCCTGAGACTTTAGAAGGCTTTTTCAAAGATAGTCCGTTACTTATCGTGACGCACTGTGAAGATACACCAATAATTACTGAGAATGAAAATAAGGCACGTGAGAAATATGGTGAAAATGTACCTTTTGACTTACATCCAGAGATTCGCTCGCGTGAGGCATGTTTTAAATCATCTGAGCTTGCAGTTGGTTTAGCAAAGAAATATAACTCAAGATTACATGTGCTACATCTAACTACAGCTGAAGAGATGGTACATTTTGATAATACTATTCCTCTTGAGGAAAAGAGAATCACTGCGGAAGTTTGTGCTCATCATTTATTCTTCTCACGTAAAGATTATGCTGATAAGGGTTCACGTATCAAATGTAACCCAGCAATCAAAGAAGAGAGCGATCGTTTGAAGCTTCTTGAATGTGTTGCTAATGACACTATCGATGTGATTGCTACAGATCACGCACCTCATACTTGGGAAGAGAAACAAGGTACTTATTTCAAAGCTCCGGCAGGCTTGCCACTTGTTGAGCAGGCTCTTATCTCAGTATTAGAGCATTATCACAATGGTTTCTTAACTCTTGAGCAGGTCGTACAAAAGACAGCTCATGCTCCAGCAATTGTCTACAAAGTAAAAGATCGTGGTTTTATCCGTGAAGGGTATCATGCCGATCTAGTATTAGTAGATCTTAATGATCCACATACTGTGACAGATGAATGCTGTCATTATAAATGTGGTTGGACTCCATTTGATGGTGTTACTTTCCAATCAAAAGTCCAGACAACAATTGTAAATGGTGTAGTGAAATATCATAAAGGTAAGGTTGTGAGTGATCAAAGAGGACAGTGCTTAGAGTTTAATCATGAGTTTTGATATTAAAGTTAAAAATCCAATCTGTAAAAATCTTCAGCTTAAAATATATGATGGTATAGCTAACAGTATTAAAAAATTAGATGTTTATAATAAAAAAACATATAAAAGCCAATTAGCTAAAGAAGTAATGGATGGACAAGAAGATCCCATTTTAGCTGCTAGAAAGTATAATAGGTTAGTATGTTTTTATGAAGCTTGCCATAAACTAAAAGATAATAATGCTGATCCAAATAAAATTTTAGATATTGATCAAGAATGGTTTAATAAATTTACTAGGATTTCAGAGGATATATCTAGCGAAGAAATGCAAAAAATGTGGTCAGAGATATTAGCAAGAGAAGCTGAAACTCCGGGCTCTTTTTCTATTAAGGCATTAAAAATATTAGAAGAACTAGATAAAGCTATAGCTAACTTGTTTAATAGACTATGTTCATGTTGTCTTGTATTTAGGGTTGATAAGGAAATAATTGATGCTAAAGTTTGCTCCCTAGATGGAACAGCGGGTAATAATTCATTAATTAATTTTGGACTAGGATTTACTGATCTAAATTTATTAGAAGAATATGGACTTATAACATCAGATTATAATTGTTGGAGAGAGTTTCGTTACTCAGCAGAAGCTACGGATATAGACTGTAGTATAACTAGTTGTTTGAGTAATTATATTTTAGATAAAAAAGATAATGTAGATAGTAATTTAAAAATCTATGGAGTACAACTTAGTAAAGTAGGAAAAGAATTATTACCGATAGTCAACACTAAAGAAAATGATAGATACTTTAATAAGTTAAATAAATATTTAGAACCTAAAGGTTTTGAAATTAAGAGATCAAACAACGATTTATAAAATATTTCGCTACTTACTGCGTAAGTTATAGCGACATACTTTTTTCATGGCAGAAAAAGTATGCAAAACTGCCTAGCACTACGCTATCGTAGTCAAAATCAAATGGAAAATAAAAAACTCACTTCGTTTAAACAGTTTTATTTTCTAATCATTTGCTTTTGACACTACTAACCGCTAATGTGCTGATTCCCCTTCAAATATTGAAGGGGTGGCTTGCGAAGCAAGACGGGGTAGTTTTTAGTCATCCTATGGCTTGACCATAGGATCCACTTGAGAGTTTAAACTGAAAATAAGAATTAGATTCTACGATCTAGTCGTAGAGTGACAAAACGAGTTATTTTACATACTCATCAAACCAAGCAATTTGCTTAGCTAATATCTTTTGTAGAGGTTCGCCCTCATAACATTCATAATGACTAATACCCTCTAGAATCATTAGCTCTTTTGGTTCATTAGCTTTTTCATATAAAATATGCGACTCTTCAACTGGATTTACAGAGTCAGTATCAGAGGCAACTATTAGTACAGGGATTTTTAGATCGCCAATATAGTTCTCAGGTTTATGCGACATAGTTTCATTAACTGTCAGAAATGGAATCTTAATATCAAAAGCATCATACTCTTTACTATATCTTTCATAGAAGCCTTTAGATTGCTCATCTGTTAGTACCTTATGTAATGGCACCATCATTTCTTTGCCAGTTTTTTCTTTCTTAGCTAGCATTTTATCTATCATGCCAATGAATTTTTCTTTTTCTTCATCAGACATATTACCTGTTATTACTCTCTCACCATTAGCAAAAGTCAGCTGAACTGATAAACATTTGACAAGGTCATTTTGTGCAGCTGCTGTGATAGCATTAGCACCACCATAAGAAGTACCCCAAAGCCCGATCTTATTAGAGTCAACAAAATCAAGACCAGCTATATAATTAATCGCAGAATGAATATCTTCGATTTGTAGTTTTGGTACTAGTCGACCTCTTTCGCCTTCGCTCTCGCCAAAACCTCTATAGTCAAAGTTAAGTACAACATATCCAGCCTTTGCAAAAGCTTCTGCATACGCAGGTAGTAATACTTCCTTGAAACCGGCAAAACCATGACATAAAACTATCGCAGGATATTTACTATTTTGATCAAAGTTTTCAGGCTTGTATAGCTGTGCTGATATATTACATCCATGAGATGTGAAGTTTACTTTTTCCATATTTCTTCTAGTTGCTAGTTATATATTTGTAACTTTATTTTAGCAGAAATTAAGCTATGTAACTTACTGAAGAGATTTTTATATACAAACTTATTATGACAAAAGAGTATAATGGTAAGTAAATCTTATTATTGATATTGGACATGGGTAAACAGCAAATAATTACTGCTACACAAAATTGGGTCAAGACATTTGTTGTCGGAATGAATCTTTGCCCATTCGCTAAGCGTGAAGTTGTTAAAAATAGAGTTCGTTATTTTGTCTCAGAAGCAACAAATACAGATCAATTATTAGCAGAAGTACAGACAGAACTAGAGCAATTAGAGAGTGACACGAATATTGAGACAACTTTAGTTATTCATCCGTATATTTTACAAGACTTCTACGACTACAATGACTTTCTATATGATACAGATAACCTTTTGATTGATATGTCATTAGAAGGAGTTTATCAGATAGCAAGTTTTCATCCTGACTATCAGTTTGAAGGGGTAGACTTAAATGATGTTGAGAATTATACAAACCGTTCGCCTTATCCGATGTTGCACTTGATTCGTGAAGAGTCTCTTGAGAGAGTAATAGCAAACTATCCAAATCCTGATGATATACCTCAAAGAAATATTGATTTGATGAATGAGCTAGGATTAGATAAGGTTAAAGCTTTATTGAAATCATGTTTTGATATTTGAAATAGAGATGTTATTTTATCGGTATCATAATTTCATTAGTACGTAAAAATGGTATTGTCCATGGCGGATTATACCCAGCTGCCTCAGGTTGACCGACTATCTCGTAATTGTTGGCTTTTATCCATGTTTTAAGTTTAGTAGTATTGCTATCTATAGAGTCTTTGTCTAGGAAACCACTAAATGTAATTACCGCCATTTTAGTTTCAGGTTTCTCAACCAATTTGATTTTATCACTAGTTGGTTTTGGAGCATTTTGTAGAGTATATTGAGCCGGTAATACAAAAGCTATAGTCCATGATTTATCGTCTCCAGCTATCATTACTGGAGCTGTCATCTGAATTTTTTGTGAAGATTGTTCTATTTTGACAGGAGCGGTCATTTGTATATCTTGTTTAGCAATGTTTGCACCAGTTATGTATCTAAACAAGTAGCCAAAACCTTTGTTGACAGCAGATTTATAGTCAGAGTCTTCGACAGTTACTTGAGCTTCAGTAAGAGGAGCATAAACTCTAACATAAAAATTATCATCTTTTTTAATATTTGTATATTTAGCTTGAGGAGTATTATTGATTCCAACTATGCTACAAGATGATAATGCTAAAGCGGATAGTACCGATAAAGATTTTTTTAACATACCTCACACTCCTTAGGAATTGCTGTAAAAGATATCTATACTTATCATTATAAATCACAATATGGTTATCTAAGAGTTAAAGTTTTGTAAGGTTAAGTTGTTATAATTGTGCAAAACATAAATAAAATAAGGTTTAAATATGACTAAATTACTCAAAATAATAGCGCTACTTGCTGTTATGGTAGGAGCCTCTTATGCTTCAGTTGAAAAGTCACTTAATCTTTTGGTAGAAAGAGCTGCATTAATGCAGGGTGTAGGAGTCTGTAAGCATAAGCTTAATAGTCCTCTATATGATGCAGATCAAGAGCTTAGAGTACTACAAAATGCTCAAGCTTTAGCAAAAAAGAATCACTTAGAGCCCAACTCGTTTCTGATTTTTATCCAATTACAAATGGATTTATCTAAACAAATAGAAGATTATTATGCAAAAAATGCAACTCAGCAACAGCTCGAGCAACAAAGCTCAGATTGTCTATCTATATATCGAGATAAGATTAAAAAAGTTGATGAGCAACTCTATCCAGCGATAAGTCAAAATATCAATGAAATTAATAAAGATAAAGACTTAACTAAAAAGCTTGGTAAGCTTGTAAAAAAACAAAATATCAAAGGTATCCCTCAAGATCCAAACTATATAAGATTACTAGCAAATAGTTTGCAAAGTATTAAAAGCTCAATAAGTTGATTTGAATAATTTAAAAGAAAAAATCTTAAGATATTAGTTATTTTTTATCCACTTTTGTCTTAAATCCAGAGTAAATGGATATTCTTTATTCTTAGGCATTTGATGGTAGTTAAACTGCTTAGAGCTACCTTTTTTATCTACAATAACTCTATTAGTCTCATTACTGTAAGCAGTATTACCAGTAGCTGATACAACAAGATCATTTTCAACAAGATCGCCTTGTGAATGATTGAAATCCCAGTATCTATTAATTCTACGTGATTCAGCTTCGTATGAGTTAACAGGGAATGTCTCATAACTTCTTCCACCTGGATGAGAAACAAAGTAGTTAAAGCCGCCTATAGATCTATTATTCCATTTATCAACGATATCAAAAGTTAATGGAGTATCAACGCCAATAGTTGGATGTAATGCTGACCAAGGTTGCCACGCTTTATATCGAAGACCACTGACATACTCGCCCTCGATATTTGTCTTTGATAATGGAATTTGTACACCATTACATGCTACTGCATATCTTTCATCGTTAAAGTTTTGGATTTTTAGCTGTAATCTCTCTACAGAAGAGTCAACATATCTTGCAGTTCCTTGAGAGCTAGATTCTTCACCTAATACATGCCATGGTTCTATCGCAGCTCTTATTTCGCAGTGCATATTGTTGATAGTAGTCATACCGTATAGAGGGAATCTAAATTCAAAGAATGGATCAAACCATTCAAGTTTAAACTCATAGCCTTCATCATTTAGGAACTGTACAACTTCTCTAATATCTTCTTTTACATAATGCTCTAATAAGAATTTATCATGTAGTCTTGTCCCCCAACGTACTAGGTCATGCTTGTATGGTTTTTTCCAAAAACAAGAGACCAATGCTCTTACTAATAGCATTTGTAGTAGCGCCATCTGAGAGTGAGGAGGCATATCAAATGCTCTAAGCTCTAAAATACCTAGTCTGCCTGAGCTACTATCTGGAGAGTAAAGTTTGTCGATACAGAACTCACTTCTGTGTGTGTTACCAGTAATATCAGTCAGCATATGTCTAAATAATCTATCAACCAACCAGAATGGTACATTTGTATCATCATCTGGTATTTGTGAGAATGCTATTTCTAATTCGTATAGATTTTCTAGTCTTCCCTCATCAACTCTTGGTGCTTGAGAAGTAGGACCAATAAATGCGCCACTAAATAGGTATGATAAACCAGGATGATGTTGCCAAAAAGTTATCAAACTTCTAAGCAAATTAGGTCTTCTTAATAGTGGTGAGTCACTTGGCTTAGCAGCACCTAGAGTAACATGGTTACCACCACCAGTACCAGTGTGCTTGCCATCAATAGCAAACTTCTCAGTGCCAAGTCTACACTGTCTAGCATCTTCATATAATCCAAGTATATTATCACTTAGCTCTTTCCATGAGTGTGCTGGTTGGATATTTACTTCGATAACACCTGGGTCAGGGGTTACTTTTATTCTATCTGTTCTATTATCTTGAGGAGGCTCATAACCTTCTATAATAACAGCCATATTTAGCTTTTTAGCCGTTGCTTCTATAGAAGCTATTAGATCTAAGAATACTTCAGTATCATTTATAGGTGGTAAGAATATACATAGCTTATTATTTCTAATTTCTGTAGAAATAGCAGTTCTTACAAATGCACTATAAGTGTTATGAGGTGTCGTATTTGAGTTAATCTCTTTTGCTCTTTGCTCAACTGGCGTTATATAGTCGCCAAGGTTAGGATATGATGCAAATAAATCCGTTTCGACAGATTTCTCAATCTCGACATGTGGCTTAAGAATTAATGAGTCTAAAGGAAGTCTAAAGCCAAGAGGAGAGTTACCTGCTAGCAAGAACAGGTTTCCTCTTCTAAATTCCCATTTAGAGCTTATCCATTTTGTTTTACCGAAATCTAAAGGTAATGCATAACCCACTTCTTCATCTAATCCAAGGCTTAACTTCTCAGCTATAGTGCGTCTTTCTAAAGGATCTTTGAGATTATATTTCATCGGATCAACATCTATTGGAAGCTCAGCCTCTTTCATTATGTAGTAGATAGGATCTTCATAAGCAGCTACGATATTCTGATCACTAACTCCTAAAACCAATGATAGTGTAGATAAGAATCTTTTAGCATCAGCAGTTTTGTATGGATATGATTTATTCATATCTGCCAATAATTCAGGATTTTTCCATACAGGATTACCGTCTTTTCTCCAATAAACAGTAGTCTGCCATCTTGGAAGAGGTTCACCAGGATACCATTTACCCTGAGCATGATGTAACAATCCACCATTAGTTGTAGATGATAATAATTTTCTAGATAGCTTATTAGCTAACACCCTTTTATGTGGTCCATCAGCTTCTGTATTCCATTGAGCTGACTCCATGTCATCTATAGATACAAAAGTTGGTTCCCCACCCATTGTTAGTCGGACATCATTTTCAACTAGATCTCTATCAACTTTAAATCCTAAGTTATAAATATCTTGCCATTGCTTTTCTGTATATGGTTTGGTAACTCTTGGAGACTCAAATATTCTTGTGACCTTGTTCTCGTAGAAAAATTCTGTTTCACAGACATCAGTAGCACCTTCAATAGCATGAGCACTATTATAGTGAGGAGTACAAGCTAGAGGTATATGACCCTCTCCAGCAAAAAGCCCACTAGTAGAATCAAGACCAATCCAGCCAGCTCCAGGTACATAAACCTCCGTCCAAGCATGCAAGTCTGTAAAATCTTCTTCTGGTCCATTAGGCCCATCTAATGACTCAACATCAGCTTTTAATTGTACCAAATAGCCTGATACGAATCTTGCTGCAAGACCAAGATGTCTTAAAACTTGTACAAATAGCCAAGAGAAGTCTCTACAACTTCCTAGTTTTTTATCAAGAGTTTCTTTAGGAGTCTGAACACCTGGTTCAAGTCGGATAGTATAGTTAAGCGTGTTATATATTTTCTGATTTATCTCTACTAAGAAGTCTATTATGGGTTTTTTAGATTTATCTATAGAAGCGACGAAGTCTCTTAACTCTTTTGAGTCATCTTCTAACTCCAGATATGGTGCTAACTCTTTTTTCAAATCTTTTTTGTATTGAAAAGGATAGTCCTTTGCTCCTTCTTCAACAAAAAAATCAAAAGGATTAATAGTAATCATGTCAGCAATAATTTCAACATCAATACTAAACTCATCAGTTCGTTCAGGGAAGACTAATCTAGCTAAATAGTTTCCAAATGGATCTTGTTGCCAGTTAATAAAATGATTCTCTGGCTTAATCTTGAGTGAATAAGATTCTATTGGTGTTCTGCTATGTGGAGCAGGTCTTAATCTTATTATATGAGGAGATAATGAAATTTTCTTATCGTACTTATATTGAGTTCTATGAGAAATAACTACTTTTAAAGCCATAATAAACCTACCTTTTATGCTTCTATAATGAGATATATAGATAAAAATAATTATCTATATAATCTAATAATACATAATTTTAAGGATTTTATAAAAAGTAAGTTAGATCTTGAGTTAAAAATTTTTCAAAAATATAAAGTTAAAAATTGGAAAAAACTAAATCAACCAAAGACTATTAGACACAGTTATCATAATTTGACATAGATCAAAATGAGAAGCTAAAAATATAGTTTACTATCTCCATAAATTAAACTAATATATAGTTTCAACATCGATTAATCATTTGAGAAACTTAATGAAAATAATGTTCTCAGCAGATGGTATCTCTAAGTCTGATTTAGAGAAAACAGCCACTGTTTCAAAGTATGTTGACTGTGTTAAAATTGGTCATATTCTGTGTTCAACGCTATCCTTTAAAGAAATTCATCAATTAGTTGGCGATAAAGATATTTTTTTGGATTTTAAGTTACACGATATTCCTAATACAGTTAAAACCGCAATAGAAAACTACTCAAAAGCTATTCCAAATTTTAAATACTTCACATTTCATGGTACTGCTAGTGATGAAATGGTCAAAGCAGCACTTACAGCAGATACTCAAGCAATACCATTAGCTGTGATTACTCTTAGTAGTGATGCTAACTTTGATAAAGCAGATAGCCTAGCTAAATTTGAAAGATGTGTGAATTTAGGTGTGGAAAACTTTATATGTCATCCACATTTAGTTGCAGATGTTAGAGCTAAATTTGGGGATAAAATTAAATTATATGTACCTGGTGTGAGACTCGAGAGTGACTTAAGTGATGATCACTTTAATGCTTTGACACCTAAAAAGGCTAAAGAGCTAGGTGTTGACTACATTATCGTAGGTAGACCTCTACTTCGTGCTGATGATATTGTTGAGAAGTTAAAAGAGTTTGAGTGTTAAGATGCAAAATCAAGATCTTAAAAGAATAATAATTTCGCCACCGTTTGGCAAATATCTTAAATTTACAGAAACTTCGAATGTTTATGGTTCTTTTACAGTTAATAGACGTTGGGGACTTATCAAGCAAGCGATAAAAACTATTCGTAAAGTAGAAAAAAACGCTTGGCGTAATAAGATTGGTTTACGTAATCCAGGATTAGCAAATGCAAACCCACCCAAAAGAGCTCAGGATATAATATCTCTAGCAGCATTAGAGATGTCAGACTGGTATAGTTTTGCAGAGACATTAAAGTTATCAAAGTTTGCAAACCATAAAAATATTGAGATAAATATAGGTTGTCCTAATGCTAGTATTGTTGATTTTCCAGCTGAATTAGCATCTTTATTTGAAGATAGAAATATCAGTATCAAGATGCCACCAACTGTAGATCATAATGCTAAGATTAGAGAATACCTTGCAGTAGGTATTACAACTTTTCATTTGTGTAATACTATACCTACAGCTAAGGGTGGTATCTCAGGTTATCCATTACATGAGTATAGTTTGCCAGCTATCAAAAAAGCTAGAGAAGAGTTTGGCGATAGCATTACTATAATTGGTGGTGGAGGTATTTATACTGTTGAAGATGCTAAAAAATATATCGAAGCTGGAGCGGATCATTTATCGCTAAGCTCTATAATGTTTAATCCAATTAAAGGTAAAAAATTAGTTAAAGAGATTAATAACCTTTCTTTTTAAGTAATAGTTTATCTGTATTCTTATATGATTGTGGTGCGAAATCTCCCATCCATTCTTTAACTGCTTTGAAGTTTTCGATAAATGTTTGTTTATCACCATCAGATACTTTCTCAGCATTAGAGCTTACAAATTCAGCGAACTCCGCGATAGTTTGTTGTCTTTGCTTATCTGACATAATAATATCAGCATATAATCCTGGACCTTGGCTAAAAAGTCTACCAACAATGTTGAGTTCCATCTTATATACTGGGCTAGCTAGTTTTAACATTTTTTGAATATCAACATTTTTGTGCTTAAGAAATAGTCCTAGACAATACACACTAAAATGCTCAATTCCTTGGATAAAAGTCATAGCTTCATCATGCTCTTCGGCAGTCATTTTCTCAATACTAAAGCCAATTCTTGCTAGATCATCGATAAAATATTGATACTTATCCTGTTGCTTACCATCACATACTACAATTACTTGATTGTCAGGAGAGCTAATAGTTGGGCCAAAAATAGGATGTAGACCAACAACAGGTCCATCATAGTTAGCTAACATACTATCTAGAGGATCTTTTTTAATACTGGTATAGTCAGCTAATATTGTCCCTTTAGAAAGATAAGGAATAGTCTTTTTAATGATTTCATCCGTCATATATATTGGTACAGATAGTATTACAATGTCTTGATTAGCAAGTTTTTGCTCAGGATTTTGCCAATCACTATGACCGAAAATAGTTAGAGTATATTCAGGTAAAAATTTACCAAAGATGTTTTGAGTCATTTGACCCATTTCACCACTACCACCAATTATACAAATTCTTTTTTGCATTTTATACCTTAAAACTAAAAGTTACAGGCCCATCATTTGTCAGAGATACTTTCATATCAGCACCAAATATTCCAGTTTGGACTTTATCATGTTTATTCTTAAATATGCCTTCAAATTCTTTGAATTTTTCTTTTGCTATTTCCGGAGGACAACCGCTACTAAAGCTTGGCCTATTACCTTTTTTTGTATCAGCAGCAAGTGTGAATTGTGGTACAAGAATTATCTCTCCATCAATATCTGCTAGAGATAAGTTCATCTTGCCTGCATCATCTTCAAATATACGATACTTGATGATTTTATCAGCCATTTTTTCGAAGTTTTGGTGGGTGTCTTCTTTCTCAACACATACTAGTGCTAAGATACCTTTATTTATATCAGCAACTTTTTGACCATCAACTACTACATTTGCACAGTTTACTCTTTGTATGATACTAAGCATATCAATATATTGTTTTTGTTAAATCAATCCTTAAATTGTATCAAAAACATCTGTATACTCTTACAAAAATATTTGTTAAATAAAATCTCTAAATGAAAAAAATATTTCCTCTAGTTCTTTTTGTCATTTTGTATCTTTTGATATGGGATGGGCTAACTCTTTTGATTCACTCTCCTAATAGTATTTCTCCTGACACTGTAGAAAATATTATGTGGGGTATGCATCCAAGTTTAATGTATGATAAGCATCCTGGTTTAGGAGCATTGTTCCTAAAACCATTTATATTACTTTTTTCGCCATTATTAGCGAATCTACTAGCAACATCTATCTGTATAGTAGTTACTTGGCTCTATGTATACAAGATAATGAGGCTATATTCTGAGCATAAAGAAGCTATCTTTGTCACGCTACTATCATTATTAAGCTTTTTTTATATGGGAGAATTTTTTCTTCAATATAATCAAAATATAATACTGCTACCATTTTGGACGGCAAGTGCTTATTACTTTATAAAAGCTATAAATACAAATAGAACTATCTATTGGCTTTTAACGGCTTTAATAGTTGCTTTAGCAGTGTATGCTAAGTTTCAAATAGCTATAGTAGCAGTAGCAATGCTGGCATATTTAATATTTAATTATAAAGCTTGTTACACTAAGAATATTTTGTTATCAGCTGTATTTGGTTTTGTATTACTAATACCAGGTATGGTTTCTTTGTATGAGCTTAACTTTATCACTATACATTATGCAGCAGCTAGAGTTGCAGAACCTAATTCTAGTATGCTCTTTAATATATTTAATGGCTTATTTGATAGTATATTTCAGCTACTTAACTTTGCTGTTGCTATAGTTATTCTTATATATTTAGCTTTTAGAAAAAATATAATAAGAATACACTCTAAACTATCCAATAACCAAAAAGCTATAATTTATATAGGAATAGTTCCATATATAATCTTTTGTTTATTAGAGATGTTCAACGGGACCTTACCAACAGAATGGTTAGTGTGTGCAACAACATTATTTATTCCTGCTATATACATATTATTTAGACTAAAAGTCTCAAATATTTCTCTATATAAAGTAGTAGTACTTGGTTTGATTGTGAATTTAATTTATTTTATTGCATTTAATATCAGTACTTTCACAAATAATAAGATAGAGCATAATAATATTGGGAATGATATTGCCGTAGTAGCCGATAATTTAATTAAAGATAATCACTTAGCTTACCCAGAGTATGCATCAGGAAGTTGGGATTATGGACTTTATTTGACTGTCTTTATGAGAGAGCATCCTAAGTTTGTAAGACAATGGTATAAGTTAGATTCTAAAGGTTCTATGGTTATGGTTTTCCCTGGTTGTGGTGGTGAATATGCTTATATAGATAATGATATTAAAACACTAGGCTATACTGTGATATATAAGAAATGCCAAAATGTACAATTAATAGATAAAATAAAACCTCAAGAGAAACCTTTTACGTTCTATTTTGTTGAGAAGTAGACTTTCTTATATATACCATAAAAATTATAACTATAATAATCACACATAAAATTGGTCCAAGTATAATGGGAACCTGTTTGTCTATATGTTGACCTAAGAATCCAGAAATAAACAAGCAGATTGAAGCGCCGATAGAACCAGACATTATCAAGAAAGAAGATATTTTAGGACTTGAGTAATTAGCATTATTTATACCATAGCCCAAAAGTGTAGGGAACATCGCCGCACATCCAAACCCTAACACTACACCACCTAATATAAACCCATAAAGACTCTCAGCAATCAAGAATATTATAAATCCTATTAGGGTAATAAATGAACTTATCATAATATAAACAGCAGGCTTAATTCTTGTGAGTACGAATAGTCCTACAATCAGTCTTGAAATGGCAATAATACCCCAAAATAAGCCAATAATAAGACCGACATCTGTGACTTTTAGATGCTTAGCTTCTTGTAAATATGGTGAGAACCAATATGAAACAATATATTCGATGTATACATAAATCATTATCGCTAACGCAATCAACACTACACTAAGATTTAGAAGTTTTGGTTTAGATGGTTTGAGCTGATTGTCTATATTATCTATTTCGATAGAACTTTTATCTTCAAATTTAGTCAAAAAAATAATTACTAATAAGACTAAGTATAAGCATCCCATACCTATAAATACTGCACGCCATGAGAAGTGTTCAACAATATGACCACCAATAAAAGGTACAAATGCAGATCCTGCGCCAAAGAAGAAATTTAGAACATTTAAGCGTGATTCACTCTTACCACTTTTAGCGTATGCTGCATGAATAGTCTGACTAACAGCAGGAACTAAAAAGCCTACACAAGTACCATTTAAAAGAGCACACAAAGCATAGATATATAAAGGGAATCCAGCTGCTATAGTAAATTGAGCGATAAGACCTATTACTAAAGCGATTAATAATGTATTTCTACAGCCTAGAGAACTCATTGTTTTTGAGCTTAAGGCGTTACCTATCAAGAGACCTAATATATTCAACACATCAATATAGACAATATGTGATACATTTACATGATAATGACTAGAAATTTGAGGTGATACTAGTCCTAATATAGCTCCAAAACCACCAGTAATAAAAGCAGCTATAAAACAAATAGTTACGGCTTTTATTTTTAAGTTTTCTGGGACTATAAAAGTAGATACTTGATTACTTGTGTTAATTGATGCCATTACTATACTCTCTGTTTTTTTATTCCCATATTGAACTAAGCTCATGTAGCTTGACAGTTATATCACTTTTATTAGCTACACTTATCTGTAATGTATTTTCTATTATATTAGACGGATCAAATCTCATCGTAATAGACTCTTCACCTTTATTAACAAAAAGCTCTATACTAGTTGTATCTAAGAAAATATCCATACTTACATTTTGAGATGATATATCTGCTATAGAAGCTTCAGTTATAACATGCGAGGAGTTGTTTTTTACAGTTAATTGATTATTTTGATAGCTAATATTAAAGACATGATTTTGATTGGTTTTTAGAAGATTTAGTTGCCATTGCTCTTTAGAGTTAAAATCTAAATTTAGTTCTATTAGATTTGAGGGCAAAGTAATATCTTGATCGAAGTTTCTAATTTCTATAGTTTTATTTCTAAGGTTTTTATAATTATTTACGGGATAAGATAAAAGCTTATCTTTGTTTATTTTAAGCTGTCTCATTAAGCTCATAGCGCCTGCAGAATCTTCTTTTGCTCGATTTTTAAAATCTTCCCAACAGTTCATCCAGCCTATTGCATACCTATTACCATTAGCTTCGAAAGTTTGTGGAGCATAAAACTCCTTTGCTGAATCTATATATCTAAGAGGAGTCTCTGGGATAAAGTGTTTACCATTAAAATCACCAATATAGTAATACGATTGATAATTAAAATCTTTTTTATCTTTGGTTTCAAATATTGACAAAATAAGAACATATTTACCATCAAGGTAAAATAGATCTGGACACTCTAATGTTCTACCTGAGAGAGTTTTTTCTTGAAATAAGATACTATGATAAATCCAGTTTTCAGCATCATCAGATCTATACAGTACAACGCTTGGGTATCCACTTGCATAGGTACCAATAACTAGGTAATAACAGTCAAAATTTTCATCAAACCACACTTTAGTATCTCTAAAATCATAAGAACAAAAATCTGGCTTATGATTTATTACAGTTTTTGGTTTTGAGAAGTGAATAGCATCTTTGCTTTTGATGAGATTTTGTTTTTCTATAAAAACATTTGGAGTGTTGTCTAAATCTTCAAAATGCTCTGTATAAGTTAGAAAAAGCTCATTATTGACAACTGTAGCACTTCCTGAGAAGGCGCCACCAATATATCTATCATCAAGATCGTTTTGTGGGTAAATAGCAATAGGTAGATGTTGCCAGTGTACCATATCTTCAGATACAGCATGTCCCCAGTGTAGCATTGCCGTATGCTTACCATAAGGGTAGTGCTGATAAAACATGTGATATTTACCATTGAAGTAAACTAATCCATTAGGATCGTTTAACCAAGCTTCTTTTGCAGTAAAGTGATATTGTAGACGTTCAGTATTTCTTATATTTGAATTATCATGAGAATAATATGACTGCCATTTACCATGTTTCAGACTAAAGCAGATACCTCCTTGCTCAAGCAAAGAATCATCATATAGCCAACCATTTTGTATACTTACATTTTGAGTATCGCAAACAATCTTTAAGATATATTCTTTATGAGCTTCTAGTAACCACTCAATATGATAATACTTAGTTTTTAATATGGTAGTTTGGATTGGATGACATTCTACAACTATATCATTGTGATAGAGCTTAAATTGCCCATGCTGATTGGTGTTATAGTCAAAAGATATTACACAGTTAGTTTTGACATTCAGGCTAAAAGAATTTTCATCGAGTTTTGTTATAAGCATTTTCAAAACAGTAAAGAGGTATATAAGAAAAGTTTAAGTGACTACATATCTATAGTCAATTTATAATCATTAAAACAAAATTAGGCTTACTATTTTGCACAATCTATTATAGATTATATTGTTATAAATTTAGTAAAGAGAATTGATTTTGATAAAAGATATAAAGGTAAGGCAGTTTTCGGTATTGTGGTTTATAGAGTTATGGGAGAGATATGCTTTTTATAGCTTCCAAGCTTTATTTATGCTTTTTATAACAGCTAGTAATATTAGTGAGTCACAAGGATATCTAATTTTTGGGATATTTGCTTCATTAATTTATATTACGCCAACCATAGGTGGATATATATCTGATAAAGTTATCGGCATAAAAAATGCTCTAGTTATTGGTGCGATATTACTGTTATTAGGTTATGTTGTGTTAGCAATGTCTAATGATCTTAAGCATATCAGTTGGGCTTTATCATTAATTATTGTTGGTAATGGTTTATTTAAACCTGCTCCAACAGCTTTAATTTCAAAGATTTTTAATGATAATCCTGCACAATCGCATTCAGCATTTACACTTTATTATATGGGAGTAAATATTGGGAGTTTTTTAGCAATAGCATTTACTCCTATTATTGCAAAATATACTAGTTATTCATATGCTTTTATAATTTGTGTTATAGGTATGATTTTAGCACTATCAAATTATGCTTGGCGTGCAAGATTATTAAAAGATATTGAACCAGCGAATAAAAAAATAACCAATAAAACTAAAGCCTTAGTCTCATTGCTATGTTTATTACAAATAGCTATTTGCTATGCTTTATTTCAGATGACAGATATATCTCTGTATTTGATAATAGTTGTATGTTTATTAACTTTTTTGTACATGCTGAATGATGCAAAGAATACTTCGAGTAAAAAAGAAAAAATACTACAGATAATAGGTGTGATTTTAGTAATTGAAGCAGTTATCTATTTTATTATTTATAACCAAATGTTTTCTACACTAGTTTTGTTTGCTGACCATAATGTAAATCTTAATCTGATTGGATTTAATGTTTCTCCAGCAACTTATGCGGCACTAGACTCTTTTTGGTTAGTTGTTCTAAGTCCTATTTTGGCAATACTTTATAAGAAGAGTGTGAGTCATTTATCAATCCCTTATAAATATTCTATAGGTACCGTGATAGCTGGAATAGCTCCATTAACATTATATTTAGTGATTATGCTAACGCAGAAAAATGGTTTTATTGATGGTAATTGGATGATTATCTATTTTTTCTTTGGAGCATTAGCAGAGTTGTTGGTTGCTGCTTTAGGTTTTTCTTTGATAGCGATTTATTTTAGAAAAGAGATAGTTACGTTAGGCATGGGCTTTTTTATGCTTGCATTAGCTTTTGGCGGCGCATTATCTGGTAAACTAGGTCAGCTTGTAGCTATGCCAGAAGGTAAAATTGATCCTATTATGAGTTTAAATATCTATCAAAATTACTTTTTATGGTTAGGTGTAATAACTATTATTTTAGGTATAGTATATGCTTTGGTAGCTAGACTAGCTACTAGTATAGCCAAGAAGAATAACATTTCTTTAGGATAATATAATAAGAGTTTTATAGTCTATTTATAATCTCATCAGTAAACTCTATTGTAGAAGCTAAATTAGTTCCTTGAGTGTATATATCTGAAGTTCTAAAGCCATCTTCAAGAGTCTTATTGATAGCACTTGCAATGGTTTCTGCCTCTGTTACCAATCCAAATGAATAAGAAAGCATCAAAGAGGCAGACAAGATCTGCGCAATTGGATTAGCTTTACCCTGACCTTTGATATCATAAGCAGAACCACCAGAAGGCTCATATAGTCCAAAGCCATCTTTGTTTAGGCTTATAGATGGTACTAAGCCAATAGAGCCTGGTAATACAGATGCTAAATCAGAAATAATATCACCGAAAAGGTTACCAGTAACCATTACATCAAATTGACTAGGATTAAGTACCATTTGCATCGCACAATTATCAACATACATATGATTAACTTTTACACTTGGATAATCTTTAGCTACTTCATTGACAATATTTCTCCATAGTCGAGATGTATCTAAGACATTAGCCTTATCTACAGATGTAAGTCTATTTGAGCGTTGAGTGGCTCTTTCAAATGCTTGTACGACAATATTTCTAATCGTATGTTCATCATACTCAGCAATATCAGTCGCACATCTTACGCCATTCTCATCTGTAAAAGTTCTATGCTCACCAAAATAAATATCTCTAGATAGCTCTCTAAAGATTTCAATATCTGCACCATTTGCAATACGACTATCTTTTAATGGACAAGCTTCTTTAAGAGCTGGGAATATTTGGCTAGGGCGGATGTTTATATTAAAACCAAAGTGTTTTCTAAGAGCTAGAATACTATTAGCCTCACAGCCTTGCCATTTTTCTTCATTTTGAGCTTCAACAGGCCCACCAACAGAGCCAAAAAGTATTGCATCAGAGTTTTTACATATCTCTAATGTTTCTTCTGGACAGTGACTCTTATACTTATCATAAGCTGCACCACCAACAAGAGCCTCTGTGTAGCTAAATTTATGATTGTATTCTTTAGCAATAGCATTAAGAACTTTGATTGCTGATTCCATTACTTCAGGTCCGATTCCATCACCTGCCAATATAGCAATATTTTTTTCCATTTTAGCCTCTTTGTGATTGTTCAAATTGTTTGATTATATCTAGATGCTCAATAAGGTAAGTCATGTCATCAAGTCCTCTAATCAGGCAATCTTTACGGAAAGGATCGTAATCAAAACTATAAATACTGCCATCAACATTTACCGTTTGTTCTTGTAGATCAACAGTCATACTAAATTTTGGATCTTCTGCCTTATCACATAATTCTTTGACAGTATCTTTGTCTAATGAGATTAACAATAAGCCATTTTTAGCAGCATTATTGAAGAATATGTCAGAAAATGATGGTGCAATTATAACTTTGATACCCGCTTGAGTTAGCGCCCAAACAGCATGCTCTCTTGATGAACCACAGCCAAAATTATCTCCAGCAATTAATATTTCAGAATTAGTGTAGTCAGGGTTATTAAAAACAAAACTACTATCTTTTTCCTTTAAGTTATGGAATAAACTTTTACCATAACCATCTTTCGTCGTTTGAGTTAGAAAGTTAGCAGGAATAATCATATCTGTATCAATATCGCTTAGCCATAAAGGAATTGCGCTAGATGTTAGTTTTTTAAAAGCTTGCATTTCTTACGACTCCTTATAGTTTATCAACACTGCAAATCTTACCCATAACAGCACTAGCAGCAACTGTTTGTGGTGAAGCAAGATGGGTTATACTTCCTTTACCTTGACGACCGATGAAGTTTCTATTTGAAGTACTAATACACCTTTGACCTTCAGGAACTTTATCATCATTCATTGCCAAGCACATTGAGCAACCAGGCATTCTGAATTCAGCACCAGCATCAGTAAAGATCTTATCTAGACCCTCGGCTATGGCGATATTTCGCACTTGTTCTGAGCCGGGAACTATATACATAGTTACATTTTTAGCAACTTGTCTGCCTTTTAGAACATTAGCTACAGCACGCATATCTTCAATGCGGCCATTGGTACAACTACCAACAAATGCCCATTGAATCTCTTTACCAAAGATATTTTCATCGGCATTAAATTTAGTATAATCATAAGCTTGTTGAGCTAGCTTGTGTTGATGAGTAGGTATATCCTTCAAGCTTGGAATCTTAGCTGAGATACTGATAGCATGTTGAGGGTTTATTCCCCATGTAACCATTGGCTCAAGTCCTTCAATGTCGACCTTGATAGTTTTGTCATAGTGAGCATTTTCATCACTGATGAAGCTATTCCAATATTCTACAGACTTGTCAAAATCATTGCCTTGAGGCGCATATTTTTTACCTTTTAGATAGCTAAAAGTTTTCTCATCAGGAGAAACTAAACCAGCTCTTGCACCACATTCTATCGACATATTGCATAGCGTCATACGCTCTTCCATAGTCATATCTTTGATCGCTTGACCGACATACTCGATGACATAACCACCAGCACCACCAATACCAATATTAGAGATTAGCTTCATGATAATATCTTTAGCTGTAGCTGACTTTGAAGGCTTACCAACAAACTCTACTTTCATTGTCTTAGGTCTGTATTGCAAAATACAGTTAGTAGCGAGTACGTGTCCAACTTCAGATGTTCCGACACCGAATGCTAAAGCTCCAAATGCACCATGCGTAGATGTATGAGAATCTCCACACACAAGAGTTGAGGCAGGTAGTGTGAAGCCAAGTTCAGGGCCTATGACATGGACAATTCCTTGGTGTTGGCTTTCAAAATCATAAAAATCAATACCAAACTCTTTAACATTACTACGTAGCTTTTCTACTTGAGCTTGAGCGACTTTATCCTTCATTTCCAGACGATTGATAGGTGATGTTGAGATGCTATGATCTACAGTCGCAATTATTGATTTCGGATTATTTATAGGGATATTTAGTTCTCTAATTCTATCGAAGGCTTGTGCAGAAGTTACCTCATGCATAAGCATTCTATCTATATATAAAATATCTGGAAAATCAGGTATTTGTTTTACAACATGAGCATCCCAGATTTTATCAATAATATTTTTTGCCATTTTATTTCCTATAGTTTGTTTCTATATATAGTCTATTAGTTGCTGTTATTAATGCTTTAAGTGAAGATATCTCAATATCTTGATCTACAGCAATCCCTTCAACAACAGGACTATTTTCACCTGTTTTGATTATAATAGTTGTTTCAGATTTAGAGTTAATTCCAGCATCTTTTAATGATCTAGAGAAGTAATCTGAAATATTTACTTCTGGGATATATTCTTGAATACCTTTTAGTAATGCTGAAAGAGCAGAGTTTTCGCCACGATCTGTAATTCTATAGTCGGTATTACCAAAGAACCTTCCTTTAAGCTCAACATAGGTTTCACCATTAGATTTACCATAATCTATAGCTGATACGTTAATTGGCGATTTAATCTGTTTATAAGCTTGTATTAGCTCTTCATCGGTGATGCCTTTTCTACGCTCATGATAAATATCTTTTATCTGCTGAGCGATAGCTGCTTTTTCTTTATCATCACAAATATAACCATTCTCTTCGATAATTTTCTTGGCATGATTACCACCTGATAATGGACCAAAAATAAAGCTAATTTCATTACCTACAGATTCTGGATGGAATGGCTGATATGCTAAAGGATTATTCAATATAGCATTTGTATGCCCACCAGAAGTGTGTCGTGCTGAGTTTAGACCTGTGATAGGGTGGTGAGGTTGTCTTGATAACATTCTCTTGCCAATAAAATCTGAAATAGTTTTAAAATTAGCAATATTAATATCATTATAATAATGACAATCCTTTTGTTTACCAAAAAGGTTTATAAACATTACACACTGCTCTAATGATGCGTTACCAGCTCTTTCACCAACACCATTGATACAGCCCTCTACTTGTGTTGCGGGACCATCAAATACAGCGTTCATTGAGTTCTCTAAAGCTAATCCCAAATCATTATGACAGTGCGCTGACCAAATTATATTTTTATTAGGGAATTCTTTTTTGATGATTTCAGCATGTTTAGTCATATTTTTGACAAAGTAGTTATCATTTTCACGTTCACATGCGCCACCAATAGTATCAGGACAGTTGATAACTGTAACTCCAGCAGATACCGCAGCTCTAAAAACATCAGTAACATAGTCAAAAGTATCGCCTAGTCTTGAATATCCTTCTGCACTAAACTCTACTTCAAAGCCTTGATCACTAGCTAGTTTAATTAACTCATAAACATTTTTGATATTTTGCTCGTTATCATTTTTGCTACCAAGACTAGCTTGAGCTAGATTTGGATCTACAGGCAAATACATATGTACTCTAGCTTTACCTATTGCCAATGATGGACGTAATGCATCCATAGTAATTTCAACTTGGTTTTTTCTAAGTTGACATAGTCCAGCAACAACCATATTAGAATTTTTCTCAGCCATTCTTTTTGAGATAGTATTTACTATTTCAAAATCTGTATTACTTGCTGAAGGGAAGCCTGCTTCTAGGACATCGATATTTAGCTTATCTGCAAGATCTGCATACGCAATATTATCTTCAAAAGACATACCAGCTCCAGGAGACTGTTGCCCATCTCTAAGAGTTGTATCAAAAATATAAATTTTTTGCTTATCCATAGTGGACTCCTTATATATAAGTTAGAGCTTCCTTGTAAACTTGTCCTTGTTTTAACTTCTCAAACACTTCTTTTATTTGTTTTGTTATCGTGTAATCTGAGCGTCTTAATTTGTTGTCATCAATACTTGCCACAGGGGTGATTTCAGCAGCAGTTCCACAGAAAAACACTTCATCTGCATTTATTAGCTCATCAACTTTAAATAAGCGTTCTGTGATTTTATAACCTAGATCTTTAGCAATTTGGATTATAAGCTTGCGAGTTATCCCATCTAATATAGTTCCCAAAGGAGTTGTTATAACTTCATTATCTTTTATAAAAAAGACATTCATTGCTGCACCTTCAGCCACATTGCCATCAGCATCTAGAAGTAGAGACTCATGATAATGTGTACCAAGAGTTTCCCTAGAAGCTAATATACTATTGACATAGTGACCACCAATTTTTGCATCACAGACAGTAGAGCGTGGATGAATTCTAATATATTTACTAACTTTGATATCTACTTTATCAGCAGCCATATATTTACCCATATCAATACAATAGATAGTAATATCAACAGGATGGTCTTTCGCAGGTAAAACACTAACTCCTCCCTCAGCAAAATATGCTAAAGGTCTTATATAGCAAGATTTTTTGCCGCTAGCTTTGACAGTATCTAATACAGCTTGACATAGCTCATCAAGAGTATATTTGCATGTCATACCTAGTACATTCATCGAGTACATGAATCTTTGCATATGTTCTTTTAGCTTCAAGACACCTACACCATTAGGAGTATCATAAGCTCGTATGCCTTCAAATACAGATGAACCGTAGTGCAAAGAATGAGTGTTTATACCAACTTTTGCATCTTCATAGGAGATTATCTCGCCATTTTTCCAAATTTTATCTATCATATTGACCCTCGATATTTTGTAATTATTTAAAATATATTTTTATGCAACAATGTCTAAAATTATAGACAGAGGAGTTTTGTGCTGAGGGAGAGGAGTGCTTGAGAAGAATTACTTTGAGACTTGATTTTTTGAGAAAACATAGCAGTGGCTAAACTACCACTGCCGAATGCTTCGACAGTAGAGAAATTATTCCCTTTTTGTCTTCGTATCTGCATACATGAATCTACTTTTTTATGCATTTTCCCTTAGCTTTTGATTAAAGGATATTTCATTTAAAATATCACTATATAAAACTCAATACAGTTATTGTAGCCATATAATATTTTAGAGTAAACCTTGATTTAGCTTTACTAGTGAAATTTTTTGAAAGAGAAGAATTTAAAAGATAGTTAATTATCTACGGTCAGCATAAATTTTTGCTTGAGCAGCAGATAGTCTTGCTATAGGAACTCTAAAAGGAGAACAAGATACATAATCAAGATCTAAGTCATGACAGAAACCAACAGAATATGGTTCACCACCATGCTCACCACATATACCCATTTTAGCATTAGGGTTAACAGCTTTGACACCTTCTTTAGCGATTTCCATCAGTTTACCTACACCTTTAGGATCTAGTCTAGCAAATGGATCAAAGCTTAAAATACCTTTCTCAAGATAGTCTTTAATAAACTTGTTAGCATCGTCTCTACTGAAACCAAAAGTCATCTGAGTTAAGTCATTTGTACCAAATGAGAAGAACTCACTACCAGCTTCAGCAAGCATACCAGCACCAATAGCACCACGTGGAGTTTCTAGCATTACACCGACTTTATAGTCAATGTCGATTTTTTCACGCTTAAGAATTGTATCAGCAACTTCTCTAACAATACCACTTAGTAATTTAAACTCACCAAGAGTACTAACTAGTGGAATCATAAGCTCAGGTTTAACTTCAATTCCCATACGTTTACTTGATATCGCGGCATAAATGATAGCTTTAGTTTGCATTTCGATGATTTCTGGATATGTTACAGCAAGTCTACAACCTCTATGCCCCATCATAGGGTTCATCTCGCTTAGAGCTTCTATACGAGCTTCCAACTCACTATAGCTAATATTGAACTCACGAGCCAAATCATCAATCTCATCAGTTTCATGAGGTAAAAACTCATGTAAAGGAGGATCTATAAATCTGATAGTCACAGCTAAATTATCCATAGCTTCAAAAAGCTCTTCAAAATCTTGTTGCTGTACAGGAAGTAGCTTGTCTAAAGCTCTTTGTCTTTCTTTTTTATCTTTAGCTAGGATCATTTGTCTAACATAAGATATACGATCTTCTTCAAAGAACATATGCTCTGTACGGCATAAGCCAATACCTTCAGCACCAAATGCTCTTGCAATAGATGCATCTTTATAAGTATCAGCATTACATCTTACACGAAGTTTACGCACGTTATCAACGAACTTCATAAACTCTTCAAAGTCTTGAGTAACTTCAGGATCAACAGTTTTGATAATACCTCTGTATACAGTACCCTTTGTCCCATCAAGTGATAAATAATCACCTTCAGAGAATACTTGACCTCTCTCGAATGTAATAGTTTTTTTATCTTCGTCGATTCTTGCTGTCTCTAGTCCAGATACACAACATTTACCCATGCCACGAGCTACTACAGCAGCGTGAGATGTCATACCACCACGTAGAGTTAAGATACCATGACAAGCATTCATACCCGCTATATCTTCAGGAGATGTTTCGATTCTTACTAGGATCGTTTTTTCTTCACCACGAGCTTTTGCAGCTAGCAGTGATTCAACATCAAAATATATTCTACCACTTGCAGCACCTGGTGAAGCACCTAATGCAGAACCAAGAGGGCGCTTAGAAGCTAGAGCTTTCTCATCAAATTTAGGATGTAATAATTGCTCTAATAAATGAGGCTCAACCATCATCACAGCTTCTTGATTTGTGATTAGACCTTCTTTAGCCATATCAACAGCTATTTTCAAAGCTGCTTTTGCAGTTCTTTTACCATTTCTTGTTTGTAACATGAAAAGCTTACCATCCTCGATAGTAAACTCCATATCTTGCATATCTTTGTATACTTTTTCTAAGTTTTTAGCAATTTTTACAAAATCATTAAAAACTTCTGGCATTTTATCTTTCAAAGTTGAGATATGTGCAGGTGTTCTTGTTCCTGCAACTACATCCTCACCTTGGGCATTAATTAGGTATTCACCAAAAAGTTCATTCTCACCAGTAGAAGGGTTTCTTGTAAAAGCAACACCTGTGCCAGAATTATTACCAGAGTTACCGTAAACCATTTCTTGGACATTAACAGCTGTACCCCAGTTATTCGAGATATTATTGATTTCTCTATATATGATTGCTCTTTCAGCATTCCATGATCTAAATACAGCTTCGACAGCTGCTAAAAGTTGCTCAACAGGGTTTGTTGGGAATTCTTTACCAACTAGATTTTTGTAGATTTTCTTATATTCGGCAACAATATCTTTGTAGTCTTGAGCACTTAGATCACAGTCATTTTTGACATTTCTTTTTTCTTTTTTATCATCGAGTATTTTATCGAAAGGTTTTTTCTCACAGTCCATAACAACATCTGCAAACATCATTATGAATCTTCTATAGCTGTCGTAAACGAATTGCTCATTATTTGTCTTTGCTACCATCGCTCTTGCAACTTCATCATTTAGACCAAGGTTTAGAACTGTATCCATCATACCTGGCATAGAAACTCTAGCACCAGAACGCACAGATACAAGTAGCGGATTACTTCCACCACCAAAAGTTTTGCCAGTTCTTTTTTCTAAATCTGCAACATTTGCAAAAATTTGCTCTTTAACTTGATCGTTTAGGTTTTGACGATCATCATAGTATTTCAGGCATGCTTCTGTAGTTACTGTAAAACCGTCTGGTACAGGCAATCCACTGTTAAGCATTTCACTAAGATTAGCTCCTTTACCACCTAACAAATCACGCATAGATTTATTACCTTCACTGAAGGCATAGACAAACTTCGACATAAAAACTCCTCTCAAGTTTTTCATAAAATTAATTTGAAACTAAGCATACTCTCGAGCATACCTAGTTGTGATCTTAACATAATTAATAGAAATTATGGATAATAAATTTTAAAAAAATATAAAAATAAATTTTTACGAAAAAATATAATTAAACCTTTGTAATAAAAAATGATATAGGTTTATCAAGTAAATTTATAAGTAGTATCAATACTATAGATTTAAGTTTAGCTTATGTAAGAAGCATAATTACTTAATAAGAAGAGTTGCAGAAAATTTTCTAAATTTAATAAATGTATTTCTTTTAGGAGCAAGGGAGAAGTCCATTTGTTGAATCAACATATCAAGATTTATTTTAAGCAATAAAAATAATTAAATTTCTTAATAAGGTAATTAATGTGAAGGGTATTTTTAAAGGTACAGTCTTATATATTCTATTCATATCTAGTTTTAATTACTTACATGCAGATACAAAAAAAATCACTTTAGATTCCATATTACAACTACAGGAGCAAATAAAAAGTTTACAGTCTGAAATAAGTAATTTAGAGAAACAGAAAAGCATGCAAAAAAAATCATCTTTCTCCACATATTCATCAAAAGTATTAATGGATGATGAAGCAAAAGAGAAACTTTTAGTTAGAAGTAATTATAATTATGAACAAAGTTCAATAGATACTCTAAATTTAAGTAGTAAAGAAATAAGTTCAGAAGAAAAATCATTGGAGGGTGTTTTTGATACAAGAAAAGGGATTAATGTTGGAGAAGCTCCTGTTATAACAAGTCAAGGTCAAGCTGCATTTATAGGATCTTATTCTGGGAATAATAGTATTCCTATTGGACAAATTCCATCAAATTTATTTGCGAGTACTGTTATTGGTCAAAGAGATAAGTTTGATGAGTATGAGATATTTTTTGGAGGATTAATCACTTTTAATGCACAGACTTGGTTTGGAGATAGTATTAAAAGAGTAAATTTTGAGAATGAACGTATTTCAAATTTTTCTAATACTGGGCAGAATATCTATTTGATGGATGCTGCTCTTCATATACTAGCAAATATTGGAGACTACGTTACAGCATCATATGATATTAGCTCTGGAGAGGATGAAGAGTTTTCTCTCAATAATGCATTTGTTATTTTTGGTAACCCAACCTTTTCTCCTTTTTTTGTGACAGCAGGACGTAGTCAGCTTAGCGTTTCCTCATTTGGTGGTGGAGGACCCTCAACTGCAAGTATTGCTAACTATCTTAGTGTTGGAAAGACCTCTAATATATCTTTAAATTATAAAACTCAAGCGTTAAATTTAAGTGTGGCTGTATTTGGAAGTGATGAAAAAAAAGCAGACTTTTCAGCGGGACTTTTTTATGCTGATTCTTTAACAAAAGATATAACATTAGGTTTTAATACTGGATACGTATATAACTTAAATGGAGCAGATAATAGAAACATATCTTTAATTGCGCCTGATAAAGTTATAGGTGTTTATAACATAGATACAACCCTTGCATATGAGTTATATGGTGGGATTTTTCAATTTAATACGGGATGGGCAACATCGACAGACGTTTTTGATTTTAATGCTACAGGCAATAATGTTTATACAGGTGCTTGGTATACTGCATTTAATTATAGCTTGATGTTTAGAGGGCGAAGTACAAATTTTGGTGTGTCATATGGGCAAACTTATAATGCTGCTGCAATTCCAATGTTGATATCTGGAAATCCTATTCAAGATGGACTATCTATGTATGGTATTCAGAAGCAGCTGATATTTTCAGCACAAAGTGCATATTTCGATGAAGATGTTATATTTGGTCCAGAGTGGGCATATCAAAAGTTTTATGATGGAAGTAATATGAATACTTTTAGTTTAGAAGTTTCAGTATATCTATAGATTTGTAATATTACCATTACTAAAAATGGTTTAGGCTATCCTCTTGCATGTAATTTAGATATAACCATATCCTCAGGTCCAACACTAGAAGTAGGAGAAGTGCTGCTTCGAGGAGAGTCTAATCTTTGACTTGTTGGCATACGGTAAGCAGATTGTTTTGCATCAGCTCTACTGTTATGAGTTGATTGACGTTGTTTTAGATTTGCATATGAGAAACTACAGGCTAAGATACTAATAGTTATACTAAGTATTGCTAATTTCTTATTCATATTTTTATTCCTCATTTTTATTAGATAAACCATCTCATCTAGAAAGGGGTGTATTTATCATAGCACAACATAAAATATACATCTAGTTTAGATAATGATAATTACTATCACTTATTGTTAGAGTTTTTTGAGATGTTTGTAACAAAGGCAATTTATTTGAACAGAAGTTTTTGTCTATAGAATTTTAATTCATTTATAGACTCACGTATATCATCTAGAGCTTTATGTGTAGATTTTTTATAGAAACTTTCGCCATCACCCCAATACTCATTGAGAAGCTTCAAGCTTGTAACATCAAGCATTCTGTAATGACAATAGTTATCAATATCAGGCATATATTTTGCTAAGAATCTTCTATCCTGCCATATCGAGTTACCACATAAAGGAGAACTTTGGAATGGTACATACTCTTTTATAAACTCAAGAATTTTTTGCTCAGCTTGCTTCAAAGAGGTTTTACTATCTTTGACTTTTTGAGTTAGACCAGTTTCACCGTGAACTTTTATACACCATTCATTCATTGAGTTTAAAATTTCATCAGGCTGATGAATTGCAATTGGTTCAGCTTCAGCAATTATATTTAGATTTTTATCTGTGATAATTGCAGCTATTTCAATAATTCTACAACTATCAACATCTAAACCTGTCATCTCAAGATCAATCCAGACTAGATTATCTGTAGATTGCATGTGCCTAATCCTTTACTCTAGATACATAAGTTGAAGTTCTAGTATCAACTTTTATAATTTCCCCAGTTTGTACAAAAAGAGGTACGCGTACTACAGCACCTGTTGATAATGTTGCTGGTTTACCACCTGTACCTGCTGTATCACCTTTAAGACCTGGATCTGTTTCAACAATTTCAAGATTAACAAAGTTAGGAGCAACTATTGAAATAGGTTGCCCATTGAATAGTATTATCTGATATTCATCTTGGTCTTTGAGCCATTTCTTTGTTTCACCAAGAGCTTCTTGAGAAACCATATATTGCTCAAAAGTTTCTGGATGCATAAAAACATAGCTATCCCCATCAAAGTAAGAGTAAACAGCATTTAATTCTTCAACATCAGCAGCCTCAACAGATTCTCCAGATTTAAAAGTTTTTTCAACTACTCTGTCATTTAATAGGTTTTTTAATTTAACTCTATTAAATGCTTGTCCCTTTCCTGGCTTTACAAACTCGTTCTCAACAATAACCATTGGGTTACCATCAATTAGAATCTTTAAGCCACCTTTAAACTCATTTGTACTATAACTAGCCATTTTTAATCCTTATTTAGTTTGATGTAATATTTTAATTCCAACATTCGGTGGGAGTTTTATTTACGATACCACCATCAACTTCAAGCTCTATATTTCTACACGGGGTATCAGCTGTTTGTGAGTTCTGTGCTGTTGCTGTTATTACATAGCTTACATCAGGACATTCAGGTTCCCCAGAACAATATGAAAGTAGATAGTAATTATTTGCAGTATTCTCATGATAGAAGTTATTTATGCTACTACCAGAAGGAAATGAGCCAAAACGGATCTCAAAATTATCCGCGGCACTTGCTGCTGAAAGCAGTTCAGATGTTGCTTCTGTTCGGTGATTTCTTAGTATATAGTTGTTATACATTGGTAGGCCTATAGAGGCGAGAATTGCTATTATTGCAATCACAACCATTAATTCAACTAACGAAAATCCATTTTTCTTATCTGCTAGCATACTAATGGTACTCTTAATATATTTGAGGTTCGCCATTTGGTCTAGTTCTATAACGACGATGCTGCCACAAATATTGCTCTGGATATTTTCTTATAGCATCTTCAAGGAATTTATTTGTCATCTCTGCATCTTTATACGCATCCCCTGTGAACTCTAGTGGCTCTCCGAAAACTATTTTATACTTTTTTAGACATTTTTCTCTAACATAATAGACAGGTAACACTATCGAATTTGTTTTTTCAGCTAACCATGGAGTTACTGTTAATGTTGAGCACAGAGTTCCAAAAAAAGGAGCGAATACTGAATTCTCAAGACCAGTGCTTTCTAAGCCGAAATCCTGATCAGGCGCATACCACATTGAGTACCCCCTTTTTATACTTTTTATAACACTTATTAAATTTTTACTATCAAGACATCTATATATGTTTTTTTCACGATATTTTTTAATTAATTCTTCAAGAAGCTCATTGTTGTTTTTCTGATACATAACAGTTAGAGGAGGGTGATTCTCAGCAACATAACGACCAACTATTTCGATACAATGAAAGTGAAACCCTAAGAAGATAACATTTGTATTTGGATTTTTATGATATTTTTTGAATATACCTAATGAATCTCCTTCCCATTCAAATTTTATTTTATTGAACCTTTTTTTTGATAAAAACCAAGCAGCTGTAGTTTCAGCTCCTGATAAAACCATTGAGTAATAACTTTTATTAACTAGTTTATTAATTTCTTTGTTAGATTTTTCAGGAAAGGCGATTTTAAGATTCTCTCTTGCGATTCGATTTCTACTTTTTAAGAACGGCTTAATAATAATACCAATAGCAAGCACTATATACTTATGAGTAAAAAGCGGTAACTTGGAGCCAAAATTCATTATCCCTACGATAACCCAAATGCCCCAGTTTTTAGGTTCAAGCTTGTTATTTTTCATTAGTATCTTTAAATTAAAATGTTAAATCTATTTTAACATACACTTTTTTAATCATAAACATTAATAAATCTTTTCTTCTCCTGGTGGTCTTGTCTTATAACGACGGTGTTGCCATAAATACTGTTCAGGATATCTTAATATAAACTTTTCTAGAGTTTTATTTGTTAGCGCTGCATCGTTGTACTCATCTCCAGTAAATTCCACGGGCTCACCTGAAATAAGTTTATACCCAGATAAATCATTTTTTCTAACATAAAATAACGGAATGACTGTTGCACCTGTTTTTTTAGCAAGCCATGGAGTTACTGTTAAAGTAGAGCATTTTTTATTGAAAAAAGGAGCGAAAACAGAATGTTCTTTAAAATCTTGGTCTGGAGCATACCATAATGTATAACCTTTTTTTAAACTTTTAATTGCCGATACAATATTTTTACGCTGGAAACATACATCAATGTGCTTTTTTCGTGAAGAAGTTATTATATGCTCCATTAAAGGATTTTTATGTTTTTGATACATGATAGATATTTTTTTTAAATTACTACCGCAGTATCTACCTGCTATTTCTAAACAATGAAAATGAAACCCTAAAGCTAACAATGTTTTATTTTTATTGTTATGAACCTCCATAAATGTTTCAAATTCTGAAGTATCTACAGGAATTTTTTGAAAATTTTTATCTGTCATAAACCATGATATTAGACTCTCAAATCCAGCCATGCTTGCAGATTTATAACATTCTTTTGTAAGGTTTTCTATCTCTCGATCTGATTTATTTGGGAAAGCTATTTTAAGATTTATCTTTGTGATCTCTAGACGTCTTTTCATTAGTGGTTTCATCAAAAATCCGATACCTACAGCAAGATGCATTAGTATCTTATACGGGAGTATATTTACTAAAATTTTAGCTGTCCAGATTACAACCCATAAACCCCAATATTTTGGTTTAAGTAGAGATTTATCCATATTATTTTTTATGAGTAGCTTGGTAGTGTCTTGTGATAATCCATTGTTGTAAGATACTAATTACGTTGTTAGTTAACCAGTATAGTACTAGACCAGATGGGAATGAAGCAAATAAGAATGTAAATATCACAGGTAAGAACATCATTATCTTCGCTTGCATAGGATCTGCAGGTGCTGGAGATAATTTTTGCTGTAAGAACATTGATATACCCATAAGTATAGGTAATACAAAGTAAGGATCCTTCATTGATAAGTCATGAATCCAGAAGATAAATGGAGCTTGTCTTAACTCTACAGATTCAAGTAATACCCAGTATAGTGAAATGAAAATAGGAATCTGTATAAGCATAGGTAAACAACCACTTAGAGGGTTCACCTTCTCTTCTTTATACATCTCCATCATTTTCTTGCCTAGAGCTTGACGATCATCTTTATATGTTTCTTGTAAGCGTTTGATTCTAGGTTGTAGCATTCTCATTTTTGCCATAGAGCGATAACTCTTAGCAGAAAGAGGGTAGAATATAAGTTTGATTAAGCAAGTAACTAGAATAATTGCTAAGCCCCAGTTACCTACAAGTGAATGTATTTGATTCATCACCCAGAAGATTATTTCTGAGAAAAATGATAACATTCCGTAATCTAGAGTTTTTTCTAGATTAGGAGCTAAATCTACTAAGTTAGCTTTGATGATTGGTCCGCTATATAGTACTGAATTTATATTTTCTGATTGACCAGATGCGATCGAAAATCCAGTGTAAGCCCCAGCTTCAAAGACATCATTGTTTAGATTTTTATAGTATATTTTTGAGTCATTTGATTGTGGAATCCAAGCACTTACGAAGTAATGCTGTATAAATGCAACCCAACCTAGGCCTTGGCTATTTATAACTGTAGGTTGACCGTTAGTCTTTGAAATATCTTTGAAAGATTCTTTTCTGAAAGAATCATTAGCTGTAGAGTAAGCAACACCAGTAAAAGTGTAACTGTGAGCATTTAATAGACTAAAGCTATCACCAGCTGGATTAAAGTCCCTTGCTAATGAATCATCAATAATAACATTTACAGGCTCTGATGTGGTGTTTTTAATATTCTGAGATACAGAAATATTGTATTTAGCATCATCAAAAGTGTATGTTCTAGTTATTTCTAGACCATCAACACTTCCAGTAAGAGTTAGTACCTGTTTACCATTTTCTTTTTTGATTCCTTGGCTTTCAAAATTGACATCAACAGGCTTTTTGTTGATAACAATTGTGCTTTTGGCAATATATTCTGAACCTTGTTCGTCAGTAAGTAAAGCCATTGGTGTCTTATCATCAAGACTTACACTATAATCCTCTAATGATGCAGATATGATAGCACCATCAAGTAAGCTGATCTTAAGATTTTTGAATACATCTGTATTAATAGTCACGCTTTTAGCATCATCATATTTTGAGAAACTTGTGGTTTTCGTTAGTGATGCTTTTGCATCAGATGTTGATACATTTGTTGTAGCAGGAGTATCACTATTATAGTGACTATTATCTTGTTGAGTCTGAGTCGTTTGTGATTGACTGCTGTTTGATGGGAAAGTTTGCTCCCATCTACCCATCAATGAGATAAGCATTATAGCTATCGTGACTAACAGTAGTATTCTTATATGATTAGCTTTCATTGTTTATTATTAACCTTTTTATTTTTACAAGGAACCGGATCGTAGTAGTCTCTTTTTGCAAATGGATGACATCTCAAGAGCCTACGGGTACTTAAATATAATCCCTTTAGTATACCATGAGTTTTTAGAGCTTCTAGAGCATATTCTGAACAAGTAGGATAATATCTGCATCTAGCAGGTATAAAGGGACTTATACAATAGCGATATAGATTGATTATAGCTATAAAAGGAGCTAGTGTAATTCTCTTAAAAAATTTTCTAAATTTTTTATCGATTGCCACAATTCTTCCTTAGTAGCTTGAGATGCTGTTTTTTTACTTAAAACTATCAAGCTTTTGTGTTCTAAGAGATCTTTGTGTAAGCGAAAAGATTCTTTAATAATTCTTCTACAAAGATTTCTTTTAGTAGCTTTCTTAATGCTTTTTTTGGGTAAGATTGCACACATGCCAGGTTCTTTATGAGTTCTATGACTTAAAAGGAATGTGAAATGCAGAGTTCCAAGTTTTGTATCTACATTGTCAAAGGCTTGCTTAATCTCACTTTTATCTAGTATATTTTGCTTTGTTAAGCAAAAATTACGCTGCAAGCTTAGCTCTACCTTTAGCTCTTCTGTTTCTAATAACTTTTCTTCCGCTTAGTGTCTTCATACGAGCACGGAAGCCATGAGTTCTTTTTCTTTTTAAGTTTGAAGGTTGGAATGTTCTTTTCATTTTAGTTTCCTCTTTAAAATTCTAATCTTTATTTAATACATTACAGAAATAGTTTCGGTATTCTATAGAAAAAACCTAGATTAGTCAAATACTAATTGCTAGGGTTGGTGCAGGGTATTAGGTTCATTTCTGACAATTGATCCCAAGATTCATCAGGACATTTTTTAGGTTTCTCAGACGGTAGGCAGTAGCCTTGCCAGCCTCTATAGTTTTCAACAGCCAAGCACTTTTTGAATTTTTTAACACTTAAGTATGCTGGTGTCCAAGTTGCTGAGTTTGAGCCGACTAGTTGCTCTTGTTGCTTTGGTTGATCTATAGCTGGTATAGTACCTTCTTTAGCTTCTTTACTTAAAGGAGAAGGTGTTGCGTTCATTGGCATAGGTGTAGTGCTACTTTTTTTTGTATCAGTTGCAGAGTTCATTATTATTGTAGATCCACTTACTACTGAGTTTGTTGAGTTAGTATCAGTTATGTTTGCACCAAAACTATTAGCAAAGCAGAAACCACAGACAAGCAGCATAGATATTCTTTTCATTTTTGATAATAAGTATATTTAATTATGTTCTTCTATAATATTTATTTTCATTTCAGTATTCAAGCTAATGATAGTTACTATGGTATAATTTCGATAAATTTTATAAATAGTTTTTTGTTGTATGATAGATTTATATCACGTAATCGGTTATCCGGTTAAGCATAGCTTATCTCCTAAAATTCAAATGGAATTAGCAGAGCAATACAATCAAGATATACTTTTTACAGCTATTGAAGTTAATCCAGAAGATTTAGAGACAAAGATTCAGGAGTTCCGTGATAATTCTCAAATTAAAGGGTTAAGTGTAACTGTTCCGCATAAAGAAAAAGTATATGAATTGGCAGATGATGCCGATGATACTGCCAAGGCTGTTAAAGCTGCTAGCAATGTTGTTTTTACTGATGATCGTAAAATGATAGCTCTAAACTATGATGGTTTGGGTATAGTTAATGATATCAAGAATAACTATAAAATAGATTTTAGGGTTAAAAAAGTTCTTGTAGTAGGAGCTGGAGGAGCTGCTAAAGCGGTTGTTGCTGCGGTTATTAAAGAGTCACCATTATCTGTAAGTATTACTAATAGAACTAAATCAAAAGCAGATGTGATAAGAGATTTATTCAAATCAGAAGCTAAAATAAATGTGATTGATTTTGATAATATCAAAGAGTCATTTGATATCGTGATTAATTCAACATCATCAAGTATTTATGGTGAATTACTTCCTTTAAAAAAAACAAACTTCAATAAAAGCGCATTTGCTTATGATTTAATGTATAGTTCAGATGGTGGGACTATTTTTACAAAATGGTGCAAAGATAATGGTATTGAGGCTGCAGATGGTAAAGGGATGTTAAAAGAGCTTAGTCTTGCAGTATTTAAGTATTGGCGAGGATTATGACTAAAATAGTCGTTGTGCTAAAATATTCATAAATAGTAGCTACTAGCATAACTGCTTCTGAGAGTTAGATTGAAGAAAAAAATATTGTTCCTTGGTGTTGGCGGTATTGGTGTCTCGGCGTTAGCTATTGCAGCTAAAAGACTTGGTGCTGATGTTGCTGGTTATGATAGTATTCCAAATAAATTAACTATTAAACTAGAGTCTTTGGGTATTTCAATATTCTCCAGTCCTAATAGTGTTGATGTTTCAGATTACGATATGGTAGTGTACTCAAGTGCTATACTTGATAACCATCCTTTGTTATCAAAAGCGCGTGTTTTGGGAGTGCAGAGCTTACAAAGAGCTATGTTTCTAGCATTATTAATGAAAGATTTTAGATATAGTGTTGCAGTCACGGGAACTCATGGTAAGACTACAACATCAAGTATTTTAGCGACATTGTTATGTAAGCTTGATACAACTAGTAGTTTTGTTGTTGGTGGTGTGGTCAAATATACTGACTCAAATATTCAGGTAAATGGCACAGATAAATTGGTTATAGAAGCAGATGAAAGTGATGCTTCATTTTTATATTTAAATCCAAATGTTGCAATAGTTACGAATATTGATCTTGATCACATGTCGACATATAAAAATAGCTATGACAATTTACTTGAGAACTTTGCAAATTTTTTGATGAAAGAGAGTATCGAAAATATATATTTGTGCGTTGATGATCATGGTTGTAATGATTTGCTAGAAAAATATCGTTCGCGAGTAGTAGGAAATATTGTATCTTATGGTTTTGCGATAAATTCAGATGCTCGAATATATAATTATAGAGTGAGTGATAATTTAACTACTTTCACTGTTGAGTACAAATCGGGCAAGTATGATTTTGAATTAGAATTACCTGGTAAATATAATGTTCAAAATGCTACAGCATGTGTAGTAGCGTGTTTGGACTTGGGTTTTGGATATGAAGATATCTATAATGCACTAGCTACTGTAAAAGGTGTTGCAAGAAGGTTTGATATTTATGATAAGCAGATATCAAGTCATAGAATCTCTGTTATTGATGACTATGGGCATCATCCTGTAGAAGTTACAAGCAGTCTTGGAGCTGTTAGAGATAAGTATCCTAATAAAAAAATAATACATGTCTTTCAGCCACATAGATACACACGCAATAGAGACTTGCTTATAGATTGGCCAAAGGCATTATCCTTAGCGGACCAGCTAATAATACTTCCTACATATTCAGCAGGAGAACATGTTATACAAGGGGCTGAGAGTCAAGATCTTATCAAAAATATTCCCCAAGCACTTTTGGCCGATAGTTTTGATCATGTGCTCTATTTTTTAGAGAAACTTGTGGATGATAATACGGTTGTGTTAATTCAAGGAGCCGGAGATATTACAAATTTGGTGGGTATGATAGGTGAATAGTATAGAAAAAGGAACTCTTTATGTCGTAGCAACGCCTATTGGGAATTTGCAAGATATAACCTATAGAGCTGTGAGTATTCTAAGTAGTGCGGATGTGATTCTAGCAGAGGATACGCGTATGACTGCCAAGCTATTGACGAATCTCAATATTCGTGGTGATCAGAAGTTGATCTCATGTCATGATTTTAATGAGGAGTCACGAGTTGAGTATGTCAAAGAGCTTTTAGGCAACGATAATAGCATAGCTTTGGTAAGTGATGCAGGGACACCATTAATTTCAGATCCAGGTTATAAGATAGTTGCAAGCTTACGTAACGGTGGATATAAGGTTGTACCTGTACCAGGTGTTAGTGCATTAATAACGGCATTATCTGCGGCGGGCTTACCTTCGGATAGTTTTCTGTTTAAAGGATTTTTATCAGCGAAACAGGCTAAAAGACAACAGCAAATTCGTGACCTGCAACTGGCAAATGCAACAGTAATAATATATGAATCTGTACATAGAATTACATATCTTTTAGATGATTTGTTAGAGATTATGCCTCATAACAATATTGTTGTTGCCAAGGAGCTTACAAAGCAGTTTGAGAAATTTGTTGCTGGTTCTGTGGAAGAGGTCTGTGATTTTTTTAAAAGTAATCCCGACATTATAAGAGGAGAGTTTGTTGTTGTTATTGACTGTAATAATGCCAATGATATTAGTGATCAGAGTAACCTAAATGTTGATATTGATGATTTACTAAAAGATTTGCTCGACGATATGCCAGTTAAAAAAGCAGTTAAGTTAGTGGTTAAGCTCACAGGAGCGAAAAAAAATGACATTTATGAGAGGGCTTTGGCCGTCAAAAAAGATATTTAATAGTTACTTTCTAGGCTTCAAACTTTTCGAACTTCTGTGGTTGTTTGGGTAGTTCACTCTCAAATCCCTCTAAAAAAGCATTTTTATCTTGTTCTCTCTCTAGGTTATTGCTATAGAAAGTGCCCATGATGTAACTAAATTCAGCTACTTGTTGCTTTGAAAGATTATATTTCTCATTGTTTAGACCTGCTTTCATACCTTCAATGAAAGATTTTTTGTCTACAATATTTGATGAACTATAGTTTTTTGGTATTTCAAATAAATTAAAACCTAAACTATAGTTAAACTGATCAGCGCTAATATCTTTAGGAAGAGTCTGAGAATCACTATTGAGAATTTCTCTAAGTTTAGTGCTTTCTATGAGCTTAAATTTAGGTGTAGTATTACTGTAATGATCAGAAATCCCAGCTAAAACTATTTTTGGGTTGTATAGTTTGGTTGGATTTGGACTAAAAAGAAAGCCTTTCTTAAGGCTACTCATTCCGGTTTTATATCCTATCGAGAAGCTAATTTTTTTATTATCATGTTTTTTTAGGAAAAAGTTATCTTGATTATTTATTTTATCTTTTAGACCTTTATAGAAGTCCTCTAAAGAGTATTTTTCATCCGTACCACAGATATTTTTATCTTTGAGTTCTTTTGCAAAAATTACAGCGTTATTGTAGTAGCTTTGAGAGTTTGTATTTACTATTTGTGAGCTGATACCCAAAGATATGCTTAGTAGACAAATTAGAGGGATATATAATTTTTTGAGAATTTTAGTTAGCATAAATTCAAAAACACATTTGTGCTAATAGATTGTTTTGTTGCTATACTATAAATATAAAACTATAAAAATAAAATATTATGCTACAGCGCGCGTTTTATACTATAGGGAAGATGTTTAAGTATCGAAAAGCTCTAAGGTTATCTGATACTAATCATTTAGAGACTATAATAAATTTAACTCCAGAGATGCTGACCAAGAATCAAGTAAAATATCTTGCTCTAGATTTCGATGGAGTTCTGGCAAGTCATGGTAAGGCTGAGATGCATCCTGAAGTTATGGGTTGGCTTACAAAATTTGTTACTAGTTTTTCAGAAGATAGAGTTTTCATTCTTTCTAATAAACCTACTCAAGAGCGACTAGAGTACTTTAAAAAAAAATTCCCTAAGATAAGATTTATATCAGGTGTTGCAAAAAAACCATATCCAGATGGTCTAGAAAAAATAATTAATCTGCTTGGTTGCCTGCCTAGTGAGTTAGCACTTGTTGATGATAGGTTGTTAACCGGATGTCTTGCTTGTTTGATAGCAGGTTGTTACCCGATACTGATAACAAGGCCTTATGTTGATAGAGATAATTACACAAAAGAAGAGAGATTCTTTGGTTTTCTTCGCTATTGTGAGCAAAAAACATTTCCACCTAAAGCGTAATCACTAGTATTTTATTTGATTATTACTTAATATTATATTAGTAGCTTTAAATTAAAATTTATTTATGAAGAGAATTGTTATTTCGACAGTTTTGATGTCATTTTTGTGCATGGCTTTTGCTAATAGTACGTTTACGCAATCTTTTTTTGGAGACTATGATCATTCAACTGATAGTAGTTTTGCATATGAAAATAATAACTATAGAGATGATGGAAAAATACAGAAGTATAACAATAAATTCTCTAAAGATGACTCTAATAGTTACAACTGTAGATTTGATGGCGCTGGGGAGTTAAAGTGTGGAAATTATAATATAAATACTAGCTCTAAGCATACCGATAAAGATGCAGCAAAAAAAATATCGCGACACTACAAGAAGTTAAAAGATGTTAAAGATGTAAGTAAAGGCGATGATTTTAATTGTGCGCTTGATGATAAAAAAGATGTCTATTGCTGGGGTAGTAATAAAAGAGGACAATTAGGTAGTGATACTAATGCCAAAAAAGTCAAAAAGCCTTTAAGAGTAGATATAGATAATAGTATTAACTTCAAGAAAGTATATACAAAAGCTCACTATGCGTGCGCATTAGATGAAGAAGGTCATGCATACTGTTGGGGTGATGGTAGTAGTGGTGAAGTTGGTAATGGTGAGAAAGGTCTTTTTGATAAGCCTCAAAAAGTTAAGACGGATATCGAGTTTAGTAGATTAAGCATGGCAACTACCTATACCTGTGGTATTGAAAAAGATACAAATAATCTATATTGTTGGGGTAAAAGTCAAAATGGTCAAAGAAATCTCGATTCAACTGTACCTGTAAAAATGTAACTATAAATGCCTCACGATACAAAGCGATTTCTTACAAATTCTAAAAGTTCTAAGATACTTACTGAAATTATTAGTCAACTTGAAGGTTGTGAAGAGTTTGTTATAAGTGTTGCTTTTGTGACTTTAGGTGGAGTCATTTGCATTTTAGAGACTTTACGTCAATTAAATACTCAAGGAGTAAAGGGAAAAATCTTAACAGGATGTTATCTAAATTTTACAGAACCTAAAGCTCTTGAGAAGCTCATGGAATTTAATAATATCGAGTTAAAAGTTCTTAGTGATGATAATTTTCATGCCAAAGGTTTCTTTTTTCGTAATAAGGATAGTTGGCGAATAATTCTAGGTAGCTCAAACCTTACTCAGTCAGCACTTACAGTAAATAACGAATGGAATCTGCTTTTTGAAACTTCTAATAATGACTCAACAACGGAGCAAGTTTTAGCAGAGTTTGATTATCTTTTTGCTAAAGCCAAATATGCGAGGGATATTATTCAGGAATATAGCCAAATACATCAACAAATAAGTAGTAGTATTGCTACCTATAGGTTTATAGAGACTAAAATATCTCCTAATAAGGTTCAACAAGATGCACTTGAGAATTTAGATCGATTAAGACAGCAAGGCAAAAATAAAGCATTAATAATTAGCGCTACTGGGACTGGAAAAACTTTTTTAAGTGCTTTTGATGTGGCAAAAGTAAAGCCGAAAAGATGTTTATTTATAGTGCATCGTACAAATATTGCAATAAAGGCAAAAGAGACTTTTGAAAAAGTAATAAGAGATAAGACACTTGGTCTGTATACAGGAGAAGTTAAAGATCCTGCAGATTATCTATTTGCTACGGTGCAAACGCTAAAAAACCCTAAAACATTAGCAAGTTTTGAGACAAATGAGTTTGACTATATTATAGTTGATGAAGTTCATCATGCAGAAGCACAAAGTTATAAAAAAGTTTTATCACACTTTAAGCCAAAATTTTTACTTGGGATGACTGCTACTCCAGAGCGGAGTGATAATGCTGATATCTTCAAGCTTTTTGATTATAACATTGCTTATGAAATTAGGCTTCATCAGGCGTTAGAGTATAATTTTCTTTGTCCATTTCACTATTTTGCTATAGAGGATTTTTATTTAGAATCAGAACAGGTTTTTGCGAAGGATTTTTCTAAATTAATTAGTGACCAACGAGTTGAGCATATTATTGATAAAGCTAGTTTCTATGGTTATAGTGGCAAATCGCGATCAGCTTTAATGTTTGTTAGTAATGTTGATGAGGCAGTACAACTTGCGACTAAGCTTAGTCAAAGAGGTATCAAGGCTAAAGCTTTATCAAGTCAAGACTCAGAGCGTGTAAGGCAAGAAACTATCAGTGAGCTTGAGAGTAGGTTACTTGAGATTATTGTTACAGTTGATATTTTTAATGAGGGTATTGATATTCCATGTGTTAATCAGGTTATCCTTCTAAGACCTACTCAAAGCGCTATAGTCTATATACAGCAATTAGGGCGTGGACTGCGTAAGTATAAATCTAAAGACTTTGTTGTGATTCTTGATTTTATTGCAAATTATAACAACAATTTTCTTATTCCTGTGGCATTAAGTGGAGATAATAGTTATGACAAGGACGAGCTTAAAAAGTTTGTAGTTTCACCAAATAACTATTTAGCTGGTGAAAGCACAATTACCTTTAGTAATATTGCTAAGGAAATAATCTATAAAAATATCCAAAGGACAAACTTCTCACAACTAAAGAATATAAAAAAAGATTATGTTCAGTTAAAGAAGGAACTAGGCAGAATTCCTAGATTAGTAGAGTTTCAGCAGTATAACTTTATCTCACCAGAGGTTATTTTATCTACTAAAGATACTTACTACGATATTTTGCAAGCTTTTAAAGAAGATGTGGTGAGTTTAGATCAACGACAATACAATATTCTAAAATTTATTTCTAAAGAGTTTACTCCAGCAAAAAGGCTTTATGAGATTTTAACTTTAGAGGAGCTTTTGAAATCTAAAACTATGAGTAAAACTTGTTTAGAAGCAGTGTTACGTGATAGTTTAGTTGATTTTGATATTATAAGTTTTGCAAATGCACTAGAGCATTTGTCTTTGAGAATATTCACAGTAAATGCAGGTAGAGCAGATTATGAGCCTCTAATATCTGTAGATGGGCAAGAGATTAAGCTATTGATATCAGATGTTATTGATGAGAGTAGATTTTTGTATGAGCAAGTTAAAGATTTAATAGACTATAATAAAAAAGTTTTTTTTGAAAAATATAGTCTAAATAAGTCTCATGGACTATCGTTATACGCAAAATATTCTAAAAAAGAGATTGCTCATCTATTTAATCAAGATTATGCCAATGGAGGGGTTAATCTTGCTGGATATAGATCTTTTGAAGATAAAGTACTACTGTTTATGACATTTGATGAGAATAAAAAATTTGATATATATGATAATAAGTTTCTCTCAAAACAGACTTTTTCGTATTACTCAAAAAAAGGTAAGACTCTTGATGATCGTTTAGAAAAGGCACTTAGTCAAAATCAATATAAAAGCTATGTTTTTGCACGAGTAAATAAAGATAATAGTTATATTTATCTTGGTATAGTTGCTAAGTGTCTAGTTGCTAAAGAAATAATTGCTGAAAAAAAGTTTGTTGAGTATATCTTTGAGTTAGAAAAGCCTTTAACAAATGAAATTTGGCATTATTTTAAAGCTGTTTATAAAACCAAGATTTGATGCGTAATTAAATGATTTTTTATTTTTGTTTGTTATAATGGAAATTGAAGGAAGAACAAATTTGGAGAATCCTAATGGCATACAAAAAAGTTTTATTAGCTGTGAATGTTTATGAAAATGCAGACATCGTTATTAACTCTGCGGTAGATTTCGCTAAAAAGAACAATACAGAAGTTTTAAAGGTTGTTACAGTTATTGATTGTGTAGCTCCATTTGCACCATCTATAGTTGATTTTCAGCATTCGATAGAGCAAGAAGCAAAAGAAGCTCTAGATAAGCTTGTAGCTAAGATTTCAGATATCAATGTTGAACACGAAGTACTGGTTGGTAATCCGGCTGTTGAGATTGTTGATTATGCTGAAGAGAGTGACTGTGATGTGATCGTTTTAGGTTCTCATGCAACTCATGGTATAAATTTACTTCTAGGTTCAGTGGCGAATGCTGTTCTACATAAAGCAAAATGTGATGTGCTAACTGTGAGAGTTAGTGAGAATGAAAAAGAAGCAAGTAAAGCGCATAACTATCAAAGATTGCTTGTACCTACTGATCTTGAAAATGACTCATGTGTAGTGGTTGAAAAAGCAAAAGATATAGCAAAACTTTATGGTTCAAAGATTGATACTGCTTTTGTTATACCTAATGATAGCATTTCGCTAATGACGTATGAAACTGAGAAAGTTGAACATGCAATAGAGAAATTTGCTGAGAAAAATGGTATCACTGGAGAGAAGTCAGTAATGATAGGTGGTATCGCTAATAGTTTATTAGAAAAAGCAGCTGAGAATAAAAATGACTTGATCGTTGTGGGAAGTCACAGAAGAAGTGCTATTGGTAGATTTTTCTTAGGCTCTACAGCAAATAGCATCTTGCATGAAGCTAATGTCGATGTTTTAGTAGTTAGACTTAAATAATTACTATTTTCTCTTTTTTTCGTTACAGTTAAATTCTAAAAAAATTCATAAAAAGACTCAAAAAAGTGTATTTTTTTTGAAAAATATACTTAAATTAAAGAATCATGTAAAAAATAATATTATTTTTATGAAAAAACTATTAGTGCTTTTAGCAAGCTCAGCAGAGTGGTATGAGTTTACTGTATATTCATTCTGCGCAGCATATATTGGTGCAGCATTTTTCCCAGGTGATCATTTTATAAAGTTCTTAGCTGCCTTCGGGGCATTTGCTGCAGGATTTTTAGCGAGACCTCTTGGTGGTATAATATTTGGCTATATCGGAGATAAAAAAAGTCGCTCTACTGCTTTGGCATTAGCGGCATTTTTTATGGGGGTTCCTACTGTTGGAATGGCATTGTTACCATCGTATGCAACTATAGGTATTTTGGCTCCTTTACTATTAGTTGCTTTTAGAGTTTTGCAAGGTATAGCAATAGGCGGACAGTATAGTGGTTCAGTTGTTATTCTTGTTGAGGCAGAGTCAACATTATTTGGTAAGGCTAAAGCTGGTGTAAATGTTATAACTAGTGCTTTTGGCGGAATATTGTTAGCGATCGTAACTTTTCAAGTTATTAGGTACCTAATTCCAGATGAGACTATGGCAAATGGTGGCTGGAGAATACTTTTTGGGATAGCGATTATACTTGTTGTACTATCATTCTTTATCAAGCATAGTGGTGATGAAAAAGAACCTGAAAAATCAAATGTGAGTTTAACAAAAGTAATACTCAAAAATTATAAAAGCTTAATATATATGATTTTATTATGCTTTCCTGGTGCTGTTGTTGCTTATTTCCAGATTACAATCCTACCGAATATTATTAAGAAAATATTAGGTCATACGGATGTTAATGTCGCAGTATTGACAACTATTAGTATTATCATGTTTATTATTACATGTAATATTGCTGCTAGACTTACTAAGTATTTTAAAATAAAAACGATTACTGCATTTGGTCTTGTTTTGATGCTTATATTGTCATTACCAATGTATGCGCTATATAAGGCTAATAGTGATTTATTGATTGTCTTCTTTGTGACTATGGGAGCAATATTTGGAATATTCTATGGCAATATTATGGTGTTGTTTACAGAATGTTTGCCTAGAGAGATTCGTTATACTGGATTTGCTTTAGCTTATAATATTGGTTTTGGGGTGTTTGGTGGTTTATTGCCATTCTTATGTTTCTTCTTAGCTTACTCTATATCTGATTATATGGCTGTGGGTATGATTTGTATAAGTGCGATTGTTGGTTTGATAACGCTATATAAATTTGAGCCAGAAAATCTTAAAAAGTCTATAATAAACAATAACTAGTACTCAAAGAGTTTCTTTAAGGTAGTTGCTAATGAATTATTATTTTTTGAGTGAAAACTGTTTTATTTACAATATCAGTAATAAATTATCATTAGATGATAATCTCAAAATTTTAAATATCTATAAGTCTTTTATTAGAGATAGAGCTTTTTGTCATAAATATAGTATCTATGATATTGTTCCGACTTATAATTCAATAGCTTTTCATTTTGACTATATGGATATTGATTATTTACAAAATACTATTTTAGCTAGAATTGAATCTATAGATCTCAATGAAGCTATAGATTCAAAAACTCATTATATAGACGTAGATTATAATGGTGAAGACTTATCTAAAGTATCGCAAGTGTTAGAGTTAGATATTGCTGAGATTATCAAAAGACATACTCAAGTTGAATATCATATTGCGATGTTAGGCTTTAAACCATATTTCCCATACTTACTTGGCCTTGATAAAAGTTTAAGTGTGCCTCGTTTAGCGACTCCACGAAATAGAATAGCTGCGGGGTCTGTTGCAATTGGGGGCTCTCAAACAACAATTTTTCCTGAGCAGTCGCCGAGTGGTTGGAATATTATAGGAGCATCTGATTTTAGAGATTTTTCTAACTTTAGTGCTGGTGATAAGATAATTTTTAGGGAGAAGTGATGCTTTTGATAAATTGTGACTTAGGAGAGAGAGGCGTTGCTCATCCTATTGATGATAAGTTAGTCGGATATATAGATATTGCAAATATCGCTTGTGGCGGTCATGCGGGTAATAAAGAAAGTGTTGATTATTATGTGAAGCTATGCCGAGATTGCAATGTCAAAATTACAGCACATATTTCCTACCCTGATAGGGAAAACTTTGGTAGAAAAGTTATAGACATTGATTATGATACTTTATGTTCGTCTTTTGATGAGCAGTTTGCACTTTTTGATGGAGAGATTAAAGCTATTAAACCGCATGGAGCATTATATAATGAGCTAAATGTTAATCACGAGCTAGCAAAAATCTTTGTTGAATGGTGTCTTAAGAATGATATCAAAGAGTTGGTGGTTAGTCCTTTTGGTATAGTTGCAGAGTATGCTAAAGAAAAGAGTATAAAAACTATTAAAGAAAGCTTTGCAGAGAGAGGGTATATGCTAGATAGTATTAATAATCCTATGCTAATACCACGAGGTCAGCCAAATGCAGAGATTCATGATGTGGTAGAGGCAATTAAGCAATATAATCAGCTTAAACAAGGATTTATTACTATAGATGATCAAAATATTTTGTTTGAGTCACAAACTATATGTATACATTCTGATAGTAAGATAGCTTTAGAATTAGCACAGCAATTACATAAGAGTAGAGACTAAAGTTATGGAGAATATCTTTTCGACTAAAGGAGGATTGTTTTTTGCTGTTTCATTGCGAGAGTGTGGCAACCAAGACAAAGGAGTATCTCCCAAAGGTGCTCAAGATCAATTAAGCTTTATGACAGCTTATAATATCTTTAACAAGCCTACAGATTTTCAAGCTACTGAAATGATTTATCCCACCGAGATTGTGGCAGTTGATGATATATTGATTTATCTGTGTGGGGCTAGCTATCAAGATACTTTTATCGATGAAAATTTATGTGTAAATTATAATCAAGTCTTTGAGCTTAATAGAGGACAAAAGTTAGAGTTCAAAGGTTCAAAGAAAGGTTTTCGCACAATAGTTTTTGCAGTAAAAAAACAATCACAAACCATTGAGTTGATTGGCAAACAGAGATCATCAGGATTGGAAGGTTATATAAACCAAAATTATCGTCATAGTTTCATAAGAGTAATCAAAGGACCTGAGTATGATATTTTAAAAGATAGTGTTTTTTTTGAAAATACCTGGACTATTTCAACAAACTCAAGTCAGATGGGGTTACCTTTAGAGGGAGCTTCTCTTGATACACAAAAAATTGAAATGATCTCTCAACCTGTGACGGATGGTACAGTACAGCTAGCTCCAAGTGGTCCGATAGTGTTGTTACGACACCGACAAACAGTAGGGGGATATCCACGGATTGCAAATGTTATTGAAGCAGATATTAATAAATTATCACAATATATACCAGGATCTAAAATAAGGTTTAAGTTAGTTTTGCTAGAAGAGGCTTATGAAGAGAACTTTATACTTAAAAGACTTCTCAATCAAAATATCAGCTGATATTACTACTCTTTAAATGCTTTGTAATTAAGTATATTATTCTCAGAGAAATCAAAAAATGTAAGGTATTGTGCTCGTGATAAAAAAATATTCCCGAAGCAAGTACGAGTTTATAAAGCTACAGTTATTCTAAGTATTCTTTTGGGCTATGTATATAATATCCCACTTATTATAAAATTTTTCCAAGATGTTGCTCAAGATAGTACATTTAGCTTATAGTTTGTATTAGCTGTTTTGCAGTTTGTTTCATAGCTTTTTTTCTGATTTTTAATCTGATTAACTTTCACTATATATTTAAACCACTAATGATTATTCTAATTGTAATTAGAGCAATTGTTTTTTACTCTGAGATGTTGGAATTACTTTTACTTATGGTGTGGTTGAGAGTATTTTTGATACAAATACTCATGAGGCACCATCCTATTTATCTATTGGAAGTATTGCTAGTTTTATATTTTTGGATGTTTTGCCGATAGCTATACTTCTTAGAGCGAAAATAATATATCCAAAGTTTAGTAAGAGTGCTTTGATTAGAATTGCTAATATCATATGGACTTTAATATTAGTTGTAATGATTTTAATTACAAATGTAAAAACTACTTTTCTATTCTTTAGAAATCATAATGAGTTAGGTGACTATCCAAATCCAATAATATATGTGGGTATTTCTTCAGCAATTATTGCAGAGAAGTTTATTCCGCCTTTACCGTACCAGCCAATTGGTGATGGTGCAAAAGAAGTTAGAAATGCCGATAAACTAAATCTAATGGTATTTGTCTTAGGCGAGACAGCGAGAATGCAGAATTATCAGTATAATGGATATGATAGAGATACAAACTCTTACACTAAAGATCTTGGAGTTATTGCATTACAAGATGTAGCATCATGTGGCACTTATACAGCATTATCTGTACCTTGTATGCTATCTAATATGCTAAGAGTTGACTACAATGCAAGACAAGTTACTGCTAGAGATGTATTAGATATCATGAAAAAAGCAGGTCTAGATGTTACTTGGTATAATAATGGATATGATTGTAGATATACCGGAGTATGTAAGCGAATAGAAAATATCTATATAAATACTAGTGACTGTAAAGGTAATAGTGCTGGTGGATTCTGTTATGACTCAGTATTACTAAAAGAGCTAAAAGAGAATCTTGCAAAAAATGATGATGGTAAAAGTAAGGTAATTGTTTTACATTTAGTTGGGAGCCATGGACCAACTTATTATCAGCGTTATCCTACAGAGTTCAAACAGTTTACTCCAACATGTGATCAGGGTGATATAAATGCTTGTAGTAGAGAAAAATTAGTAAATACTTACGGATAATACTATACTGTATATTGACTGTATATTATCAAAAGTTATTGATACTTTAGATAGCAAAGAAGTTACTACTAAATATATGATAGCAATGGATTATGTAGTTCTCTAAAGACTTCTTAAAAGATAATAAGCTTGATAAAGCTTGTTTAGTTAAAGAAGCTGAGAGAGAAGACACTTTAAGATAATGTTTTTGACTCATTCTTAGGACTTATGAATATCAAGACAGTAGTATATAGTCCAAGGCTAAATATTTTTGTAAACTATGGAGATAGTGGGTAGATTAGATGTTAAATAAGCCTAAATATACACTTTTTAAAAATACTTCATATGCACTAAGTGGCTTAGTAGATATTTTCAAAAGTGAAAGATCTTTTCGTCTGCAGTTACTTCTTTTTATAATTTTGACAGTGACTATTTGGGTATTGCCTTTTAGTATAGTTTCAAAGTTTATTTTACAGATTGTATCAATGTTGCCAATTTATGCAGAGATTATAAATAGTGCTATTGAAAGAGTAGTTGATTTAGTTACAACTGACTATCACATACTAGCAAAGAAAGCTAAAGATGCAGGTTCAGCTTTGGTTTTTGTATCTTTTGTAATAGAGCTAATTGTTTGGATTATGATTATTTATCTGAATTTTTATTATTAGAGTTGTACAAAAGTTTAATAAATAAAGTATTTATTTTTTTGCATATTTATTATAGAGTATTAGCTTTTTTTATAAAAAAAGCTTGGCTTTTAGAATCAAGGGTTCGACATTATATTTTAGGGCTGCCGCAAAAGCAATGCTTTTTTAGATATATTTTTTAAAGTGATTTCTTGTTGCTATTCTTTATTTTTTTGTTGTAGACTTTGAGTGTTAAAATAAATATTGAATAAGTAGTTAGGGAGATTATATAAATGCTACGTAAACTTGTTAAAAGTTTGATTCCTAGTCAGGATAAGATTTTTTTTGATTTGATGATAGAAGCGACTGAGGCTGTAGAAGACTCCGCTAGAATTCTTGACAAACTTGTTAAAGAGGAAGATAACTTAACGATATCTGAGCTATCAGAAGAGCTAAGATTGACAAGAACTGTAACTGTTGAAGTAGCTAACAAAATGGACCATGAGCTAGCTCGCTATTTTGTAACTCCTGTGGATAGGGTGGAACTACACAACATTACTACTTTACTTCTAAAATTAAATAGAAGAATTGTCAAAATTCATAGATATATGCAGATATTGATGGAAGAAGAGCGCGGTAATGTAAATATATATTTAGCTAATAGTGTTGAGACATTACGTAAAATGACAAAAGTACTTGATGATATGATGAAAGCTTTTGTTAGTGGCGATAATAAAGAACTTAAAAATTTTTATATTAGAATTACAGCATTGGATGAAAATGTGCTTGAAGAGTTAGGCCATGCGCTTAAGAAATTCTCTCATTATGATGAGGGAGATATAATATTTATCATGAAAGTTAAAGATATTTATAAAGCTATAGAAAGTGCTATATCTACATGTACGTCTGTAGCAGAGTCAATTATGAGATTGTATGTAAAAGAAGTCTAACGAACAAGGGTAAATATAAAGATGATTACATCAGTGCTTATAGCCATCATCGTAATAGCATTGTTTTTTGAGTTTACAAATGGTTTTCATGATGCAGCAAATGTGGTTGCAACACCAATTGCAACAAAATCATTAACACCTTATCAAGCAATTGGACTAGCAGCATTTTTTAATTTTTTAGGTGCTTTTTTTGGAACAGCTGTTGCTGCAACAATATCAAAAGGTTTAGTTGATACAAGTGTTGTTACTGATATTGTTCTAATATCAGCATTACTTGGTGCAATTAGCTGGAACTTCTTTACTTGGAGCTTTGGTATTCCATCAAGTTCATCACATGCTTTGATAGGATCATTGGTTGGTGCGGTGATTATTAGCGCAAGTTATCAGGATGTTAATTATGTTACTGTAGTTCATAAAGTATTGATTCCAATGATAAGTTCACCTATTATGGCATTCTTTTTAGCTTTGATAATATGTATTATTTTGCTGAATATTTTCATGCGATTTTTTATGGTTAGAACTACAAATAAATACATAAGAGAAATGCAGGTACTATCTACTAGCTTATTGTCTTTTTCTCATGGTTCTAACGATGCTCAGAAAACCATGTCTATAATAACTCTAGCATTATTGAGCGCAGGGATTGTACAAACTACGCAGGTTCCTAATTGGGTTATTATCTTATGTGGTGTTGCGATGGGCTTAGGAACGCTATCAGGAGGTAAAAAGATAATTAAGACTCTAAGTGCAAAGTTATCAAAACTAGAGCCTGTTAACGCTGTTTCTGCAGAACTAAGCTCAGGTATATTGGTTTTGGGAGCTTCACATATCGGTTTGCCAGTCAGTACTACTCAAGTGGCATCAGGTTCTATTATGGGTGCAGGATATGCCGATGCTGGTGTGAATTGGAAAGTTGTTAGAAAAATGGCAACAGCTTGGATTTTGACAATCCCTGCTTGTATAGTTGTCACTAGTGTTATATACATGATTCTTTTTAAAATTTTTGGATCTTTCTAAGAGCTAATTACTATAAATATCTTTTTTTAATAAATAAAAAGCCTATAATTCAAAGCAATTAAACTTACTACCTAATACTTAAATGCAAACAAAGATCAATAAGTTTATGGTTTATCTTCATTGGACCACGGTTATCTTGATATTTCTAGCTTTTTTATCAATAGAGTTTAGAAGTATATTGGGTAAACACTCTGTATTTCATGATGTTATGAAAACATCTCACTTATATATTGGTTTTTTGGTTCTGTTTATCACTATTTTAAGGTTAGCTATCAGAAAATTTGTAAGTTTTCCATTTATAGGACAACGACTTGAGTATAATAGATTTAGGGCTGTAGTAGCTAATTTAGTACACTCATTTTTATATTTTTGGTTAATTATTATGCCAATATTAGGTTGGTGTTTGATAAGTGCAAAAGGAACCTATGTTATTCCTTTTGGTTTACCAGCTATTACAGATGTACTCTCAAGAGATAGTATAGTTAGGCTCAAAGAAATCCATGAAGTTTTTGCATATATTGGGTTAGCTGTAATATTTATTCATGCAACAGTAGCAATTACAGAGCATTATATCATTCGTAGTAGAAAAGCTTAAAATCTACTGATATTGGACTTGTATTTTTTTGATACCTTCTCTAACAATTTTTAGAAGCTCGTCTTTATATTTAGAGTGCTTGTATATAAGTATCAAATGAGACTCTAAAGGAAAATCTATTTCAAAGCCCTCTATTTTGACAACATCTTCACATTCCTTAAGGACAGCATCATAATAAAATTTTGGCATAAAGCCAATAGTATTTTCACTCATCAATAAGTTAGCTTTTTGGATCTCGTTATCAACTGTAAACTTAATTTTATCAAGATTAAATTTGTAGCTTTTATTATCATGCTTAAATTCATTTGTACCTTGAGAAAAGTCATATCTGTTAAATACTAGAGGAGCTTCAAGAACCTTCTCTGGATTATTATGTAGATCTTTTACAAACTCTTTATTTCCGTATAAGTATGCAGGTAATTTTACAGCATCTACAGATGTACAAACTATCCAATCATCTAAATCAAGAAACTCAAGATGTTTATTAAATATCTGTATAACATTGTAAGAGTCAAATTGAAACTGACTACCATTAATATTATCTGCTTGATAGCTATCTAAAGCAAAGTTAAATGCATCATTGTTAATTTGTTGTATCTGTGGCAATGCTAGATCAATTATTATCTTGATAAATAGTGGAGTACCAAGAACCTTGATAGATTGACGTTGTCTAAAACCACTTTGTTTAACATTATGAATAGTATTCTCTAGATCTGTAACCAGTTTGTTACAAGAATGAAAATATTTCATCCCATCACTAGTTGGAGATATACGATTTTGTACATTTCGAATTAATTTTAGATCAAGGTATTTTTCTAGAGCATCTATTTTATTCTTTATAGTGTTTAATTCTACAGAATAATATTTTTTAACAGAACTATAAGACCCTAATTCCACTAATTTAAGAAAGTAACGCGTTGCTTCTATTATATCTTTGTTAATACCACTCATCTTATGTATAAAAAATTAATAATAAGGTTATAGTTATAATATCACTATGAGTAGTATTACAGAAGTATTAAAAGGAGGTGACAAAACTTTCGGGAGATTCTCTTTCCGTACGATAGTTATTTACGGCTGCGCTAGTATCTTCATAACCAATTGCTATACCGCATAGTAAAGTATAATCATCAAATCCTTGTAGTTCTTTTTTGACTATATCTGGATAGTGTCCTAAAGATGCTTGTGGACATGTGGCAAGTCCTAGGTCAATAGCAGCTAATAATATTGATTGGATAAGCATTCCGCAGTCCATATAGCCACTAATCCCTGTATCCGGATGTTTAAATATAAATATAGCTGAAGGTGAATCAAATGATAAATAGTTTTTTTTCCATTGTTCGATACGTCTTTCTTTATCCTCTCTAGCGATACCTAGAGCATTGTATAAATCATGGCCACATTTAACAGCACGTTCTTTGAGTTCTCCTTCTAATGGACTATTACCATCATACCCATACTCCATCCTTGGAGGTTCGCGATTATCGCATGCAGAGAGTATCTTATTCATCAAGTCTTTCTTCTTTTCACCGCTTACTATAGCAATTTTCCATGGTTGGGTGTTTTTACTTGATGGTGTCCATCTTACGGCCTCAAAAAGCTTTTCTAATATCTTTTTATCTATAGGAATATCAAGAAATTCTCTAACGCATTTACGATTTTTAATAGCTTGTAATGTTTGCATAAATTCTGACCGTTACAAATTTAGATTCGTATCTATGTGGATAATACTTTATTTTTTTGTTCTTACAAAGTCAAACTTATTAACCAAGTTAAGCTGATAAGAGCTTGACAAATAATAGTCTTATTTGTATATTATCAAACTCTCTATTTTTGAGTCTGGATAAAATAGTAGTTTTAATAAAAAAGGAGGGTAAATATGAAATTAGCGCAAGTATTTGCAAAAAAAGTTTCTTTAGCTAAAACTCTTAGTTCGAAACCTCAAGGTTTTCAAGCTACCCCAAAGAGTGTCGAAGAAAAGAAAATTAAAAAATGATTTTTACTATCAAAGCTATATAATAGTTCCTAAGCACTAGAAAAGGAGATAAGAAAGTGTTTACGAAGAAAATGGCTTTCACTTATTTTATTACAGTTATATTGATTTTTAATTCTGGCTGGATTGACAGTATAGTTCTTTACAACTCTTTTGGTGCCAGTGTGGCGGTTATGTCTGGTAACTTGAGGATTTTAGGACATAGTATTGCTGGATCTGACTGGGTATTTATGTACAAGGTTGCGATACTCGTTTTTGGCTTTATAGTTGGCGCGGCTATAAATGGTGTCATTATGAAAACTGATGCTTATGTTATCTCAGAGGATCATACTAAGACACTAGTCCTACAAAGTGCAGTAATGCTTACAGGTACATTACTGATAGATATCTTTAGTAATCATCGTGTTATTGATGATTTATTTTTGGCTATGGCAATGGGTATGCAGAATAGTTTCACTACGCTGTTTTTTGGAGGTTTTGCTCGAACAACTCATATGACAGGTACAACTACTGACTTGGGTATTGAAATTGGTAGGGCTTTACGAGGCAAAACAGATAATTTATGGAAAATACCATTTTTTGCTGTATGTATGACAATGTTCGTGGTCGGCAATGCTGTAGGTGTTATTTGGGTTGAGATTACAGGAGAGTATTTTACTTTGATGCTTTTCCCTTCAGTTATATTACCAATTTTTGTAGGTATCGTGATTCTACTAACCTATAATATGAAGGTTAAAAATCATAGTCTTTAGTTTAACGTTGGTAGCAAATTAAAAGAGCTCAGAATCTGTAGAGCGATAATTGCAATTGCAATAAGCACGATTAATATAGCTATTATAGAAGAACTAGCTAGAGCTTTTTGCTTACGATAGTTTATAACCCATAGCATCATAACAGGTAAAGCAACCTGAAGTACAGCAACAAAAATACTTGCATAGCCAAGAGCGGTTTTAAAGCCGTCTGGATAAGCGATTGCATAGATATAAGCTGGTAAGAATGTTATCACAAAGGCAAGGATTTTATGTTTGTGTAAATTCTCAGCTATTCTGTAAGTATTTCTATTAAAATCAAAAAGTCCTAACGCAACTCCAAGAAAAGATGTTGCTAAGGCAAAGAAGCCAAATAAAAAAGATATTGTCGAGATATATCCAGAGCTAGTACTGAAGTGATCAATAATAACGGATGTGATTTCACCAGATTGCTTACCTAGAATGCCAGTAGGTGTTGCAACAGGAAGTGAACCAAGGGTAGCAAAAATCCATAATAGATAAACTATCAACGGTATTGTGCTACCAATTATAATAGCTTGGCGTAGAGATCTTCTATTTGATCCTACATAGGTTCTCAACGTAGGGATTATATGATGAAATCCAAATGAAGTTAGAAGTATGGGAAATGCTGCCCAAATAAAATTAGGATTTTTGATCTGATAACTTAGATGATCAACAGAAATATGTGGGATAAGAACCGCAACTAGTAGTAAAAATGCTAAAAGCTTGCCTGTAAACATAATTTTGTTTACATGATCAACTAGTCTTGTACTAACGTATATAAACACACCTAGTATCAATATAAAAATAATCCCAGTGAGTTTTTCTGAAATATTAAAGCCTAGACTTCCTAGGGTTGTTGAAATTAAATATCCGCCACCGACAGTATATGCAGCTACTAGAGAATACAGCAATAAGATATAACAAATCCAAACTATACCAACACCAACAGGACCTAAGGTTTGTTTTGTCATTTCTACAAAATTAGCGCCATCTTCCATTTTTAGGTTAACTTCTGCCAATATTAGAGCCGTAAAAGTCATCAAAGCCCAGATACAAATAATTAAAATAGAACCTATAAAAAAGCCACAGCTCGCTACAGTTGCAGGAATTGCTAACATCCCAGCACCAATACATGTGCCGGATATAATCATTGCTGCGCCAAATTTTCTTGATAAAAACATATTAGATTGTATAAAAAACTGGAATTTTAAATCCCAACTCTACCATTTAAAGCTTATAATATATTTATTATAGCCGATAAGATTGTTATTTCTACAAAATGGATAGTATGAAGGATAAAATTAGGCAAGCTTTGGTTGAGCTCGATATTCTAGCAACAGAAGAGCAGATTGAGCAATGGCTAGAGTATTTAAAACTTCTTGAGAAGTGGAATAAGGTTTATAATATGACTGCTATTAAGAAGATTGATGATATGTTAGTTAAGCACTTATTCGATAGTCTCGCTGTAGCCAAGTATATCAAAGGTAGCTCAACGGTCGATGTTGGTACTGGAGGAGGATTACCAGGAGTGGTTTTGGCGATACTATATCCGCAACATCAGTTTACTCTGGTTGATAGTGTTGGCAAAAAAATCATGTTTCTCAAAAATGTCAAAAAAAGCTTGGGCTTGGATAATATTAATCCATTAAATATACGCATTGAAAACTTAGATGGGAGTTTTGATAATATTATTTCACGTGCATTTAGCTCAGTTGATACATTTTATGAATTGTGTAAGCATTTCTTAACTAGAGATAATCAAATGTTAGCTATGAAAGGTCCGGATCTAGAAGAGCAGAACTTAGTATCTTTGCCGTTGGATATTGAAAAGCATAGTATAAAAGTTCCTTTTTTGGATGCTGAGAGAAACCTTATTGTAATGAGAAAAAAATAATGATTGATAAAGAATTTATTAAAAACTCATATACTAATATCATCAAAAATATAGATTCAAGAGCTAGATTACTAGCTGTAAGTAAGTATCAGTCTATCGAGAAAATAGAATATTTAGCAAGTCTTGGACAGTTAGATTTTGGCGAAAATTATTTTCAAGAGTTAGAGCAGAAGGCTCAGCAATTACCAGATCTAAAATGGCACTTTATTGGTTCACTGCAATCACGTAAAATAAAGCATATTGTCAGGTATGCTGATTCGATTCAAAGTGTAGAGAAAATAGAGCATCTTGAGAAAATAAGTAAAGCCGCTATTAATGAAAATAAGCATATAGATGTTTTTTTACAGATAAATATAGATGATGATTTTAATAAATCTGGTTTTAAATCAACTCAGTTAGATGATGTTATTGAAGTTATAGTTAAAGCGAAAAAATTCAGTAATCTAAAGGTGGTTGGACTAATGTGTATACCTGCAAAATCAAACTCTCCAGAAAAGAGCTTTGCAAAAATGAAGGTATTTTTTGACATTATTAATGCTAGTTTAGCTAATGAGTTAAAATTATCGAGACTGTCAATGGGAATGAGTGCTGATTATAAATTAGCTATACAGTATTGCAGTACAGATGTTAGGATTGGGAGTAGCCTTTTTGGTATTAGAAAATAAGATTAATTCGTATTATAGTATTTGTTTTGATACTACTAAATTTACAAATTCTTTAACTTTGGGCTGAACAAATTTATTTTTAGGATAGTAAATATAAATATCTTGATGATCCAAAAATTCATCTTTGAGTAGTTCAACAAGTTTACCATTTTGTATTTCATCTTTTACAATATATTCATGAAACTGAGCGATTCCAAGATCATTTAAGACACACTCTTTCATAAACTCCATGTTATTTGCAGATAAATCAGAAGGTAGTATTTGAGGATTTACCTTGTTTTTTTTAATATTTACAAGTGCAGTTGTTCTAGATTTATGGGGAATATATTTATGGTTTGTTAAATCAGATAGGCTAGAAGGGATGCCATTAAGTTGTAAATATATAGGGCTTGCACATAATACATATCTTGTTGTAGCTATTTTACGAGCAATAATATCTTCAGGAGGAGTCCAATTAACACCTAGAGTTATATCCGTTTCTTGAGTCTTAAAGTTAGGCATTCTCTCTTCAATATTTACTTCAATTTTAACCTTACTAAATCTCTCAGAGTATTCTTTGATAAGACCTATTAGAACACTCTTAGCAAAAAATGAGGAAGTATTTATTTTTAGGGTGCCTGATGGTTCGCTATGAAAAGATTCTGCTAAATCACGAATGTTTTCAATTTCATTTTGCAGTGTTTTACAATATTCAAATAAGAGCTTACCTTCATGTGTCAAAGAAAGTCTACGGGTTGTTCTAATGAGTAGATCAACTTTGAGTTCTTTTTCTAACTGTTTAATAGTATGACTTACAGCAGCTTTTGTTATGCCAAGAGCATTCGCGGTATTTGTAAAGCTTCCATAAGTTACCAACTTATAAAATATTTCAAAAAAATTGATGGGTATATTTTTCTTATTCTTAATTGTCAAATTTTACTAAACATAAGTTTACTGGTGATTATATTGTAAAATATATTTTTTGATTTACTATAGTCGTAGTTAAATTTTTTAATAAAAAAGGATTGGTTATGAAAAACTATAAAGTCATACTCTTGCTTAGTTATATAAGTATCGCAAGTGCATCGGCGGTAATTATAAATCCTGCTTTACCTTATATTGCTACACAACTAGACTTAGCTGCTGGAACGGTTGAGTGGTTAGTAAGTATATTTTTAGTCGGCTATGTAATGGGCCAGATAATATATGGTCCATTAGCTAAGCGTTATGGAGATGTTAATACTCTAAGGATAGGTCTTCTAATAAATATAGTTGGTATCATAATATGTTTGTTTGGTGGATATATATTATCAATGTCTATATTACTAGTGGGTAGGTTTATAACGGCAATAGGATCCTCTGCGGGTTTGGTTTGTACCTTTATCATATTAAATAATTCTGTTGAGTCTAGTAGGGCTAAGATAGCATTATCTTTTGCAACGATATCTTTTGCATTATCTGTAAGTTTAGCTGTCTTAATTGGAGGAGTAATTAGTACTTATACTAATTGGAATTATTGTTTTTATGTATTGCTTATCCATGGATTGGTTATGTTAGGTTGTAGCTTTATGTATCAAAATAATAAAGATCTCGGTTATATACTAAATATTACTAATATTTTAAAGGGCTATAGTGATGCTCTTAGCAATAAAAAATTGATAATTTTTGCTCTTACCATTGGTGTTATGACAGTGTTTAGTTACTGTTATTCTACAGCTAGCCCATTTATTACACATCAAATGTTTGGTTTTAGTAGTGCTCAATATGGTTTATGGAATACTATGACTATAGTGGGTATTTTAGTAGGCTCTTTTATGGTTGCTAGAATTATTAATAAATACACTAGTGAAAGTATACTTATAATTGCTCTAATAGTACTTATTGTGTTGTTTATATTGCTTGCTCTACTATATTTTTTGGGAGCTGTTACACCAATTGTGTTTTTTGGGTTAGCAACATTGATGTATTTTGTCGCTAACTTTATTTACCCAGCTGCATCTCATTTAGCATCTAATGCCATAGAATGTCGAGCAAATGCTTCTAGCGCAATGAATTTTGTAAATATGTTAACTGCTGTGATAGGTGTTACAATTATGGGATATATTCCTCTTGCATATATGTGGAGCTTTATATTAATTTGTTTGGTATTACCATTAGTTTGTCTGTTATTGATTTTCGCAACTGTCTCGAAGTCTGCATAAAAAATAAAATTGTAGCTATTCTCTAGCTATCAAAAATCTAATATAGTAAAATTTTCTTTAATAGATAAGCTCAGTGAAAGTCATGACTTCTTTAGATAAGATTAATAGTTATTTTGAAAGTAGCATCCAAGCAAAAATTGAAACAGCTAATGTGCTGCCTCCAGCTATTGCACAGGCTGCAAAAGCTATGGTATCTTGCCTAGAAAACGGTGGTAAGATCTTGGTGTGTGGCAATGGCGGTTCAGCTGCTATAGCCCAGCATTTCACATCTAAACTTTTGAATCATTTTGACATGGAGAGGCCTCCTCTTCCTGCGATAGCATTAACAGCTGATGTTGCAACTATTACAGCTATTGGAGATCACTATGGTTTTGCTCATGTTTTTTCTAAACAAGTAGCGGCGCTAGGTAATGAGGATGATATCTTATTGGTAATCTCAGCTAATGGTGATTCACAGAATATTATAAATGCTGTTGAAGAAGCTCATGATCTAGACATGAAAGTTGTAGCATTAACCGGTGCAAATGGTGGTAGGTTACAAACTATGTATAATCCAGACGATATCGAGTTAAGAGTTCCTTCTGATAATGTAGCAAATATTCAAGAGAATCATTTCCTTATAATTCATTGCTTGTGTGATATTATAGATCAGAAATTATTCGTAGGCTTAGAAGATTAATTATAATGATATTGAAATCTGTATTAAAGAATTTGTGTATTGTTTCATTTTTCCTAAGCCTATCTGCTTGTGGAGTTTTTATTGAGCCTTATACAGCGCCTGTACCTCAAGGTAAAGAGATCAAGAATAAAAAACTTTTTGATATCAAGCCTAATATGACTAAAGGCGAGGTTGTTTATATATTAGGTTCGCCAGATATTATCGATACTTTTAATCCAAACCAGTACATTTATATAAATACATATAAAAAACACATGACAGATACTGATTTTAGTGAGTCAAAGCTTATACTCACCTTTAATAACCAAGATAGGCTAATAGGTATATCTGGTAACTACGCTCCACCAACTGATGAACCTGTGTTTTAATTATTATTCTAAACCAAAATAAAACTCAGTATTGGTTTCATTTACGATTACACGATAATCTATAGACACATCAGAATCATTACATAAAGATTTCAAATCATTCAATAGAATTTGTCCTAATTTTTTTCGTAGCACTGAGCTTCTACCAGGAAGAATGTTTGCCTCAATTTGAATAAAAGCATCAAAATTACTTAAATCATTACCAATTAAATAATTCTTACATGGGTATATAAGAGTTCTACATGTATGTATATCTGTATTAATAACTTCAACAAGTGTAGAGTGTAGGTCTCTACAAAAGTCATCTAATTTATCCGAGATTTTAATATTATCTGTATAGTGAATTTTAATTGTAGGCATAAAATAACCAATCTTCTGTTAGTATAGAAAATAATAACACAAGTGAAAGGAATATATATTATAGAAGAAACTTGATAAAAAAGAAATAATTAAGCAGCTGTAGAAAGAGCTTTGATTTTAGCACTTAAACGAGACTTATGTCTAGCAGCCTTGTTCTTGTGGATTAGACCTTTAGAAGCGTATTTGTCTAAAATAGGAACTACTTTTGCGAAGTTCTCTTTAGCAGCTTCAACATCACCTTTCTCGATCGCATAAGCAGCTTTCTTTAGGAAAGTTCTCATCATAGAACGACGCGCAACGTTATGTTGACGATTTCTTTCAGCTTGAATAATTCTCTTTTTTGCTTGTTTTGAGTTAGCCAATTTAATTCTCCAGTTTTAATTTTTTAACTTTTTATAACCTTAGGCTTCTCTAGGGGGATACGTGAGAAACACAAATATATAAATTTAATAGCTAAAGTATTTTGCATATATTGTACATTTTTGTCAACAGAATTTGTAATATTATTAATGAATATTTCATTATTTAAATATCGCAATCACTACATTTTAGACTCATTTTATAGCATAATAGGTATCTAGATTTATTAAATAAAAAATTACTTTTTAGTAGCAAAAAGAGCTTAAATATTATGAAAAACATTAGAAACTTTTCGATAATTGCACATATTGACCATGGTAAGTCGACTTTGTCAGATAGATTTATACAGGTGTGTAATGGTCTTAGTGAGCGTGAAATGAAAGAGCAAGTCTTAGACTCAATGGATATAGAAAGAGAGCGTGGAATCACAATCAAGGCACAGTCTGTAACTTTAGATTATGTGGCTAGAGATGGTCAAACATATCAGCTTAATTTTATTGACACTCCTGGACATGTGGATTTCTCTTATGAGGTATCGCGTTCATTAGCAGCTTGTGAGGGTGCTCTGCTGGTTGTAGATGCCGCGCAAGGTGTCGAAGCTCAGACAGTGGCTAATTGTTATACTGCTATTGATCAGAATCTAGAGGTGATACCAATTTTAAATAAAATTGATTTACCATCTGCAGAGCCTGATAGAGTCGCAGAAGAGATTGAAGAAATTATTGGTATCGATGCCACTGGAGCAACTACATGTAGTGCTAAAACAGGTATAGGTGTTGAGGATGTTTTAGAAACGATTGTTGCTAAAGTTCCAGCGCCAGAGGGTGATGTTAATGCAAAACTACAAGCTTTAATAATAGACTCATGGTTTGATAATTATCTTGGAGTTGTTTCTCTTGTAAGAATCAAAAATGGTACTCTCAAAAAAGGTGAGAAATTCAAGGTTATGTCAACGGGGATTTCATATCAAGTTGATAGAGTTGGGGTATTTACACCGAAGATGAAAGACCTAGATCATTTAAAAGCAGGTGAGGTTGGTTTTATTGTCGCGGGTATTAAGGATATTCATGGAGCTCCTGTAGGTGATACTCTAACTCATACGCATAATCCAACTGATAAGCCTGTTCCTGGATTTAAAAAAGTCCAGCCACAAGTTTATGCAGGGATGTTTACTATAAGCTCCGATGATTATCCTGATTTTAGAGAAGCTTTAGATAAGCTAAGTTTAAATGATGCCTCATTATTTTTCGAGCCAGAAGTTTCGCAAGCTCTAGGTTTTGGCTTTAGATGTGGTTTCTTAGGTATGCTACATATGGAGATTATCCAAGAAAGATTAGAGAGAGAGTATAACCTTGATTTAATTACTTCAGCTCCGACAGTTGTTTATAAGGCTATCAAAAAAGATGGTGAGACTATAGATGTTGATAACCCATCAAAATTGCCAGAACCAGGTGCAATAGCAGAGATACAAGAGCCAATTGTAAGAGCAAATATTCTTGTACCAAAAGATTATGTTGGTAGTGTAATTACAATATGTGTTGAGAAAAGAGGTGTACAGGTTGACCTTAACTATGTTGGTAGTCAAGTTTCTATAACTTATGATTTACCTATGATTGAAGTGGTGTCGGACTTTTTTGATACCCTTAAATCTGTTACAAAAGGTTACGGATCTTTAGACTACGAGTTAATTCGCTATGAAGCGGCAGATATGGTTCGTTTAGATGTGCTTATCAATGGCGATAAAGTTGATGCTCTAGCAAGTATTGTGCATAAAGATCAAGCTAAGTATAAAGGTAGAGAACTGGTTGAGCGTCTTAAAGAACTAATCCCAAGACAAATGTTTGAAGTTGCTATTCAAGCAGCTATAGGTGGAACTATTGTTGCAAGAAGTACAGTTAAAGCATTGCGTAAGAATGTTTTAGCAAAATGCTATGGTGGTGATGTTTCGCGTAAGAAAAAACTGCTAGAGAAGCAAAAAGAGGGTAAAAAGAGAATGAAAAATATAGGTTCTGTTGAGATTCCTCAAGAGGCTTTCTTATCAGTTTTGAAGAAGTAATATTTATAGTTATTACTATTTGTAGTAACAGATCTTTGATCTGTTAGCTTATATTAATTCTACCGTAAGACAGCACGTTGTGCTGTGACTACAAAAGGGTATAGATATTTAAAATATGCAAAATAAAAAAATAATAGTAGGGATTTCAGGAGGAGTAGATTCATCTGTTTCAGCTCTGCTTTTAAAACAGCAAGGCTATGATGTAACTGGTGTATTTATGAAAAACTGGGAAGAAGATGATACCGATGAGTTTTGCTCAGCGGAACAAGATATTGCTGATGCTCAAGCAGTCTGTGATTCTATCGGTATACCTTTTAAGAAAATAAACTTTGCTGCAGAATATTGGGATAATGTTTTTGAACACTTTCTAACAGAATATAAAGCTGGTAGAACACCTAATCCAGATATCTTATGCAATAAAGAGATTAAGTTTAAAGCTTTTTTGAGCTATGTACACCTATTAGGGGGCGATTATATTGCTACAGGGCATTATGCTCGTATTAGAGTGGATGATGATGGTTCGGTACAGTTAGTCAAAGGTCTTGATGATAGTAAGGATCAGACATACTTCTTATATACGCTTGGTCAAGAGCAGTTAAAACAGACGATGTTTCCTATTGGTGATATTGAAAAATCTAGAGTACGTGAGATAGCCAAAGAGAATAACCTAGTAACATTCGATAAGAAAGATAGTACTGGGATATGTTTCATAGGCGAGCGTAAGTTTAAAGATTTTTTATCGAAATTTTTGCCAGCTCAAAAAGGAGAGATACATGATGAAAATGGTATCAAAATTGGTATGCATGATGGGCTTATGTACTATACGATTGGACAAAGACAGGGTCTTGGTATTGGTGGTGTAAAAAATCGTCCTGAAATACCATGGTTTGCAGCCAAAAAAGACTTAGAAAACAATGTTTTGATTGCTGTTCAGGGTCATGATCACCCAATGCTATTCAAAGATACATTACAAGCTATAGATCTTAGCTGGGTAGCAGGTAAAACTCCAGCAGATAGTTTTAGATGTAGTGCTAAAGTTCGCTATAGACAAAAAGATCAGACTTGTAGCGTAGATGTAAATCATGATGGTTCTGTTAATGTGGTTTTTGATGAACCACAAAGAGCAATCACTCCTGGGCAATCTGTGGTCTTTTATGACAATGATGTTTGTTTAGGAGGGGGTATAATTATTTAGATTTCTATTAATATTTGTTATTAATTGTTGTCACTTGCCAGAGTTGTTTTTTGAGTGTTTGTGATGTCACCTTGTTTTTCTTGAGTTGGGCTAGCGACAGAGCTACCACTTGTAGCTGTCTCTAAAGAACTACCACTATTAGCGATAATATCATCAGCATCTTGATCCTGATCTGCTTTTGTAATTAACTCATGATCTAATGTTGCAGCATCACTAGAGATCTCTTGGTGCGTATAGCTAGATTTGCTAGTAGTAGTATCAACTACATCATTCAAATAAACTCCAACTTCTTTTTTAACATCTTTTTGACTTTTCAGAACGTCTCTCTGCATAAACTGAGCTTCATGAACGGTATCAATAGTCATGTGTGTGTATAGATATTCAGGATCAATAATATAAGGTCTAAGCGAAGTGTTGTACTCCTTCTCTAGCTCTGGGAAATTAATGGTATATGCTACTTTGATACGTTTTCTGCCGTTACTATCTGTTATTAGCATCGCAACAAGATCGGCGTCTATTTTATAGTCCTTTCTAACTAGGTGATATTGTTGTTTTCTATCTAACACTATTTGTCTGACAGGAGTTGCATATACATTCTCAGTTTTTATTGGTTTACTAACAGTTGTAATACCTGCCTTTTGAAGTTCTGCCATAGCTTGATCACCATAATTATCCTTGGCTAGTCTAAGATCGATTTCAATCATTTTAGCAAGCACTCTTTCTCTAAACTCTCTAGTTTGTTTTAGATCAAACGCAAGACATGTTCCTGTACCATCTTTTTGGAAACAGCCATTTCTCTTATCTATTAGAACGAAAAGTTTTCTAGTTTTATCATAATATAATTGATAATCAGGGGTGTTATCGCCATGACCTAGATAAACGAACTGGTCATTAGATAGCATTCCACATGAGGCAACAGCTAAAATTAATAGTAATAGTGATATTTTACTGAGTATTTTACGCATATTTTAAATTCCATGATTTAACAACAGTTTCAAGACATAATTCTTGCTTAGTGACGCTGAAAAGTAAAGCCTTGATTATAGGAAAATACTAAAAATTAAGCATTGGCATTTTCTTGCATCAATTTTTTATATTTTTTCTCAATCATTTTTCGCTTAAGCGAACCAAGATGATCAAAAAAAGTAACACCATCAAGATGATCTATTTCATGTTGGATGCATCTGGCTAAGAATCCATCTTTTTCAACTTCAATCTCTTCACCAAATTCATTAAGCGCTTTGATTTTAACTTTAGTTGCTCTATTTACTTTAGCAGAAACTCCAGGAAATGATAAACAGCCTTCTTCATCAACAATCTTACCACTTTGGTCGATTATCTTAGGATTGATGATTGTAGTTATCTCAGGAGTCTCACTCTCTAAGCTGTCATACATTATGAAAAATCTCTTTTTGATACCAACTTGTATTGCAGCTAATCCCACACCATTTGCTTCTATCATTAACTCAGTCATTTCAGCTATTGTTGCTCGAAAATCATCATTGATTTCTTCTAGTAAGACGTCTTGCGCAATTTCTTTGAGTATAGGATGAGGATATTTTAGAATCTCTAAAGACATATTTTATACTCCTTGTTCTAATATATCTTTTTTCATTTTTGCCATAGTCAGAGCAGCTTGGACACAGTATTTACCTTTGTGACCCTTTTTACCACCAACTCTTTCTAATGCTTGTTCTTTATTGTGTGTAGTCAATATACCAAAAATCACAGGAAGATTATACTCATGCATAACTCTTTGCGTGCCATAGCTTACTTGGTCACAAACATAATCATAGTGGTCTGTCTCACCTCTAATCACACAACCAAGAAGTACAACAGCGTCAATTTGGTTAGTCTCTGCTAATAGTTTGGCAGCATAAGGCAGCTCTACTGCACCAGGAACTTTTTTGATATATATTTGACTATCTTTTAGACCTTGAGCATATGCTTCTTCTAGGGCTCCTTCGAGCATTTTATCTGTTATTAATGAGTTAAATTCACTTACGACAATAGCTAGTTTTCTCATGCTCTATATTCCTTTGATTGTATGTTTTGCTTTATTTTTCTTGGTTATTAAGTAGTTTCTGTTATGTGAGTTTACAAATGCTTCACAATATACAGGCTCGGCGTGTATATTGACATTTCTAAGAGCCGCTAATTTTTCAGGATTATTTGATATCAATCTACACTGATCTACATGATTATATTTTAGAACTTGTACGGCTAAATCATATTTTCTAGCATCTGCAGGTAATCCAAGAGCTAAATTTGCTTCAATAGTATCCATATTCTCATTCATCTGTAGATTATATGCTTTGAGCTTATTCGTCAGGCCTATACCTCTACCTTCTTGATCAAGGTATATAAAAAAACCTCCCTCTTCACTAATCATTTCGATTCCTTTATGTAGCTGATCTTGGCAGTCACAACGTAGTGATCCAAAAATATCCCCTGTTATGCAAGATGAGTGCATTCTAACCAGAGGATTATTGCCAGTGTAAGGCTTAGATAAAACAACAACTTCATCATCACTAAAATTATCTTTGTAGACGCTCATTTCTAATTCACCAATCTTTTTAAATGGTATTGTAGAGCTTGCCATTTTTGTGACAAAAATTTCAGTTGCTAAACGGTACTGATAAAGTTCAGCAATAGTTAAAAGAGGTAGGTTATACTTTTTGGCAAATGCTTCTAATTCAGGAGCTTTCATCATCGTGCCATCTTTGTTCATCAGCTCACATAGAACACCAGCGCTATTGAAACTACTTAGCCTCATAAGGTCCACAGTTGCTTCAGTATGACCATTTCTACCAAGTACACCTTTATCATTTGCTATAAGCGGAAATATATGTCCTGGTCTAGCTAACTCCTCAGCTTTTGCATTAGCTTTTGAGGCTACTTGTATTGTATGTGCTCTATCTTTCGCAGATACTCCCGTAGTTACACCTTCTTTAGCTTCTATCGTTATAGTAAATGGAGTTGTAAACGTGCTATTGTTTTGATCAGCTGCTACCATTGGTGTCAGATTTAATTTTTTTGCTTTTTTTGAATCCATTGCTAAGCAAACAATACCACTTGTATATTCAAGCATAAAAGCAATATTGGCTTCTGTAGCTTTCTCACCTGGGAGAATTAAGTCTCCCTCATTTTCTCTATCGTAATCATCAAGTACAACCACAGGCTTACCTTGCTTGAGAGCTTGTATTGCATTTTCAATATTTTCTTTTATTTGCTTAAACATTTTCTTTAAATCCTTGTATATATTTGTAGATATACTTACCCGTTGCATCAGCTTCAAGATTCACAATAGAGCCCTTAGTATAGTTCTTTGCAATAGTGACCTCAATAGTATGTGGTATTAAAGTTACTGTAAATGAGTCTTCAAATGTATCGATTACAGTTATGCTCATACCATCTATAGTCACAAATCCTTTTGTGACTAGATATTTAAGTAATTCTTTAGATGCTGAAATTTCAACTAGCCATGCCCCATCGACATTTGTTATGCTTATAATTTGTCCAGTTTCATCAATATGACCTTGTACCATATGTCCACCGACATGATCGCCATAGCGCATAGCAAGCTCAGTATTCACTAACTGATTTTTTACTAGAATATTAAGATTAGTTTTTTGTAAAGTTTCTGGAACAGCATCAAAATTAGCTGTTGAATTTTGTTTATTAATCTCAGTTACTGTAAGGCAAGTACCATTAATAGCAACGCTATCACCAATATTGCAATTTATACTATTGTTAAACTTTATACAAAAAGTTTTTATATTATCTTTATCTATTATACCTTCTACTGTCCCTAGTTCTTGGACAATGCCACTAAACATTAGTAGTTTCCTTAAAATATGAGTTTATTAGTAAATCTTCGCCTAAAAAAGATACGTCTTGAAATATGAGTTTCTCTTTAGGATTGCATCCTGATATTACAACAGGTGATAAATATGTTGCAAATTCATTAATTAGTTTTTGATTTATAAAATTTTCTAGAGTCTTTTTACCACCTTCAACCAAAAGGCTTGTTATCCCAGTTTGCCCCATCTTGTTTAGAAGGCTATCTAAACACACTTGTCCTTTGGATGTTGGTAGTAGCCAGTACTCGATACCAATATTATCTAGTTCGTTGGCAACTTGAGCAGAAATTTTTGAACATATAAAAATAGTTTTTGCATGATTTTGATTTAGAACTTTCCAACTATTATCTATTTCGGAAAGATTATTAGAAATAATAAATCTAACAGGGTGTTTCTTTTTGCCTAGCTGTATTCTTACATCAAGACCTGGGTTATCATCAATTAGAGTTTGCTTTCCAATTAATATCGCATCACAGATATTACGTAGTTGGTGAGTATCTACAAATGCTTCTTTAGAGCTGATTTTTTTTGAATCATTACCATTTACAGCTATTTTGCCATCAAGAGACATTGCCCATTTTGCATAGACAAAAGGTCTTTGAGTTTTTTGGTAGTGGAAAAATATTTTATTTTGTTCTTGAGCTTGTTTTTCTAAGACTCCAACTTTGACTTCTATTCCAGCATCTTTGAGTTTTTGTATGCCTTTACCAGCAACTAAAGGATTAGGATCAAGTGTTGCGACTACTACTTTTTGTATGCCCGCTTTAATTAATGCATCTGTACAGGGCGGAGTCCTTCCATGGTGGCAACATGGCTCTAAAGTTACATATGCAGTAGCGCCTTTTGTTTTGTCTCCAGCTTTTTTCAGTGCATGAATCTCTGCATGAGCTTCTCCTACAGCTTCATGCCAACCTTCTGAAATAATGGCTCCATTCTTTACTATTATGCATCCAACCATAGGATTTGGTGATACTGATAGCCTACCTCTATTTGCTAGAGTGAGTGCTTGTTGCATATAGTAGTTTTCAATATTTTTCATTTGCCCATCTAAAATCTTTAGTTACATTTAGGGCAGGGATAGTCGAAACATGATAATATGCAAAACCCGCTACAAGAGGAGTTGCTATTACCAGGTTCCGCTTTTGAATTTCTTCAACCTTCTTTCATCCAGACTATACTGTCGGCTTTGGAGTTACACCAAATCTGCTAGACCTTTTTAGTATCTAAAAAGCGCTCGCGGGCTTCTGTGATTAGACAGTTACCGCCGGTAGGGAATTTCGCCCTGCCCTGAAGATTATTTTGAAATTATAACATTTAAAAACTTTATATAGTAATAAAGTTTTTAAATAAAATATGCGAAGTTAAGAGTTATAATCAACTAGGACATTACACTAAGATTAATTTCAAATAGTTTTTTTAATAGCTGATTTAATCGTTAGGTCATTAACTTGTAAATCTAAAGTTGTAGATTCATTGAATAACTCTATCGTTAGTGAGGTAGATATTATTAGTTACTAGTACAAAATTAAATCTAATAATTTTAGTAGGGGTATATTGGCTAAAATATTTTTTAATTCAATGATTCATTTAGGTTAGACTAACTTTATAAAGAGAGTTTCGTTTAGAAAAGAAGTGAATGAAGAAATAATAGTTAGTTTTAACCATACATTTCTTTAAGATGCTTATTAAAGAATTCTAATGTATCAGAATAGTCATATTTCCCAGTGATGACCTCTATATAAACGCCACTTGTATGCTCTCTAGCTTTTTTAAGTGCTTCAGCTAATTCTTCACCTGTTTTAACTTTTACTGTTAACCAATCGTTACACCCAAAGGCTTTAGGCAAATCTTTATAGTTTAGCTGAGCAAGGTCATCATAGCTTGGATCAGGATCTATTTCTAATGCTCTTTCAACCATAAACCCATCATTATTTATACATAAAATAATAGGATTTACTTTATATCTTCCCATCACTCCTAACTCATTAAGTGTAAGCTGATGTGATCCTTCACCTGTTATCAATATAGTTCTAGAATCTGGATTAGCTAGTGCTACCCCAAAAGCAGCAGGAGTAGCCCATCCAATAGAACCCCATAAAGTTTGATTATAATACTTCACACCTTCTGGTAATGGTAGCTTCGGCATATTAAGCGATGAAGAACCAGTTTCTACTACAAGGCTGTCCGTACTTTTTAAGAATTTTAAAACTTGATTATAAAATACTCTTAAAGTTAGATTTTCTTTTGTTATTGGTAAATCTTGTATCTTCATTCTAGAAGAATCAGGATGATAATCTATACTTTCTACTTTTTGTAACAAAACATCTAATAACTCTGATAGATAAACATCTGCCAGGTAATTCTTTTTATCCTCAACAAATAAAGGTCCTAAATTTAATACTTTATTAAGATCTAAATTATTAGTAAATCCAGATGTATTAAAATCCGACCATAAAGCATCGCCCAAATTAATTACAAGGTCTGCTCCTTCAACTATCTCAGCAGTATTTGGATCTGATAGTAAACCTGCATAAAAACCTACGTAGTTAGGATGAGCTTCAGATATAACGCTTTTATCATGAGGCATAATAGCAAAAGGTATGTTTAACTTTTCTATAAGTTTAATAGCCTTCTCAGTCACCCCAAATCTATCTAATTTTACAGCAGGAATAGCTACAATTTTCTTAGCCTTACTTAAACGCTCTAATACTAAATTCACAGCTAATTCAAGCTGATATGAATCACTCTTTAGGTAACTACAATCTATATTATCAGGTGTTATATCTGTTACAGGGCGATTTCCACCATCTAAAGATACACTTATATAAGCTGGTTTACGATACTTGAATGCCTCTGCGATGACTCTATTCATTTCTCTGCGAGCATTTTCTGGAGTAATAACAGCTGAAACACAAGCTGCGGAGGCTGATAGATCAAAAAAGTTTCCAAAAACGCCATCACCTAATGTATGGTGAACTTGCTTTTTCTTTCCAACCGCTGCATCATTTGGGCTACCAACCAGGTGAAAAACAACTAAGTTCTCTGCTTTTGAGCCCATAACTCCATTTAATGCACTTAACTCACCAACAGCATAAGTAGTACATAAGATAGCAGCTCCATTAACTCTGGCAAAACCATCTGCAGCATAGCTAGCATTAAGCTCATTAGCATTTACGATATTATTAAGTTTTGGATTATTGATAAGTGCGTGATCTAATGCAAATGCAAAATCACCAGGTACTGAGAATGAATGATCTATTCCTAAATCGACTAATCTTGATACTACATATTCAGCTACATTAGTAGTATCTTTAGCGGTATCGAAAATTTTTTTACCATTAATATTCTTACTCATAAATCCCTCTTTTAGTTAAAATAAATTTTAAAATCACTTTCAGCATATCCTTTGTTTATAGGTATAGCAATAATTTGATAACTATATTTTTTAAAAAAAGATAACTTAAATTAAGAAGTTATTTTAGAGAGATTTTTGTGCAATGTGTTGTCAAAAGAGGAATTTGGTATTTTAAGATTCTCTTTTTGCAAAAGCGTATTTCTTAACTATTTTGCCACCAATTAGATGTTTTTGAATGATTTTTTCTAAAACTTCTGGAGTACATGAGTGATACCAAACATTATCAGGCTGTACTACTGCTATTGGACCATTTTGACAAACTCTTAGACAGTATGTCTTTGATCTATAAATATGACCATTTTGTGATAATTTTAGCTCTTGGAGTCTCTTTTTTAGGTATTCCCATGACTTTAATGAGACATCACCAGCACAACATTTTTGTCTTTCTTGATCACAACATAGGAATATGTGTTTTTCAATATTATCTAGGCCTAGTTTTTTTGCTTTGGTTTCGAGTGATGTTGACATTTTAGTTACCCTTAAATTTAAACAGTGTAATTTTATTATAAATAGATTTAAAATTGTTGAGAAAATATTAACAAATATGGAGATAAAATGGAAAATAACATTTCCAAAGAAACATTAGAAAAGCTAGCTCAAGCTTATCTAAAGGATATTAAAAGTAAGAGACGTTGGAAATTTTTTACTAGATCTATAATTATCTTAATTGTCTTAGTCATAATTATCCCTGGCTTATTTAGTTCATCAAAGGAGCTTACATCACACATAGGGTTAGTCAAAGTTGATGGTGTAATAGCCGAAGATGCAGAAGCAAATGCAGAAAGAATTAATAAAAGTTTGGATGATGCTTATGCCAGCAAGGCAGTTAAAGGTGTGATTGTTGAGATAAATAGCCCTGGAGGTTCACCTGTACAATCTGATGAGATATATTCTCATATGAGATATTTGCAGAAAAAATATCCAAATATCCCTATGTATGCTGTATGTACAGATGTTTGTGCTAGCGGAGGATACTATATTGCCGCTGGTGCAAAAGATATCTATGCTAATAAAATGACAATTGTTGGTTCAATAGGTGTTATAGGAAGTGGTTTTGGCTTTACTGGGCTTATGGATAAACTAGGTATAGAACGTAGAACATACACATCAGGCTCTAATAAGGACTTTCTAGATCCTTTTTCTCCAGAAAGACCAGGGCAAACAGCACAATTTAATAAGCTCTTAGATGAAACGCATCAAGTGTTTATAGCGGCTATTGAGCAATCAAGAGGTGACAGATTGAAAGATAAAGCTATGGATACAACATTCTCAGGAGAGCCTTTTAGTGGTATTCAAGCAGAAAGGATGGGACTAATTGATGGTTTTGCTTCGGTTAATCAACTTAAGCGTGATAAGTTTAATAATTTAGATATCGTCGATTACACGCAGCCATTAGATTTTTTGACAGCAGTGTCAAATAAGCTTGGTAATAGTGTTTACTATAAAGCGCTTTCGGAAACAAGTTTTAGTCTAAAATAAATACATTAAGTGTTGAAACATATAATAACCATGATTATAATCGATATTAAACTAAGTTTCTAAACTAAACATAACTAAGGAATGGAAATTATGAAAAAGACTATATTAGGTGCAATGATTGCTGGTGGTCTAATGGTATCTGCAACTACTGCTATGGCTGGTGGTGTAGGTTTCGCTAACGTTCAAGATATATTCGAGACTTCACCTCTAGGTAAGGCAAAAGTTACTGCAGATGAGAAGAAACTTAAGCCACAGATGGATCAGCTTAAGCAAAACATCACAGCTTTACAGCAAAAAGTTAATGCTTATACTGAAGAAAGAGACGATGTTCAAGCAGACGATGCTAAAGGGGATACTAAAGATGCTCAAGCAGCTGATAAAGTAGAAGCTCAGGATAAGCAGCAAGCTCAAGCAGATCTTGAAAAAGCAATGAGAGAATATCAAGATCTAATGAATCAAGTTCAGAAGATGGCTTCTGATGATGCTGATGCATTCAAAGATGCTTTAACTAAAGCTTCTGCTCAAGTAGCTAAAGATAAGCAATTAGATGCTATTTTACCTGCTGAAATGAGTTTGTATAACGTTGATAGTATCGATGTTACTAAAGACGTTATTGCTAAAATGCAATAATTTCGATTCTACAAATTAAAACTCAATATCTTTTTTCTAAAACTCTTTTAAACTTGTTAACATTTAAAAGTCGCTTTTTTTTAACTATAAAGCTATGTATAATCTTAGCTTAGATATAAATAATTAATTAAAAAAAGAAAATTTAAATCATGGAAAATTTGGGCTATTTTGTATCGCAGAACTTAATGTTTTGCTTGTCGTTTATATTATTATTAGCTATTTATATAGTCTTTGAGCTTACTCAAACTAAGAAAGCTCAATATACTTTGTCAGTGGCAGATGCTGTGATCACTGTTAATAGAGGTAAGGGAGTATATCTAGATACTAGAGATCAAGAAAATTTTGCTAAAGCGCATATTATCGGAGCACACAATATTAAGCTAGAAGAGATAGCTCAAAAACAGAATAAGCTAGCTAAGTATAAATCTAAACCTATAGTTATATACGGTGATAATCCAGAAAAAGCGATGCAAGCGTTGCGTAAAGAAGGTTTTGAACAAGTTTTTGTACTAAAAGGTGGTTTAGCAGCATGGTTACAAGCAAGTTACCCTGTTAAATCATTATCAAAATAAGAAAATTATAAAAATTATTAAGGATCATAGAATGGATCAGCAAGCACAACCTCAATTTCAAATTCAGAAAGTTTATGTGAAAGATATGTCTTTCTCTATCCCTAACTCAGATAAGATATGGACTACAGCATGGAAGCCAGAGCTACATACTGATTTAAAAATAGAAGCTATTGACCTTCCTGAAGAAAACACTTATGAAAGTGTTCTAACTCTTGAAGTCAAGGTTGAAAATGAGGGTGTAGTTGCCTTCGAGGCAGAAGTAAAGCAAGCTGGAATTTTTACAGTATCAAATATGCAAGAAGCTCAAATTGAGCATGCAAAAAAAGCGTTCTGTCCAAACATTTTATATCATTATGCACGCGAAGCAATTTCTGACTTAGTTAGTAGTGGAGGCTTTCCTCAATTGTGTCTATCAGCTGTGAATTTTGATGCTATGTACCAAGACTCTTTAGAAAAGTCAGTAGATGGTAAGCAACACTAAGATTTATAGGAGTTTTAGTTAGTTATGAGTAAAGAAAAAGCTCTAGAATCTGCTCTCTCTCAAATTGAGAAGCAGTTTGGTAAAGGCTCTATCATGAGATTAGGTGACCAAGAAACTGCTCATGATATAGATGTTATTCCTTCAGGGATTATTGCTCTTGATGTCGCATTAGGGATAGGTGGATACCCTAAGGGACGTATTATTGAAATATATGGACATGAGTCATCAGGTAAGACAACTCTTACTCTTTTAGCAATTGCTCAATGTCAAAAGCAAGGTGGTACAGCAGCATTTGTTGATGCAGAGCATGCATTAGACCCTAAATACGCTAAACTTTTGGGGGTGGATGTCGATAATCTAATAGTTTCTCAACCAGATACTGGTGAGCAAGCGTTAGAGATTGCAGATATGTTAGTCCGTTCAGGAGGTGTTGATATTGTTGTCATAGACTCTGTTGCTGCACTTACACCTAAAGCGGAGATTGAAGGTGATATGGGTGATTCTCATATGGGTCTTCAAGCAAGACTTATGTCACAAGCTCTTAGAAAATTAACAGCAAATATCAAACGCTCAAATACTTTGGTAATGTTTATTAACCAAATACGTATGAAGATTGGAGTAATGTTTGGTAATCCTGAAACTACTACTGGTGGTAATGCTCTTAAATTCTATGCTTCTGTAAGGTTAGAAGTTAGAAAAGGTGGTGCAATTAAAGATGGTGTTGATGTTAGTGGTAATGAGATAAAAGTTAAGATTGTCAAAAACAAAGTAGCACCTCCGTTCAAGCAAGCAGAGTTTGAACTTATTTATGGAGAGGGAATATCTCTTGAGGCAGAACTTATAGATCTTGGTGCTAAACATGAGATTATAGAGAAGTCTGGGGCTTGGTATAGTTATAAAGGTAAAAAAATTGGCCAAGGTAAAGAAAAGTCAAAAGAGTACCTAAAAGAAAACACTCTTGAGCGTGATGAGATAGAAAAAGCGTTATTGCAACTTCTATTGCCTCAGAAATATGCTGTACAAGAGCAAGTACAACCAGAATCTAAATCAAAGCAGTCTAAATCAAAGCAAGCTTCAGAACAAGCTACTCAAGATGAGCTTATCTAAAGAAAAAAATTATCTATTATATCTACTAGCTAAACAAGATTATTCACGTAAACAACTTTTTGATAAACTTACAGACCGTGAGAATATTTCAAATGACGAAATAGTTACACTTTTGAATGAGTTTGAGAAGCATAAATGGCTATCTGATGAGAGATTTGCACGAGTATTTATAATGAGTGAAATTTCTAAATATCGAGGCAAGCGAAGAATTGTAAATACAGCTGTTTACCAAAAAGGCTTACCACAAGAATTAGTGGAGTGCTTTTTGCATGGGGTAGAGATAGATTGGTTTGAGCTCTGTCAGAAGTGTTTGCAGAAAAAATATAAAGATTTAGATAAGTTACAATCAGATTTGAAGTTAAAGCAAAAAGCAGTTAATTATCTTTTATATAACGGCTTTAATTTTGATGAGATAAATTTTGCAATTAGTGGGGAAATTTAAGTAGATAAGTTTTATTCTCAAACTTTTTTACTGTAAGATTTAGTATTAGAAAGTTTAAAAATATAGGAGTTAGAAATGGCCAAAGGAACAGTTAATAAGGTTATTTTGTTAGGTAGATTGGGTAATGATCCAGAAGTTAGAACTACGCAAAATGGTACTACTGTAGCAACATTAAGTATCGCTACTAATGATGGTATGGGTGAAAATATAACTACAGAGTGGCATAGAGTAGTTGTTTTTGGTAAGTCTGCAGAGGCAATTCAAAGATATGCAAATAAAGGTACACAACTTTTTATAGAAGGTAGACTTCGTACTAACAAATGGCAAGACAAAAATGGTAATATGCAATATACAACGGAAGTTGTTGCTAGTAACTTCCAGTTTGTTGCCGGAGGTAATTCTCAGGGAAGTTCAAACTATCAAAATAATCCAAGCCCGAATTTTAATCAGCAGCCTAATAATTTCGCTCAACATAATCAACAGCCTGCACCAAAGCAGGATAAAATGCCAGATTTTGCTGAGATTAATTCATCAAATTTTGATGATGATATACCATTTTAATTATTATCAGATATCTAAAACTATTTCTTTATCATAAAAATTAAAAAATCATATAATGTGTTAAAATTTGATTCAAATTATTAGATCTATAACAATGGTATTAAAAATGAATTTGAAAAAAATTTCTATAACCTTAATTGCTATGTTTAGCACAATACAAAGTTTTTCATGCACCACGATTATTGTTGGTAAGGGTGCTTCAAAAGATGGGTCAATCTTAATAGCACGTAATGTAGATGGTCCTTCTGATAGTGCTGCTGTGAGATTTATATATCATCCTCCCAAAACACAAGGCTATATTTATCAGAATTTTGAAGAGCCAGAGAATAAGTTTCAATATAAAATGCCTAATAATCTACTTGGCTATTCAGGTCTCCCTGATTGGCAAACTGATAATAGAGGTTATGAAGAGTCTGGGTTTAATGACCTAGGAGTTTCTATTTCGGCGACAGAAACCATTTTCAGCAATACAAAGGTTCTAGAGATTGATCCATATGTTGAGGATGGAATATCAGAAGAGGCTATTACAACTATAATATTACCTCAAATAAATTCAGCTAAACAAGGTGTTGAGTTATTAGGTTCTATTATTGAGAAGTATGGCGCTGCAGAGGGCTTTGGAGTTGCTTTTGCAGATAAAGATGAAGCTTGGTATATGGAAAATGCAGGAGGGCATGAGTGGGTTGCTGTTAAGATTCCTGATGATAAATATTTTGTATCAGCTAATCAAAGTAGAATTGGTACTATAAATCTGAATGATAAGCAAAATGTTTTGAGTTCTGCAAACTTAGTATCTTTTGCAAAAGATAATGGTCTATATGATAGTGGCAAATTCAATTTTAGAAAAATTTATAGCAAGGATGACAATAGTGATGCTGGATATAATTACCCTAGGGTTAAATACTTGCAAGAACTATTTACTCCTTCAGAAAAAAATAAAAAATATGAGGATAATAGTTTTCCGACACTTCTGACTCCCAAAAATAAGATATCTATAACAAATATTGAAGATGCTTTAGAAAATCATTTTCAAGGGACTGAATATGATCCTTATGAGCTACAAAACCCTACAGTAACAGATAGACCGATATCTGTATATCGTACACAGCAATCTCATATCTTATCTTTAAGAAAAGGATTACCATTACCTATAGCTAATGTAGAGTATTTGAGTTTAGGAATGAGTGCTCTGAGTATCTATGTACCATTTTATCAAGGAGCTAAGATACCATTGGAGTATCAAATAGGTAATAATAAAGCCGATAATATATCAGCATATTGGAAATTTAGAAAACTTCAAATGATGGGAATGCTCAACTTTCCTAAATATGCACCAATTATTAAAGAGAGATTTGACTTGTTGAATAAACAAATCCAAGATCAACAAAAGATTTTTGAACAAGCTTATATTGATATCTATAAAAAAAATCCGATTAAAGCACAAGAGTTATTAGATAATTTTACTACATCCTCTGTGAATGCAGTTTTTGCAATAACAGAAGAGTTAACGAATGAGCTAATAACTATGCAATCAAGTGCAATAAATGATGAATATAAGTTTCCAGGAGCTTAATTATATTTTATTTATACTTCATGGGAAGTGTGGCTGCACATATAATTAACATGCTCTTGAGCTGTTACCATAAAAAATATTATTATATAATATAGCTACTTCTTATTTTATTTTTTCATTTGATTTATGTCATACATATTAGTCTTAAACTGTGGAAGTTCATCAGTCAAATTTGCACTAATGAATCCCCAAACCTCAAAATCACTTGCTACAGGTCTTGCAGAAAATATTGGAGCAAGCAACTGTAAGATAACTTTTAAAACTCAACAGAAAGTTCATAAGCATATAGAAAATGGTGAGTACAAAGATATATTTGAGCTTTTAAAAGATTTTTTAGTAGAAAATAATTATTTAGAAAAAATTTCTGCGATTGGTCATAGGGTGGTTCATGGAGGTCAGTATTTTTCAAAATCTGTAATTATAGACAAAGATTCATTACAGAAGATAAAAGATTGTATACCTCTAGCACCTTTACATAATCCAGCACATATTGAGGGGATACTATTTTGTCAGCAAATATTCCCTAACTTACCTCAAGTAGCAGTATTTGATACAGCATTTCATCAAACTATGCCTGAGTATGTTGCAGAATATGCGATACCTAGAGAGTTAACATGTGAGCATAATATACGTAAATATGGTGCCCATGGAACTTCACATAAATATGTTTCTCAACAGGCTGCGAAAATATTAAATAAAGATGTTGCCAATGTGATAGTTGCTCACTTAGGCAATGGTTGTAGTATCACAGCTGTTGTTAATGGTCAAAGCATCGATACAAGTATGGGGCTTACTCCATTAGATGGACTTGTCATGGGAACTCGTTCTGGCTGTATAGACCCTAGTGTTTTTGCATATATTTCAGATAATCTTGGCTGGAGTATCGCAGATATCACAAATATGCTAAACAAAAAAAGTGGTCTATTAGGAATCTGTGGTCATAGTGATATGCGAGAGGTTTCTGAGTTTGCTGATAATGGCGATAAACTAGCTAAGCTAGCTATTGAAATATTTTGCCATAGGATTGCCAAGTTTGTTGGTAGTTATATGATTTATTTTAAAGAGTTTGATGGCTTGGTTTTCACAGGAGGCATTGGTGAGAATGCCACTAATATTCGCAAAAGTTTAGTTTCTAAGTTAGCGAATATAGGTTTTGAGATAGATGATGCTAAAAATATGAAATCAGAAACATTTATAAATGCAGGGAATAGTCATAATATAATGGTTATTGCAACTAATGAAGAGTTAATGATAGCTCAAGAAACACAAAATTTGATATAAGAGTTTGCCATGAAAAAATCAATACTTATCCTTCCGACATCAAAATATACTGGTCTTAGAATTTTGGCAAGTAGTGTGGTATATGCGCTACAGCAGAAAGGGTTAAAAGTTGACTCATTTCATCCTATTTACGATATGGATATGAGTATCGAGCAAATAGAATCATATTTGCTTAATAATCGTGTAAAAGACTATGTTGAGATAGTTCTGAGCAAGTTTTATGAAAAATGCCAAGATTCAGATTTTGCTGTAATATCTGGATTGTTTAGACAGGGTAATAACTACCATAGGTTATATCCATTAAATGCGATTGTTGATGAGTTGAATATAGAGATTATAAAAGCTCTTGGCTCGGAAGTAATAATAGTCTCATACCATGGTAATAAACCTATAAATGATATCAACGATGAACTTGATTATGCTATGCGTAGTTTACCAAGGCAGATTAATATTATGGGTGCTGTAATTACAAAATTAAACGCACCTTATGACGATGATGGAAGAGTTAGTTTTAGCTTGACTGAAGAGGATATTACTTATGATAAGCAGCAACATGTAGGTATAGATGAGCTTAAAGAATTATCAGTATTTAAACAAAAAGGATTAGCTCTTTTGGGTGTGATTGAGTGGGATAAAGAAAGAACCTCACCAAGGATATTAGATATCAAAAATATTCTTAAGCTAAATCATATATCAGAAGTTGGTTTAGAAGCTCGTGTTGATAGAGTAATGATGTGTTCAAGAGGAGTTGATAATTTTATAAGTGATTTGACTCCAAATTCTTTGATTATAACTGCTGCTGATCGATCTGATATATTAGTAACTGTTTGCTTGGCTGCAAAAAATGGTATGAAGATAGCAGGTATTATTTTAACGGCGGAAGAATATCTTGATAGTAAAGTTAGAGAACTATGTGTAGAAACTGCTAAGAAAGCGGGATTGGCAATTCTGACAACAAAAAATAAAAGTGTAAATACAATTTTAAAACTGGCAAGTATTGATCTAATGGGAATACCAATTGATGATAAAGAGCGTATTCAAAAAGTTAAAGAGGTGATATCTTCATCATTAGACAGGGACACAATAGTTAGATCTATTACGTCAGATATTACTGAGCATCAAGTTATGTCGCCTCCTGCATTTAAATATCATCTTTTGAAGATGGCGCGAAAAGCTAAAAAGAGAATTATTTTACCAGAGAGTTATGAGCCAAGAACTTTACAGGCGGCTAAAAATTGTCATGAGCAAGGTTTGGCTGAGTGTGTACTTATTGGCGATAGAGATAAAATCTTTAAAGTGGCTGAAATGAATGGTTTTAGCTTACCTGAAAGTATCGAAGTTGTAACTGTCGTTGATGAAGCTGAGGCTAAATACCTAAAAACATTGATGGAGCTTAGAAAGCATAAAGGCTTATCTGAGAGTATGGCTCGAGATGCTCTAAAAGATCCCATAGTTGTAGCAACACTTATGCTGTATTTAGGTGAAGTTGATGGACTGGTATCTGGTGCTGAGCATACTACTGCAGATGTTCTTAGACCAGCATTACAATTAGTCAAAACTAAGCCAAACTCATCACTAGTATCATCAGTGTTTTTTATGTGTATGCCTGATGAGGTAATAGTATTCGGAGATTGCGCTGTTAATCAAGATCCTACAGCAGAGCAGTTAGTTGACATCGCGATACAAAGTGCTGAATCAGCTAAGAAGTTTGGCATTGAGCCTCGTGTTGCGATGATCAGTTATAGTACAGGTTCATCAGGTTCTGGGGTTCAAGTTGAAAAGGTGCGTAAAGCTACAGAGCTACTTAAACAAAGTGCTCCTGATTTATTGGTAGATGGACCACTTCAATATGATGCTGCTATGATCGAGAGTGTTGCGAAGAAAAAAGCTCCAAATAGTCCAGTTGCAGGTAAAGCAACAGTATTAATATTCCCTGATTTGAATACAGGTAATACTGTCTATAAAGCAGTCCAACGAAGTGCAAATGTATTAAGTATAGGACCTGTGTTGCAAGGTATAAATAAGCCTGTTAATGATTTATCTAGAGGGGCGACTGTAGATGATATAACTTATACAATTGCGATAACAGCTATTCAAGCAATATAAAACTAGGAGGCAAATATGTCGAACCAGCTTCTAAAAAAAGTGATAGATAAATACTCTTTTTCTGGTGCAAAAAGTTTTGATGTAGTTAATCCAGCTACAAATAAGTCAATTTGTCGTTTAGAAGAGAAATCTTCAGAGTATGTCGAGGATAGTATTCTAGTATCTAAACACGCGCAAAATTTTTTTAAAAATATTCCTTCAGGTGAAAAATCGAAGTTGTTAGAAAAATGGTTTGATTTGATAATAGAAAATACTGATGATTTAGCAGAGATTATCACACTAGAGAGTGGTAAGCCTCTCGCTGAAGCAAAAATAGAAGTTCGATATGGAGCTAGCTTTATCAAGTGGTATGCAGAAAAGGCAAAAAGAATAGATTCACGTATTTTTGATCCAAATATTAGTAATTCTGAGGGAAGGGTGGATTACTATCCTGTTGGTGTGGTTGCTGCAATTACACCTTGGAATTTTCCTCTTGCGATGATTACTCGTAAGGCAGCCCCTGCAATAGCTGCTGGATGTAGTGTCATTGTCAAACCTTCTGAGTTAACGCCTTTGACAGCTTTTGCTGCGCGCGAACTTTTTATTGAGGCTGGAGCTGATGAGAATCTTTTACAGGTAGTATGTGGGGATTCAAAGGTCATAGGTCATGAATTTCAGAAGAGTAATTTAGTCAGAAAAATCACTTTCACAGGATCGACAAGAGTTGGCAAACTCCTAATGCAGCAAGCCGCTGATACTGTTAAGAAAGTTTCTCTAGAGCTGGGAGGTAATGCACCATTTATAGTCTTTAAAAGCGCTAATATCGAAAAGGCTATCGAAGGTTTGCTAGCATCGAAAATAAGAAATGCTGGTCAAGTATGTGTGGCTCCAAATCGTGTTTTTGTTCATCAGTCTATAAAAGAAGATTTTATTGCTAGATTGAAGTCAGCTGTTCTTGATTTTAAGCAAGGTAATGGCTTAGATGAAGGTGTTAAAGTAGGGCCTTTGATTAATGCCGCAGCTGTCGAGAAAGTACAGTCTCATGTTGATAATGCTTTAGATAACGGAGCGAAGCTAGTTTGTGGTGGTAAAGTAAATCAAAATTTGGGAGGTAACTTTTATGAGCCTACTATCTTAGATAATATGCTGGATAGTATGGTTATCAGTTGCGAAGAGACCTTTGGACCAGTTATAGCTATTTTTAGTTTTGGATCTGAAGATGAAGTTATCCAAAGGGCCAATAATACTAAGTATGGTTTAGCAAGCTATTTCTTCAGTAGTGATATGAATCAGATTAGAAGAGTGAGAAATGCTTTAGCTTATGGAATGGTAGGTATAAATTCAGGAGCTATCTCAAATGAAAAAGCACCATTTGGCGGAGTCAAGCAATCAGGTCTTGGGAGAGAGGGTTCTGATGATGGTATTTATGAGTTTTTGGAAGCTAAGTATAGTTTACAAAATTTTATCTAGGCATTTATTATCTATTCTTGTTTTTCCAATATAAGAGTATTTTTTACTGTAAAAGGTTGTTCTTGTATTTAGAATCGTGTAGCTTAATATTTATAGCGCTGATTTATTTCAACTTGCGAGCGCTTTATAAATCCTGCTAAAACGAACATTTCTTTTAAGTTTTGTACCCCCATCGTTTTAGTAGGAGACTTTTTGCTAATAATCAAAAAGTTTGTTTATTAACTAAAACATGGAGATTTCCAATTAATGAAAAAAGAAAATCTACTTGAGAGACTAAACAAAGGTCCTGTAATCTGTGCAGAAGGTTTCCTATTTGAGATTGAGCGTCGTGGCTATATGTCATCAGGTGAGTTTGTCCCTATAGTGTCTTTGGAGCACCCTGAAGTCTTAGAAAACTTACATAGGGATTTTCAACATGCTGGATCAGATATTGTAGAGGCTTTTACCTATAATGGACATCGAGAAAAGCTAAGAGTTATAGGTAAAGAGCATTTGCTTGAGAAGCTAAATAGAGAAGCACTTAGAATAGCTAAAAAAGTTGCCGATACAACACCTGAAGGAGTTCAGCCGAATCTATTAGCGGGTAATATCTCTAACTCAAATATTTGGAAGCAAGGTGATAAAGAGTCCCAAAAGGAAGTAACTAGGATGTTTGATGAGATGATTACTTGGGCTGCCGAAGAAGGTGCGGATATTTTGATTGGTGAAACATTCTATTATGCAGAGGAAGCTTTTAGGGCTCTAGAGATTATGAAAAAAGCAAATCTCCCAACGGTATTAACTATAGCACCAATGGCTCAAAATACTATGCGTGATGGTTGGAGTATCGTAGATACGTGTAAAGAGTTGGAACAGTTAGGAGCTGATGTTGTTGGTCTAAACTGTTTTAGAGGCCCTCAAACTATGCTTCCTGATCTAAAGAAAATCCGTGAAGCAGTTAAGTGCCATGTTGCAGGACTTCCTATCCCATATAGGACTACTAATGAACATCCTACATTTTTTAATTTACCAGATAATAATGGCTGTGGCTGTCCAGCACCTCATGGAAGAACTTTTCCGACGGCATTAGATCCATTGTATTGTAATCGCTATGAGATTAGAGAATTTGCTAAAGAAGCTTATGATTTTGGGGTTAATTATTTAGGGGTTTGTTGTGGAGCAAGTCCTATGTTGATTAGAGAAGTTGCAGATGCAGTTGGTTTAACTGTTCCTGGAAGTAAATATAAAGAAAGAATGGAAAACCACTTTATGTATGGCACAAATGAGCGTATTGCTAAGCATATGCAAGAATATGGGGATAAAGCTTAATTTCAGTGAATACCTTATTAGCTTCTTCGTTTAAGAGTATACAAATCTTTACGTCTATCTCTTAGGTTTTTGACACTACCAAACTGATTTAGTTCACGAAGTAGATTAATATCAACATCTACTATTAGTATCATTTCAGTATTTGGGGTGGCTTCAGCTTTTATACCAGTAGGAGGGAAGGCAAAGTCACAAGGTGTGAATACCATAGATTGAGCATACTGGATATCCATGTTGTGTACATTCGGTAAGTTACCTACACTACCTGCTATAGCAACATAACACTCGTTTTCTATAGCTCTCGCTTGGGCACAGTTTCTAACTCTTGAGAAGCCATTTTGAGTATCTGTCAAAAATGGTACAAAAAGAATATCCATACCATCCTCTGCAAGTATTCTACTCAATTCAGGAAACTCTGAATCATAGCAAACCAATATACCAATTTTACCACAATCAGTGTCAAATACTTCAAGCTTGTCACCACCTTGAAGTCCCCAAACCATAGCCTCATCAGGAGTTACATGAAGTTTTTCATATTTCTCTACAGTACCATCTCTACGGCATAGATAGCCAACATTATATAATTTTCCATCTTTCATTTCAGGCATACTTCCTGTAATGATGTTGATGTTATAAGTTATAGCGAATTCTGAGAATTTATCAGTAATTGTTTGAGTATGTTTTGCAAGTTCTCTAATTGCTTCAGGTTCTGATAAATGGTTATTCTCAGCCATTAATGGAGCATTGAAAAACTCCGGGAATAATGCAAAATCAGATCTATAGTTGGATACAGCATTTACGAAGTATTCAGCATGTTGCATTAGCTCATCTAAGCCTTTATATGGACGCATTTGCCATTGAATTAGTCCGAGACGTACATCTCTTTTTATAGGAGCTGCTTCTTTTGCTTCTTCTTCATAATAGATATTTGTCCATTTTAGTAATACTGCAAAATCGTTAGATTCGGTATCACCTTCTAAATATGATTTGACAACTCTAATTGGTTGAAAATCATTACTCATCTGAAAGCGTAAAACAGGATCGTGTAGTTCTTGTCTTTTAAGTTTGTTGATATACTCTTGAGGAGTCATTTTATCAGCATATTCATGATATCCAGGTATTCTGCCACCGATAATAATGCTTTTTAAATTTAGTCTTTCGCATAAGTCTTTTCTGTAGTCATAAAGTCTACGACCTAGGCGCATACTTCTAAACTCAGGCTTAACAAATAGATCTATACCGTATAGTACATCGCCTTCATCATCATGGGTACTAAATGTATCATTTCCAGTGATTTCTTTATAAGTGTGTTTATGACCAAATTTTTTGTAGTCAACGATAATTGATAAAGCACATCCAGCTAACTGATCATTAACTTTTATGACGACTTGTCCTTCGGGGAACTTCTTTATTAGAGTATCGATTTGATGATCTTCCCAGTAAGGGTTTCTAATATTGTAAACTTCTATCATAGCCTCTTTAAGTTCTTGATAGTCATCTGGGCTTAAGTAATCAAGTTTGATATTTTCTACATTTACCATTTTTTAGTTGTTTGAGTTTAAAAAGATAGTTAATACAAAGTATATTACTATAAACTTTAGTTTGTAAATGCCTTGATCAAATTTAATTTGCTATCGCAAGCGTATTAAATTTTCATAATTATCTAACTTTTTATTTGCATCAACTTAGTCTTCTTTATTATTTCTTGCTATAATATCGTGATTAAATTTTGTCTATTTATTTTTTAAAAACTTTTGAAGGGTTGATTTAAATGAGAACACATTATAGTTCAGATGTTAATGAGAAGTTACAAAATCAAAAAGTAACAATTTGTGGTTGGGTGCATAGACGTCGCGATCACGGCGGTGTTATTTTCTTAGATATTAGAGATAGAACTGGTCTAGTCCAGTTAGTTTTTAATCCAGAGAGTAAGGCTTTTAAAGTAGCAGATAGCCTAAGAGGTGAGTATGTAATCAAAGCTACAGGTACTGTAAATCTACGTCCAGAAGGTCAAGAGAACAAAAATCTTGCTAGCGGTAAAGTAGAAATCATTGGTGAAGATCTAGAGATAGTAAATAAGTCTAAAACTATCCCGTTTCAGTTAGATGATTTCCAATCAACTGGTGAAGATGTCAAGCTTAAGTATCGCTATATTGATTTACGTCGTCCAGAAATGCAGAACAAATTAATTACACGTTCTAAAGCTATTAGATATGTGCGTAATTTCTTAGATAATAATGGCTTTTTAGATATTGAAACGCCATTTTTGACAAAAGCAACTCCAGAAGGTGCTAGAGACTACCTTGTACCCAGTCGTAATTTTAATGGTAAGTTCTATGCTCTTCCTCAATCTCCTCAGCTATTCAAACAGCTTTTGATGGTTTCGGGCTTTGATAGATATTATCAGGTTGTTAAATGTTTTCGTGATGAAGATTTGAGAGCTGATAGACAGCCAGAGTTTACACAGATAGATATCGAGGCTTCATTTATAGATGAAGCATTCATTATGTCTACTATGGAAAAAATGATTGCTGGTCTTTTTGATGAAACTATCGGCGTGAAATTCAATACTCCATTCCAAGTAATGACTTATGCAGAAGCTATGGATAAGTATGGTTCAGATAAGCCAGATTTAAGAATCCCTCTTGAGTTTGTAAATATCAAAGAAGATATGAAAAATGAAGAGTTTAAAGTATTTTCAGGACCAGCAAATGACCCAGAAGCTCGTGTGGTAGCTATGCGTGTGCCAGGTGGTAATGATAAGCTTAGCCGTAAGAAAATCGATGAGTACACTAAGTTTGTTGGGATCTATGGAGCAAGAGGCCTTGCATATATCAAGATTAACTCACTATCTGAGGGTAAAGAAGGTTTACAGTCTCCGATTGTAAAAAATATCTCAGAAGAGACGCTATTCAATGTGATTGAAAAAACAGGTGCTCAAGTTGGTGATGTATTATTCTTTGGTGCAGCTAAAACGAAGATTGTTAATGATTCTATGGGAGCATTAAGAGCTAAAATTGGTGAAGATTTTGAAATATTCACTAAGGATTGGGCTCCATTATGGGTTGTTGATTTTCCTATGTTTGAGAAAGATGATAATCGTTTATATGCTGTTCATCATCCATTTACGGCTCCTAAAGTTGATACTGTTGAAGAGCTTACTAAAGATCCAGAAAATCTACTTTCAAGAGCCTATGATATGGTTATCAATGGCTATGAAGTTGGTGGTGGTTCTATTCGTATTCATAGACAAGATATGCAGGCTAAAGTATTTAACTTATTAGGTATCTCTGATGAGGAAGCTCGTGAGAAGTTTGGATTTATGCTAGATGCGTTATCTTATGGTACGCCGGTTCATGGTGGTATTGCATTTGGTGTAGATAGATTAATTATGCTACTTACTGGTACGACAAACATTCGTGATGTGATAGCATTTCCTAAAACTCAGACAGCTAGCTGTTTGATGACAGAGGCACCATCTAATGTTTCTCTTGAGCAACTAAATGAGCTTGGTATAGCTGTTAAGAAAGAAGATAAATAATCTCTAAGTTAATTCAATATTTCTCAAAATTAGTATTGTTGATTCTTGCTAGTTATCTAAGGTAAATTTCGGTAAGTTAAGATTCTAAAATATCTCTATTTTCAGTTTTTGTCCAGTGAGCATTTGGTTTGTCAATATATTGAAAATAATCGCTAGTAAAAGCTCCTTGTATACAGGTCTCTCTACTATGTCTAAAAGTAGTGTTTTCATCATTCATGATTGCTTCCATCACACCAGGACCTGTTAAATACCAAACACCTAAATCGGATCTATTAGCTTCGATATTCTTAAGAATAATATCAATGTACTCTTTAATCTTTGAATTATTTGGAGCCGCTGCGAAAAAATAGTTAGTTGCATAGTATTTTTTAGACTCATCTGTTTCTTTTCTATGCTTAGCTTTTATAAACGTTTCATTTTTATCTTTTAAAAAGTTCTCTGGTCTGGCTACAAGACAGCCATCCATATCTATATATAGACCACCATTTTTGTAGATAGCCAATAGTCTCCAAAGATCTGCTTTAGCTGCTCCAACAGTTAGCTTTTTATACGCGCTTAGAGCTTCTGGATGATTTTCGGCAATATATTTATCTACGGCATCATTATCCATGAATCTATATTCATAGCGTGGAGCCATAAAACGATTAAACAAATAATTTACATATAGCGGTAGCGCTACCTTATTAGTAAAGTTTGTTTGCCAAATAATTCTAGGGACATTTGATTGATTGTTTGTTTTTATAAGTGGTTTGCTATAGCTTGGCAGAGTAAATCTTTTTTTTGGGAATATCTTATGAAAAAGCTTGGATACTAGCTTGACTATATTTCCTATAATTCTGATAAATCTACTGCGTATAATATCGACATTTAGCATAAAAATATAAACTATTGAATGTTATAATCTCATCATTATAACATCCGAACTTTTTTTATGTTACTTGAAAATCAGAGCATCAAAAATGCCTTAGTAATTTTTAAATCAAAACCTGCAAAGGTTGTAGAGATATTAGATAAAAAAATAGAAATAGAAACTTTAGATAGTAAGAATATAAAGTTACCTGCAAAAAATGTCCAAATACTTACAGTTTTAGAAAATGATTTTGATTTGGCTAAACTTGAGAAATTAGAAATTCCTGAGTTAGAGTTAACATGGGAGTTATTACAAGAGCAACAACAAACATCAATTGATGAGTTAAGTGAGCTTCTTTTTGAATCCGTAGGAGCTAATCAAGCTTATACTGTATGGCTTTTGGTTTCTGAGGGAGAGTATTTTAGCTTTAATGAAGACTTTACTATCAATATTCATTCACAAGAGCAAAAAGATCAAATAGTTAGCGATAAACAGGAGAAGCTCAAAAAAGAACAAGAACTAAATGATTTTATAGAGCGTCTTAATAATAAAACTTTTAATATCGAAGACACAAAATTTCTTAAAGAAATAGAGGCTTTAGCAACACTTAAAAGTACAAAATGTCGTTTCTTTAAATACTTAAATATGGAAGAGTCTGAGAATAGTGCGTATAAGTTACTCTTGGATATTGGTTATTGGGATGAATTCTTTAATCCTTATTTATATCGATATGGTGCGGAGTTAGAAAGTAATCCTGCGGAATTTAAATATAATTCTGGGTCAGATAGTCAGCGTGTCGATCTAACACATCTGACCGCTTATGCTATAGATGATGAGGGTAGTAATGATCCTGATGATGCGATTAGTTGGGATACTCAACAAAATAAAATGTGGGTTCATATAGCTGATCCATCTTCTAGCATAAGTTTTGGCGATGAAGTAGATCTTGAAGCTAGAGCGCGAGGCTCTAATTTATATGTGCCAGAGCATATAATTACAATGTTGCCACCTGAAGCAACACAAAAGTTAGGTTTAGGCCTACAAGAAGTTTCTCCAGCTTTGTCAGTAGGATTTAGACTTGATGAGTCAGGTGATATTCATGATATTGAAATATATTTTAGTAACATAAAAGTTACTAGATATTCTTATGAGTTCGTTGAAGAAAATATCTCTGCTCTAGAACTTGGAGACATAGAGGTTTATGCTAAATATTTCACTGATAAGCGTTTGGCAAAGGGAGCAGTAGAGCTTGATTTTCCTGAGATAAAAATATCATTGGATAGTGATAAGAATGTCAAACTAACTGACTTACCACGCTTAAACTCAAGAACATTGGTACGTGATACTATGCTAATGGCTGGAGTGGCTATTGGACAGTTTTGTAAAGAAAATAATATTTGTGTACCTTTTTCAACACAACCAGAACATGATCTTGAGCAAGATGATTTAGAGAGTATTGATTCAATAGCCGATATGTTTGCAACACGTAAAAAGCTCCAAAGAGGTAAATACTCTACAGAACCTGACGTCCACGCAGGTATGGGGTTAGACTCTTATGTACAAGTGACAAGCCCTCTAAGAAGATATTTAGATTTACTTGTTCATTATCAATTACGTAATTTTTTAGAAAATAAGCAAATGATTAGTGTTGATGATGTTGATAATATAATTGCTCAAGTAGATATTCCTATTAAGTCAAATAGACAAACTGAGCGTTTTTCTAATTCACATTGGAAATTGGTCTATCTAATGCAGAATCCTAATTTAGAGTTCCAAGCAACGGTTATTGAAAAACTAGATAAAGGTCGTTTAATGGTTTCTATCGCAGATTTAGCGATGACTAAAAAACTTGCTATTAGTGGTAAGTATGATTTAAATGATCAAATAAAATTACAAAACACCTCTGTAAACCTTGTTACACAAGAGGCTTTCTTTAAGGTTATTGAAGAGAATTAACCGAGTTCTAACAATAAATCAACAGTTTTATCCACAGGGTGTAAAAAATAGCTGTAAATAGAAGAGTAAGTACTTTTTAAGTTGTAAAACTATTGTATGTCAATGGTTTGAGGTATGTAATAAATCTTTACTAAATTAGTAAATCAACATTTTTAACAAAAATTTCATATAGATATAAACAAACTTATCCACAATTGGTGTTGATATTATTCTTTCACAGCTTGAATTACTTAACGTGCAATGCTTTGAGGATTGTTTAACTTTTTAGATATTAATAAATTTTTTAAATTAATGTATCATTCTAATTAATATTAGAAGAATTAGAATTTTTATGAATTACGAGCTTATTGAGTCACCAAAGCAGTCCAGATTTTGCGTTATTTGGCTACATGGTCTGGGTGCAGATGGACATGATTTTGTTGATGTTATCAATTATTTTGATGTTTCATTGGATGAAATTAAATTTGTTTTTCCTCATGCTGATGTTATGCCTGTTACTATAAATATGGGGATGCAGATGCGTGCTTGGTATGATATTAAGTCACTTGATGCAAATAGCCTAAATAGGGTGGTTGATGTTGAAGGCATTAATGGTTCCATAGCAAAAGTTAATAAATTGATAGATAGTCAAATTAATCAAGGTATTGCTAGTGAAAATATTATTTTAGCAGGTTTCTCTCAGGGTGGTGTAATCGCAACTTATACAGCTATTACGTCTCAAAGAAAGCTTGGTGGCATTATGGCTTTATCTACATATTTGCCAGCATGGAATGATTTTAAAGATAAAATTACACCTATAAATAAAGGATTACCTATACTAGTTTGCCATGGTACCGATGATCAGGTACTGCCTGAAGTTCTCGGTCATGATTTATCAGATAAGCTGAAAGCTAGTGGTTTTGCTAATGAGTATAAACACTATGTGGGTATGCAACACTCTGTATGTATGGAAGAAATAAAAGATATATCAAACTTTATCGCAAAGACATTTAAAATATGAAACAAATAGTTATAGCTAGTCGCGAAAGCAAACTAGCATTATGGCAGACAAATTACGTCAAAGATCGAATTCAACAAGAGTTAAACATTCCTTGTCAGATAAGTACTATGAAAACACAAGGAGATATTATTCTTGATAAGCCTCTTAATAAGATTGGTGGTAAAGCATTGTTTATGAAAGAGTTAGAAATAGCGATGCTTAATGATAAGGCCGATATTGCTGTACACTCTCTTAAGGATGTTCCGTATGAATTGCCAGAGGGCTTTTGCCTAGCAAGCTTTATGCCAAGAGAAAATCCTAGAGATGCTTTTGTATCTAATAAATATATTTCTATAGATGATTTACCGAGAGGTGCGATCGTTGGTACATCAAGTTTGCGCCGTAAAGCTCAACTTTTGCATTATAGAGACGATCTTATAATTAGAGATTTAAGAGGAAATGTTCAAACAAGGTTATCAAAGCTTGATAATGGTGAATATGATGCGATTATCTTAGCAAGTGCTGGACTTATTCGTTTAGGAATTAATGAGAGAATAACACAGCTTATTCCTGTAGAAATATCTTTACCAGCAGTCGGTCAGGGTATAGTAGTTATAGAAGCTTTGGATAAAAGTGGTGAAATTTTAGAAAAATTACAAAAGTTAAACTGTAGTGATAGTTTTTGTGTCGCGACTGCTGAAAGAGCATTCAATAAAGAGCTAAAAGGAGGCTGTCATGTTGCAATTGGTGCGTATGCAGAGTTACAAGGTAACCAGATAACTCTTACAGCAATGGTTGCAAGTAGTGATGGTAGAAACATCTTAAAAAGAAAACTTATAGGAGATGATCCTATTAAACTCGGTAAATTACTAGCTCAAGAAATGATACAGCTAGGAGCATATACAATATTGGAGAAATAAAAAATGGGACTTTTATTGATATTAGTTGGTATTGGTGGTGGGCTTGGTGCTATGTCAAGATTTGCCTTGACTCAGGCAACAGCAAGTATTTCTAAGCAAATTCCTATAGGAATTTTGATGTGTAATATTATTGGTTCATTAATTATAGGTATGATGGCAGCATTTTTGATACAAACCAAGCTCTTTAATGAAGATATTTCTACGTATGTTAGATCTCTTTTTGTTACTGGTTTTCTTGGAGGATTTACTACTTTTTCTAGCTTTAGTTTAGATATCCTCAATTTGTTGCAACGTGGTGAGGCATTATTGGCAATTAGCTATATTCTAGTGAGTGTAATTGTATCTTTAATAGCAGTAATCTTAGGATTTTATCTTATAATGGGAGTTTATAGATGAAAAAGAAACTGATGGTATTAATTTTAGTATCTCTGTTTATCTCAAGTTGTATACCGTTCCTTGGAGGTGATATGGTGGTACAAGATAATAGGTTCGAGGCTGATGGTGGTAGATATGGTATTCAAATGCAGCAAGGCGTCACAGTTAAGCAGGTTTATGAAGCAATCAAAGAGGCTATAAAACAACATCCCGATCAGTTTGAAGTAAAAGGTGATGACTATGGAGATCAAAAATCTACAGTGTGGACTTATTGTGATAAGTATAAAGAACCTGTTACATTTGAAGCAACTCAAAGAAATGGTACAGTATATTTAGAAGTCAGTATGGGCGAACAGGGTCAGGCTAAGCGAAACATGCAAGCTATCTATTATATTCAGGATTTAGTATTGAATAATTTACAACAAGATAATAATTAAAAACTATCATTTAATAATTTCTATTTCTTAAAATCTTTTTTAGGGATTGGATTCAACTATACCTTATATATCAGAAAAACTTATATGCCAAATAAGAAATATCAATTTGAAGTAAACTAAAGTTTGGTTTTTAATATGTCAAAATTTATGGCTATCTTGGGCTTTTACCAAGTTGATAAATATGGAGTGATAAGTTATGAAATTTATAAAAAACCTATTTGTATTAGTGCTGATAGTAACTATCTCATCTTATATAACTATAAATAATAGCTCAAATGCCAAAAGTGGAATTTTAGTAGGAGGGATCCTAGGAGCTGTCTTGGGATTAATTTGGAGTGTTATAACTTTAAGTGTACTATATGTGCCATTATAGTTATCTGCATTTGTAGCGGAGTAGTAGCTAGTCAAGATATAGACATTAAATTACAATTGTTATGGGGTCATAATAAATAAGGAGCATTATGAAGAAGTATTCGGTAATAGTTTTGTCAATATTGTTAATAGGATGTTCAAGTAACCCAAAAATTACAGAAGTAGGGCCTGGGGTAATTGTTTCTGAGAAGCAGCTGTTGACGAAGGAAGAAATAAAAAAAGAAGATACTAAGGATGATGTTCTTACAGGTACAGGTGTTGGTGCTGGGTCTGGAGCTGCTGTTGGTGCAGGAGTTGGCGCTATGGGCGGAGCAATGATAGGAGGAATGCTTGGTATAATTGGTGGAGGTCTTTGTACAATCGTTACTCTAGGTTTTGGTACAGTACCCTGCTTTGCAGGAACTATTGGCGGGGGTGTTGCTCTAGGGGCTGCTATCGGAGCTGGATCTGGTGCCGTTATTGGAGCTGGAACAGGAGGATTGGTAGGAGCTGGTGGTAGCTATATTTATGCATCTACTAAAGATGTAGATAAAATAAAAGGTAAATATCAGTTTGAAGTTTTAGAGGATGGTAAATCTTCACCAATAACATTTGAGCAGTTTACAGATGTTGAATATGCTTCAGGGGAAAAAGTGGATATCTATCAAAGTGAATACAAAGATGTAAAGACGTACTTTATCAAACAGTTAGATAAAGATAACAAAAAAGACACAAAGGCAGAAAAAGATTGATTATTTTTCTACTTTAAAAACTGTGCCACAGTATGGGCAAGTATTAGTTTTCTTATCTTTAAGGTCTATATATACTCTTGGGTGTAAGTTCCAATTTTCATGATATTTAGTAGGACAAGATACTCTTTCACCAGGATTTACTTTTATAACTTTTTGTTCTTTTTTCATTTTGGTAATTTAACAATGATTACAGTTACCTTGATTCTAGCAAAATATTATCAAATTTATAATACAAAAACAAAGCTAAATAGCATATACTAAAGGCGTTGTTGAAAAAAACCAAAGGGTTTTGACATATGAAAAGGTTATACAATTCTAATATGTCAGCAAAGGTTTCTCGCACTAAGTGGGATATTTTAGCTTTATCAATTATACTTTTAATATTAAGTATATTTGTATGGTCCACCTCAGGCTTGGGTGGGAGTATAGATTATACAAATCAAGCAAGTGTTCAACAGTACTCAGAAGTTTCTTTGAATCTTTGGCTTTTGCCGTATTATACAGCAGAAACAGTAATGCGAATGTTTATTGGTTTGGGTATTTCCTTACTAATTACATTTATATTCGGAGCATTAGCGGCTAAAAGCAAAAGAGCGGAAAGTATAATTATTCCAGCAGTTGATATTTTACAGTCTATTCCTATTCTAGGGTTCTTCGCTATTACTGTTACTGGTTTTTTAGTTTTATTTCCAAGCTCCTTATGGGGTGCTCAATCAGCGGTGATATTTGGGATTATAACGGCTCAAGCATGGAATATGATACTAAGTTTTTATCAGTCTTTAAAAACTGTACCTAAAGAACTAGTTGAAGCAGCAGATATGTATCAGCTTTCAGCATGGCAAAGATTCTGGAAAGTAGAAGTACCATTTTCTATGCCAGGACTTGTTTGGAACACTATGATGTCGATGTCTGCTTGCTGGTTTATGATAGTTGCATCAGAAACAATCATTGTTAATTTTAGTGCTTCGCAGTCGATACCAATTAATTTACCTGGTATAGGATCATTTATAGATGCAGCAAATAATGCCCAAGATTTTGGTGCAGTCGGTGCAGCAATAGTGATGATGTTAGTTACTATCATATTGTATGATCAATTATTGTTCAGACCACTAGTTGTATGGTCAGAAAAGTTTGTGCTAGGTGAAAATCAATCAGAAGTTTATAGTAAGTCTTGGTTTTTGAAAATATTGCAAAAATCAGCGATAACTAAACTCTTCTCTAGTGTGTTTGGAGGTATAAGCTCGGCTTTAGTTAATATAAGATTTTTTAAGAAAAATTTAAATAAAGTTTATAATCAACCAAGACATAAAAAGCAGGAAAAACAAGAAACACTATTGCAAGAGATATTATGGACAGTATTTACTTTGATGATAGTTGTTGGATTGTTTTACTTTGCTTACCAAGCAGTATATGGAGGTAATTCAGACATTGGTTTATCAGAAACTTTTAAAGTTTTTGGATATGGTTTATTAACAGGTTTTAGAGTGGTTGTGCTTATTTTTATAACTTCGATAATTTGGGTACCAATAGGTGTTTGGGTTGGTATGCGACCTAGAATTGCTCAAAAAGTGCAACCTTATGCGCAGATGGCTGCAGCGTTCCCAGTTAACGTTTTGTATGGTATCTTCGGAACATTAGTGATAACTTTAGGCCTTAATTTTAATATTTGGTGTATTTTATTGATGGCTCTTGGAACGCAGTGGTATATTTTGTTTAATGTGATTGCAGGTGCTTCAGCAATTCCAGATGAATTGAAGCTAGCGGCTAAGAATATGCAACTAAAAGGTTTTATGAAGTGGCGTAAATATTTATTTCCAGCAGTTATGCCATATTATGTCACAGGAGCAATCACTGCTGCAGGTGGTGCATGGAATGCCAGTATTGTGTGTGAATACATCAACTGGGGAACTGGAGATCAGTCAATAATTCAAGCATCAGGTCTTGGAGATTATATTACATATTACACAAACCTGCAGGGCGATCATACGGCAAATGTACTGCTAGGTGTGATAGTAATGTGTGTATTGGTTGTAGCGTCTAATAAACTGTTCTGGCGCAGATTATATAACTATGCAGAAAATCGCTTTAGTATGAATATGTAAGCATAGGAGATTTTTAGAAAATGAGTTCAAAAAAAATTTTTACAGTAGAAAAAGTTAATAAGCAATTTAATATCAAAGGTGGTCATACACTTAGAGTACTAGATAATATCGACTTTACTTTACATGAAGGAGAGATCGTTGCGTTACTTGGTAAATCAGGCTCTGGTAAGTCAACTTTACTTAGGATTATCGCAGGTCTGTTAAGCCCAAGTTCAGGTGAAGTGATGTATAGAGGTAAAAAAGTTTCTGCCCCTGTTCCAGATATTTCAATGGTTTTTCAAAGCTTTGCTCTTATGCCTTGGCTTACAGTTCTACAAAATGTTGAATTAGGTCTTGAAGCACGTAATATTCCAGCTAAAGAGCGTAAAAAAAGAGCATTGAAAGCAATCGATATGGTAGGTCTTGACGGTTTTGAAAATGCTTATCCAAAAGAACTTTCTGGAGGTATGAAGCAGCGTGTTGGCTTTGCCAGAGCCCTTGTGTTGGAACCAGATGTTTTGTTAATGGATGAACCTTTTTCTGCTCTTGATATTCTTACTGCAGAGAACCTTAGAGAAGATTTACTTGACCTTTGGGAAAATAATGAGGCAATGAAAGGTATTTTGTATGTTACTCATAGTATTGAAGAAGCTGTTTTGACGGCAGATAGAATTATTATATTTGGGAGTAATCCAGGGTTTATACGTGGTGAGCTGAAGATAAATATTCCTCATCCGAGAAGCTCGCAAGATCCTAGCGTAGCTGATCTGGTAGATCAGGTTTATCGTATGATGACTACTGCCCAAACTAAAGAACTATCTGAGCGTATGAATAAGAAGACTGCTATAACTATTGGTTATCGTTTGCCAGATGTGGATATTTCAGAGATGAATGGTCTTTTAGATGAGATGGCCGAGATCAAAGATGTTGAAGCCGTAGATTTACCACAATTGGCAGATGATCTTCACCTAGATATTGATGATTTATTCCCAATTATTGAGATTCTATCAATTTTAAGATTTGCAGAAGTATCTGATGGCGATATCAAAATGACTGCAATGGGGCGTAAGTTTATTGATTCAAATATAGATGATAGAAAATTTATTTTTGGAAGATTATTCTTAAAGTATATTCCATTGGCTCGTCATGTTGTTAAAGTTTTAAGTGAGAGAGAAAGTCAATCAGCGCCTAAGAGTAGATTCTTGGCGGAGCTTGATGATTATTATCCAATGGAAGTAGCAGAACGTGTCTTTGATACATTTATTGACTGGGCTCGTTATGCTGAGCTGGTTTATTATGATGCTAATACTGGGGTCATCTCATTAGATGATAATGCTGCTGAATATATCAAAAAAATGTAAATGTAACTTCTTTTTCCAATCAATAATTAATATCTGCCATTAAATATTAATATTTAGCGATTGTTATAAATAGAGTAATCTATCTCAACTTTTATTCAAAGATTTGATTATGTGAAACTATTTTCTAAATCGGTATTTATATTATTTCTTTTTATCACAATAAAAGTATATGCTGGCGAGTCTACTGAACAATCAGGCCTATCAAAGCAAGAAATGCAAATGATTTCTGATCTTCAACAGCAAATCTCTGTACTTAAACAAGAAATTGGTAAAGTCCAGTCTCAAAATATAGAAGCTAATAATAAGTCACAATTTAATACTTATCGCCAGAAAATAAGTAATGATAGTTTTAATCAGCTTGAGCTAGGAGGGGTAACTCCTCAAGATATAGCTTCTAATATAGCTAGTGATGGTCAATCTTTAGGAGATAGTACAGGTTCTCAAGGAGTTTTTGTATCAAATGGTAGAATTGATGTAGGTGGAACACCTGCGATTACGACACAAGGTCAAATAACTTATTTAGGCTCATACTCTGGTAATAACAGTATACCTATAGGAATGATTTCAAGTAATCTTTTTGCGTCGACAATATTAGGACAAAGAGATACTTTTGATGATTATTCAGTATTTTTTGGTGGCTATATAGAGGCAGATGCACAAACATGGTTCGGAAGTCAAATAAGTAGAGCAGGAGGTGCTCCGAATTTTCCCGCTAATGGTCAAAATATTTACTTAACTAATTCGAAGCTATATTTTTTATCTAATTTAGGTCATTATGTAACAGCACAATTTGATTTTGATACGGATGAAACAGGAGGCTTCGGTCTAGGGAATGCTTTTGTCATCTTTGGTAATTTAGATACATCTCCATTTTTTGTAACTGCTGGTAGGAATAAGCTTTCAGTAGGGTCTTATGGTGGTGGTGGACCGTGGACTAGTGGTATTATAGATGAGTTTTTATCTCCCGATAAAGTTACTAACGTTTCGTTAAACTATAAGAATGATATTATAAACACTAACATTACAGTTTTTGGCTCAGATGATAAAAGAGCTAATTTTTCAGCTGGATTTTTCTATACAGATTCCTGGACTCAAGATTTATCTGTTGGTTTTAATGCTGGATATGTTTTTAATATTGCGGGTGCTGGTAATGGAAGTATCTCTCAATTTTTGGATAATATTGGAGAGAGTGAAAAAAACATCGGCGTGCTAAACTTTGATGGTACTATGGCATATTCAATGCTTGGAGGAATCTGGCAGTTGCAAGGTGGATGGTCAGCTACAACAAATAAACAAGATTTTCATCAAAATGGTTCTAGCGTAAATACTGGTGCGTGGTATTTTGGTGTAGCATATGCACTTACACTGGGTGGAAGAGATACTAACTTTAACATTACGTATGGGCAATCGTATAATGCTGAGAATATACCTATGCCAACATCAAATGCATCTCCAACATTTGGCCTTACATCTTCAGGAATCAAAAATCAGATGATTGCATCGGCACAAAGGGCATATTTTGACAATAATGTTTTATTTGGTCCAGAATACTCATATCAGAGGTTATATAATGGTGAGCATATGAATACGTTAACCTTGGATTTATCGGTATATATCTAGAGTAAAAACTATAAACTATAGAGTGTTTTAGCCTATCAATATCATAGTATGTTTATGATAAAATACTGTTAATGTATGTTTCATTGTTTTTATTTTTCAAAGGGATTTATTCCATGCGCACTAAGAATTATTTAATCACAGGAGCAAGCTCAGGTATAGGTAGAGCTGTTTTGAATCAGTTGATATTACAAGGATTTACTGTTTATAACATAGATATCGTTACTCCACAAAAAGTCTTTGAAAAAGAGATATTTATCAAGTTTGATTTGTCTAACTGTATGGGTATTGATGCCGTTTTGCCAAAAGATATAGATTTTGATGGAGTATTTTTTAATGCTGGAATTCACCAAAGTGGGTCGATATTTTCTCAGTCTTTGGATGAAATAAATAAGTGTATATCAATCAACCTAATGTCTAGTATCGTCATTTTGAAATCTTTGGCTGAGAGTATCAAATCAGGAGCTTCTATAGTTTTTAATGGTTCAGACCAATGCTTTGTTGGTAAGACCAATAATTTTGCTTATGGCTTAACTAAAGGAGCTGTTGCTCAGATTACAAAATCATTGGCACTAGATTTATCACCCAAAAATATAAGAGTAAATACTGTTTGCCCAAGTACTACAGATACTCCTTTATATAGAAAAGCTATAGAGAGGCACTCTTTAGTAAGTGGAATTGATCTGGCTGATATTGAGAAAAGCGAAGCAGAGGAAATACCTATCAACAGGGTAGCTACTTCAGAAGAAATTGCTAATGTGGTGATTTTTCTTTTGAGTGATAAAAGTTCATTTATGACAGGTTCTTTAGTTCCTGTTGATGGGGGCTATACAGCGAGGTAAACCTGATGCAAGGAATAATAGATTCACATATTCACTTTTGGGATATTGATAATAACTATAATAGATGGGTCAAGGATACGAATTTACCTACAAAAGTACTACCATCTGATTTTAAGATAGATAACTTTGTACATGTAGAAGCTCATACAGAAGATATTAATCATCTATGCGAGTATAAGTGGCTGGTTGATAATTTTAGTAATAAAAATATAAAAGTTATCGCATTTGTTGATTTCACACAGAGTGTGCAATCATTCGAGCAAAAAATAATCCAATTGTCGTATTATAAAGGTATAGTGGGTGTTCGACAAATAATGTCTAAGGATTCTAGTGCTAGCTATAGCCCTTTTGATAAAGAAATTCCATCAGACTTGTTTGAGAAATTAGTCATCCTAAAAAAATATAATATGATATTTGAATGTCAGATGTATCCCCAACAATTTGTTAGTGTTGTGTCAGATATTCTTAAATCAAATGTGACTTGTTGTGTTGAACATTTTGGGTTACCTATAAAAACAAGAGATGATAATCTTCTGTATTGGCGAGATTTACTTAGGTATGTTGATAATAATCAAAGCCTATATCTAAAGCTATCAGGAGGAGATCTAAATAATAACGAGGACGAGATTAAAGAAATTCTAGAAGAAGTAAAAAATAGTGTTGCTTCATCAAAGCTTTGTTATGGTTCTAATTACCCTGTGTCAAATACAGATAATTATAATAAATGGTTTGATATGGTTTGCAATGCGTTTATTGACGCTAAATCACAGCAAGATATATTCTTTAATACAGCGAATAAACTATATAAGTTTAACCTTTTGTAGAGACTTTTGCTGATGTGTAGATATTTTTGAAGAATATCAGATATATGCTTGTATAGGCTGTTATAAATATCATATTAATCGTGAAGTTTGACCAATACATAGTCCACAACACACTTTTATCTTTTATCATAATAGGAAGCATTACAATATTGTTTATCAATATAACTATCGCAACACTGATTATAGTTGAGAAGAATATATTATTTTTTAAGAGTTTCTTATAGATCCAGCTAAAGATAGAAACTTCTGCTAGATTTGTCACAAAGGTGCTTAACATTCCTGATAAAAATAGCAGTATCGTCGGCTCAGCGATTTGGTGTATAGCACTTGATCTTATATGGTTATTATCTCCTATTATAGATACGTCTGCTAGATGAAAAAATGATGATGAGTAAACTCCAAAAGAGTATATACCATCCATTACCATTGCTAGTATTATTAGTTTGTAGGTATTTTTTAGTCCATAAATTATTGAGCAAACATCTAATACCACAAAAATTCCTGCATAAACTAAAGAAGATTGTGTTATTACTAAATGAAAACCCCCAAAATCAATGCTTATAGTATTAAGAAATAACGGATCACATAATATTTTTAATGTAATAAAAAGAGCTGTGGGAGCTATGTATTTTATAAATTGTTTTGACTCTAGATTATTAAATGCGATATTTTCCATAGTATTTCTATTGATGTTAAAACAACTTAGATTGTATATTTTTTGTTGAAAAAATACGATAAAAATGTTGAATCGATATGACTTAAAGCTCGCTATACTATGTTATGTCATTGATAAAAAAGCTAATAAGGCTATAATGTTTAAAATCCTATTATTAATAATTGATTAAGGGCTACTACTTTGGATAATAGTTTGCAACTATTTCAACATTCATCTAACTATATTCTATTAGCATCAGGTCTAATATTATTTTTCGCGATTGTATCTCAGTTTTTATCATGGAGGTTGAAACTTCCATCGATATTATTTCTGATTCTTAGTGGGATTATTCTAGGACCTTTATCAGAAGTAATATTTCAAGAAGGGTTTAAGCTCGTAGATGGTACTATTATTTTTGGTGAAGCATTGTCTCCATTTGTATCAATTTGTGTGGCCATTATTCTGTTTGAAGGGAGTTTATCTCTTAACTTTAGTAAAATTAAGAGTGTCAGTAGTGTTGTGATACTTTTGACTACTTTAGGGTTGGGAATTACTGTAATACTTACGGCAATGTTTTGTTATTATGTCATTGGTTTAAATTTAGAATTGTCTATGCTTATAGGTGGTATTACATGTGTAAGTGGGCCAACTGTTGTACCACCATTGATGAGAACTGTTAGACCCAAAAGACATATTGCAAGTATTCTAAAATGGGAATCTATACTTGTAGATCCGATAGGTGCATTAGTAGTTGTTTTCATGCTGGCATGGTTTGTTATTGGTGGTAACTATGCGAATCAGCCTAATGGAACAAGTATATTTATAGCATATATAATTTTTGTATGTATTTTAGGTATAACTTCAGGTTTTGTTTTTGGTTATCTTATAGGCTTGAGCTTCAGAAGACACTATATTCCTGAGTATTTAAAAAGCTTTTTTGTCTTAGCCGTAATAGTGGTAGGTTTTATAATAACTGATGCTATGATGCATGGTGCGGGACTACTGATGGTAACGGTTGCTGGTCTTGTGATGGCTAATATGAAAGATATAAAGATGTCTGATATTTTGTCATTCAAAGAGAATTTGAGCATCGTTATTATCTCGGTTCTTTTTATTGTATTAGGAGCAGAGATAGACTTTAGTTTATTTAAGGATTATTGGTTAGACCTAATAGAAGTTTTCTTATTTTTGCAGTTTATATTACGTCCAATTGTTGTTTTATTATGCTCCATTAAATCTAAAACAACTTTTGCAGAAAGAATAGTTATGGGTATTATTTATCCACGAGGTATTGTAGCAGCATCTGTAGCGGCATTGGTTGCTGTAAGAATTACTAAATCACATCCTGAGCTATATAGTGAAGCAAATACTTTAGTATTCTTTGTCTTTATGATAATAGTTTTTACAGTAGTTTTTCAGAGTATATTCACTCCATATATTTCAAAACTACTCAAGGTTACAGAACCTGAAGGTAAAGGATTTTTGATAATCGGTGGAAATAGGTTCGCACGCGAATTAGCTGAGGTGTTTGTCAAGAATGATATTGAGGTTGTAATTACTGATTCATCATGGGCAAATGTCCAGAAGTGTCGTCAGCTGGGTTTAAATACTTATTATGGTAGCCCCGTATCAGCTCATGCTGATTGGAGTATTAATTTAGTAGGTATAGGGGCGATGCTAGGACTATCTACAAGTGAGTATGTAAATGCTGTGTCTGCAATGAAGTATAAATATGAGTTCGGATCAAATAATGTTTTTGTATTAAGAGCATCTCAGAAAGAAAGTTATAAAGGTATTGGATCGATAGAAACCAATCTAGCAAACTTGCTATTTGATGAAGATGTCGATTTTAATACCTTGATAGATAGGCTAAATCAAGGAGCTTCAATTAGAAGTACGAATATTACTCCTAACTATCCACTCGAGAAGTTCTTTAAAGATAATCCTAATGCTATAGCACTCTTTATTATTGATGATAATGGCTATGCTCAGCCGTTTGATAAAGATAAAAGACTAAGATTTGATAGCTATAGTTTGGTATCATTAAGGGATGATGTTAATAAGACTAGAGATCAATTATGTCTAGATGTATAAGAAGTTTTAATGGCAAAGTGCCGAAGGTTGATGAGTCTGCTTATGTTGATGAGTCAGCAGCTGTAATTGGTGATGTTATTTTAAAAGAGAATGCATCTGTATGGCCACAAGTTAGCGTTAGAGGAGATCTTTTGACAATAACTATTGGAAAGGGTACTAATATTCAAGATTGTAGTACACTACACACCACAGAATATCCAAAAGATTCAGGTCAAGGATATCCACTAACCATTGGAGATGATGTAACAGTAGGTCATGGTGTGATATTACATGGTTGTGAGATCAAAAATAATTGTCTAATAGGTATGGGATCTATAATTCTTGATGGAGCTGTTGTTGAACCTTGGGTTTTTTTGGGAGCTGGAAGTTTGGTTCCTCCGGGTAAGATTCTAGAGTCAGGGTATATGTATTTAGGTTCGCCAGTCAAAAAAATTAGACCAATTAGTGATCATGAGAGACAAATTATCAAAGAAAATGCTGAGCATTATGTCAAAGTCAAAAATAGATATAAAGCTCAAGACTAGATTAGTATTAGTTCTGATATTTATATCTTTATTAGTATCATGCACTAGTATGCAATCTAGTGTTACTCCAATAGCTGATAATGCTATATTTGATCAAAAATCTACATCAGAAGAGCTTTTGAAATTGACCAAATGGCAGGCAAAAGGAGTTATTGGGATTATTTATAATAATCAGGCAGAATCTGCTAACTATGTCTATGCTCAAGATGGTGATAACTTCATTATTAGTTTATATGGTCCTTTGGGTATAGGAAGTATTGAAATAAAAGGAGATGCTGATGAGGTATCGCTTGAAAATAGCAAAGGTCAGAAGATAACGGCTAAAGATGCTAAAACTTTAATGCTGGAGCAATTAGGCTGGTATGTTCCTGTTGATGGACTTAAGTACTGGATCAAAGCTATAGCTATACCAAATATTAAACATAATACAGAGCTAAATTCAAAAGGGTTGCTAAGTAAATTATCTCAAAATGGTTGGGATATTTCTTATCAAAATTATGAGTTAGTTGATTCTAAGTATCCGTTGCCGGCTAAAATTAGAATGACTAGAGAAAATCTAATATTAAAGATCATTATAAAATCATGGCAAATATAAAACCTAAGAATTATCAAAGTTATGCAAAAATCAATTTGTTTTTGCATATATTGAATAAGCGAGATGATGGATATCACAATTTACAAACTTGGTTTACTTTCTTGGATCTAAAAGATCATCTTAGCTTTAGATTTAATAATTCTAGTAATATTGAAATCACAAGTAATATACAGATAGCTTCAAAAGAAGATAATCTAATCTATAAAGCTGTCAAAGAGTTTCAGAAAGTCTATAAAATAGAGAGTGTAGGTGTTGAGATTGATATTATCAAAAATATACCAATGGGTGCTGGTCTTGGAGGGGGAAGCTCAAATGCTGCAACGACCTTAATAGCACTACGTGATTATTACTTGCCAGAACTATCAAACGAGCAACTAATACCATTAGCTACGAAGCTTGGTGCAGATGTGCCGATATTTGTATATGGTAGGTCAGCATGGGCTGAAGGAATTGGAGATGTTTTGTACTCTAAGGATTTTGAGCAACAATATGTATTACTAGTTAAACCTAATATTCATATTAGTACTAAAGAGTTTTTTGAGAGTGAAAGTTTAGTCAAGACAAAGAATATGCTACCGAGAGATTTAAGTTTTGATACTAGTGTTATGCATAATGATTTTGAAAATGTTTTTTTTGCAAAATATCCTGAGTTTAAAAGCCAGCTAGATGAGATTGATCAGGATTTTAGAATGACTGGTACAGGCTCATGCTTTTATCTACTTTCTAAAGATCTTAATAAACTACAACAACTTGCAAGAAAAGTTGATAAATCTCTTGACAAATGGGTAGTCAAAACATTAAACTATGCGTACTAACTTTCGTTAGTGTCCATGTTGGGCTATCGCCAAGCGGTAAGGCAACGGGTTTTGATCCCGTCATCCCCAGGTTCGAATCCTGGTAGCCCAGCCATACAAATTCACCATAAAAAATTACAATCTTAAGGCCTAATAAATTTGATGTATTAATTTCCAAAATGAAGTTAGAATTTACAAGTTTCTGATAAATAATAAATAAAATTTTGCAGAGATAGGCTATTAATCGTTATACTATTTGCATAAATGAATTTTATTATACGGAATTAATATGTCTACACAATATCATATCGGAACGCCTGGTAAAAAGTGGAGTTCTGAAGAAAAAAGCCAATGGTTATCAGAGCAAAGCAAAAAAAGATCGTATCAAGAAGAAGCTGAAAAAAAGATTTTAGCATTATCAAATGATTTTGATATTGATGTCTATGGAGAATTAGATTATTCAGTAGGTAGCTATAAGTTGTATGCACTTAAGACAAAAAATTGGGATGCTAGTAAGCCTTATGTTTTAGTTACAGGTGGAGTACATGGCTATGAAACAAGTGGTGTACAAGGAGCTATCAGCTTTGCTGCAACTAGAGCTAGAGAGTTTGCAAGTGATTATAATATCTTGATATTGCCTTGCTTAAGTCCTTGGGGATATGAAACAATTAACCGCTGGAATCCTAATGTTATGGATCCTAATAGATCGTTCTATCTAGAGAGTGGTTGTGATGAGTCGGTTTTTGCAATGAAATATATTAAATCATTGAATATTGAACTTCTGATGCATATAGACTTACATGAGACTACAGATACTGATGATAGTGAATTTAGACCCGCATTAGCAGCTCGTGAGGGTATAACTATAGATAAATGGGGTATTCCAGATGGATTTTATTTAGTTGCTAACAATAGAAATCCACACTATGACTTCCAGAAATATATAATTGACGCTGTAGCTAACGTAACTCATATTGCTCCTACTGATCCTAGCATAAATATATTAGGTGATGATATTATCAGAGATGGAATTATGGCTTGTGATTCAGACAAAGAAAAATTGTGTATGTCTTTATCGAAAGCTGAGTATACAACTACTACAGAGGTTTATCCAGATAGTCCAAGAACAAATCCTCAGGAATGTATACTTGCTCAGGTAGCGGCAATAGTTGCAGGTTTGAGTTTTCTAAATCAGCAAAAATAAAAGGAAAACATAAATGTTAAATGGTTTAATTAATGTAGCGACTTTTTTGATAGATATAGTCTTTGGAATTTATGCTTTTATACTACTGTTTAGATTTTTCTTACAGTGGGTAAAAGCAGATTTTTATAATCCAATTTGTCAGATGATTATGCGTGCTACAAATGTTGTTATATTACCTTTGAGAAAATTTATACCAGGTTTTTTGAATCTAGATTGGTCATGTATAGTAGCTGTGTATATTGTTTTTGTGGTGCAGGACTTACTTGTAGGCTTATTAAATGGGATAGGTCTTAGTTTGATGTTTATTTTCTTTAAACCTTTGATAGATATAATCTTTGCAGTTATTAATATGTATGTATATTTGATAATAATAAGAGCAATATCTAGTTGGTTTGTTCAAGGAGGCTATAATCCAATTATTATGGTTATATATCAAGTTACGGAGCCATTATTATCAAGAGCTAGAAATATAATCAAACCAACTAATTCAGGATTTGATTTTTCTCCAATTATTGTATTAATTGGTCTATTTTGTATTCAGATATTCATACAAAGTATTATTGCTCAGTTTTTTCATTATTGATTAATAGCATGTAGAGTCGAGCTGATATCTTTAATAACTATTCTAGTTGAATTGCATTCGAGATCACGAGGATATTCTAGTTTGATAGTTTTTTCTGATGCTATACGTCCTGGATTACTATCGAGAATTATTACTCTATCTGCCATATTTACAGCTTCTTCAATATTATGCGTAACAAGAACAATAGCTTTTGTTTTAGCTTGACCAGTATGCCATAGATGCATAATATCGTCTCTTAGAGTTTTAGCAGTGACTATATCAAGAGATGAGAAAGGCTCATCAAGAAATAGTATCTCTGGCTCAATCATTAGTGCTCTAGCAACTACTCAGCATTGTTTCATGCAATCAGAGAGTTCGCTTAATATTAATTACAAGACTAGATTTTCCTGCTCCTGATTTGCCGACTATAGCAGTTACTTTAGAAAGAGTCGATTAATTTAAGTTTTTTCTTATAAGAATCATTTTATAAGCAGCATCACCATTCTCATAATAATTATTAATTTTCTTATTTATAACAAACCCTAGCTTCTGATATAAAGAAATAGCTATTAGATTGTTTGTATTTACTTCTAGTGAAATATTTTTGTTAGAGTTGTTTAAAATGTATTCTAATAGTTTTTTACCAATACCTTGACCTTGATAATTTTTACTAACAGCAAGAGAGTATACTCTAATAGTTTTTTTATATTCAAAACACAGTATATAGCCAGCTAACGAATTTTGTGTTTTGGTAATAAAGAAATATTTTTGCTTATTAATATTATAGACGAATTGCTTTTTTGAAATTTTATCAGACAAAAAAGTGGAGTTCTCAAGTTCTACAAGTGTTTGAACATCAGTTAATTGAGGCTTAAATATTTGCATAAGGTAACTTCTTGTAGTTCATTCTATTTAGAAATTCTAGCATTATAGTTGTATAAAGTTGGTCGCCAATATAAGCATCTTCGATATCCGAGTCTAAGGATGGGTTATCATTGATTTCTATGATAATAGGTTTATTGTCTACAACTTTTATATCAATACCATATAGTCCATTGCCGATAGTTTTTGCAGCTTTAAGAGCTATTCTTAGAACAGATTTATCAACTTGATGGATAGCAAATGCTTCAGAGTTTCCATGCTGAGTAGTTTTCTTATTATGATTAGTTATTTGCCAATGTCCTTTCGCCATGAAATATTTACACGCATATATTGGCTTATTGTTTAATATACCAATACGCCAGTCAAAATCAGTATAGTAATATTTCTGAGCTATTATAATCGAAGATTGTTCAAACATGGTATCTAGAATTTGCCTGAGCTCCTCTGCTGAATTAGCTTTTTTAACGCCTTTTGAAAATGAACCATCTGGGATTTTCAAAACTATAGGAAGACCTAACTCACTGATTAATTCTTCAGCTGCAAAGTTATCATTTTTAAAAATAAGTTTACCTTCTGGAGTTGGTATTTTATTTTTAATCATTAGGTTATGTAAATAAACCTTGTTGGTACAGCAAGTTATAGATTTTGTATCATCTATAACCACTAGGTTATTGTCCTCAGCTTTTTTAGCAAAACTATAACTGTAGTGATTAATAGATGTTGTTGTTCTAATGAAAAGTCCATCATACTCAAGCAGACTCATATAATCATCTTTGGTAATTAGATCAGTATAAATACCTAAATCGTGAGCGGCTTTTTGGAAATTTTTAAGAGCTTTAGCATCACTTGGAGGTAATATTTCATTGGGATCATGTAGTATGGCTAAATCATAGGAATAATTTTTTTTGATTTTTCGTTTACGCCAAACTTTGCTACTAAAATTGTTAAGAGCATTTGCAAATATAGTCTGCTCATTATCATTTAGAGAGGAGATATGTCCAATCTTAATGATTTTTATTTTCCATAATGAGTTTTGCTTTTCTAGAGTTACTTCTAATATTGGTGTTGGATATTTTTCAAATATTCTTTTAGCAATTTTTTCTATACCTTGTAGGTTAGCTATTCCAAAGAAAATCTTAATAGCTAATAGGTTTGTATTTAAAACGTTTAGCGCTTTGTGTTCTCTACTATTAATTAAGTTAGATAACTGAGTTTCTTCAAAGTGACTAATGCTATTGAGTGTTTCAACAGTAGGTATAATGGTATCTTTATTTGAGTGTGCTAAAAGACAAGCATAATAGCCTTGCTCAAGATAATTCATTTGCTCAGATAAATTAATGATATAGTTGGGCTTGTTACTAATATTCTGTAAATATTGATGTGTAGTTTCTAAGTTTGAATATGGATAGTATGGTGACCATGTATCTTGATTATCAATAAGTATTTTTAAGGGCTTCATATAACCTTATGTTGAGATTTATGCGAGCGTATTATCTGCTTTTTTTTATAAAATGCAAGAGTTTTTATTATGATTAAACTTAGTATTTTTGAGCTATTAGTTATCGTTGAATTAAGCTAATATAAAAATAAGGGAAGAGTCGCTTATTTGTCATATGTTATACAAAAAATGTTTGCTTATAATACTTTTGTTTGTAAGTGTTTGCTCTTGCTATTCATACGATAAAATTGAAGATTTTAAATATAATCAGAATATCTTATTAACTGGTGTAGTCGGTAGTATTCCTAAGTTAGAAGGTAACTATTATCAATTTATTTTTCATAGTTATAAATATGGAGATATCTTATTAAAGGCTAATAAGTCATATCGACATTATTTGATACCAGCAAACAAGCTAGAGTTAGAAGCAAAAGTACATAAGCCTCACGAATATGATAATGTAGAAGCTTTTAACTATTCTGAATATTTAGATCATAATGATATCGTTGCCATAGGGCGGATGGTGGATAATACTGAAATCATCTACAAAGGTACAGCAAGCTTATATTTGCCCGAAAGGATAAGGTATTACTTATTTAATAAGCTAGAAAAAGATTTGCAAGGAAATGAACTTAAACCTTATATTCTAGCATTACTTATTGGCGATAAAGAATTTAGTCAATCTCAGCAAAATTTGTTGATAAGTTCTGGTACATCGCATCTTATGGTAATTTCAGGATTACACATTGGGCTTTTGGCATTTATTGCTTTTGTTCTTTTTAGAGGTTTATGGTCATTATCACCACGCTTATGTCGCAAATTACCAGCACAGTATATCGGTGTTATTGCCTCTGTGATAGTGGCTTTTATATATAGTTTATTAGCAGGTTTTAGCTTACCAACACAACGAGCATTGATAATGCTTTTAGTAGTAGCTATTTTATGGCTTTTTGGTAAGCGTATTTCGATAGTTAAGTCACTGAGTATAGCTTTAGGTATTATAGTATTGGTTGATTTTGAATCAATATATAGCGTTAGCTTATGGTTGAGTTTTTCAGCTGTTATGCTCTTGGTTATTATCTCTATAGTATTGCAACAATATAAGTCAAAATTAGCAAAAACATTACTTGCACAGATATATCTAGCAATCTTTTTAGTGCCAATTTCAGTTTATTATTTTGGTGGTTTTTCTATTATTTCAGTTTTAGCAAATATTGTCGCAATTCCATTAGTTAGTTTTGTTATAGTGCCATTACTGTTAGTGTGTTTACTGCTTTCTTATGTTGGGCTAAGTTTCTGGATAGTTCCTAGCTTGGTTATTAAATTATTAATTGCTTATTTAAGCCTTTTGACAAGCTATGCTGGTTTTATTGAGTATTGGAGTTATTTTTCATTTTTTAGTCTTATAATTATTATTTTTGGGATTATTTTAGTGATTTTTCCATTTAGTAATTCAATTAGAGTACTTGGGTTAGCTTTATGCTTAGTGTTTTTGCAATCTTCAGAAAACACTTCACAAAAGAATCAATATTTTCGAGTCCATATTTTTGATACTAAAAATCAAATAGTACTAGTTGAAGAAAATGGTCAAAATATTCTATATATTTCATCTAAAAACTTAGCGAATGATTATGTTTTATCAAATACTTTAGGTAGTTATTTGAGTTTGGTAGGAGTTAAACAGATTAGCTATATGATTGTGATTGATGATGATAGCTTTAACTCAGATTTTATTAGACAGATAGTTCCTATTAAAACTATTATTACAAATTTAAAGACAAAGAAGCCATTTCAAAAGTGTAATTATAAGAATAGCTTCAACTTAAGTCAAAATACAAAAGTTAAACTCCTTTCAAATGGTACAAGTTGTTTTATCTCAATTAAATATAATAACGAGGAGTTTTTAATTACAGATAATTCAAATGCTAAGGATCAGCAGCAAATTTACACTTTGTATAATAGAATTATTAATCCAAGTATAGTGATTAGTCCTTTAGTGATTGATAATAAGTTTTTTAAACATAATAGTGAGTATCTTATATACATCTCAGATCAGTTATTGAATCCACAGACTTATAAAAACGTTAACATAAGGGTATTTGATACATATACTAACGGAGCTATAACTATTACTATCAATAAGAATGGTACCTTAAAAATAAGATCTTTATTTAAAAAATATTAGCTAAAAGTGATTAATATTTTTTATAGCCTTTCAAAAAAGTTTTTATTAATGGTAAGATTTAAGTTAACAGTCATAATTTAAACAATCTTCAATGATAAATTTTATTAAGTATGCTTACTATGGATTATTTTCGCTGGTATGTTTGATGTCTACAGCTATAATTGCTTTTATACCGGTATTTATTTTTTCGTTAGTTAAGCTTTTGATACCTATAAAAAGTATAAGGTATTTCTGTACATCGGCTGTTCAATACTCTGTGAGCTTATGGGTAAGTTTTGTTATTCTAATTGCTAAGTTTTTTTCACCTACTAAAATTGAGGTTGAACAAAATAAAGAGTTAGATAAAAATGGTTCATATCTTATTATATGTAATCACAAAAGTTGGCTTGACACTTTTGTATTGATGATGATTTTTCATAAAAAAATAGCTTTTCCTAAATTCTTTATGAAGTTTCAGGTTTTTTTCATACCTGTATTAGGTTTGATTGCCTGGGCTTTAGAGTTTCCTGCGATGAAACGCTATAAAAAAGAATATCTTAAAAAGCATCCTGAGAAAAAAGGCGAAGATCTTAAGAAAACAGTTGAGTATTGTAAAAAATTATCCTCTAGACCGACAACTATCGTTAATTTTGTTGAGGGTACTAGATATACCTCTCAGAAAGCTCTTAAAAGTGCTTACAAAAACTTGCTTAATCCCAAAGCAGGTGGCATAGCAGTTATTTTAAAAAGTCTCTCAGATAGAATGGTAGGAGTTTTAAGTACCACTATAGTTTATGATAACCCAAAGCAAACTTTGTGGGACTATATGATTAGAAAGACAAAAAAAATCAAAGTTAAAGTCGATTTTATTCCAATATCAGAAGTGCCTATGGGTGATTATTTTACTAGTGAAACAGATAAGGAATATTTTCAAGTTTGGTTAAATAAACTTTGGCAAACTAATGATGAGTATATTTCTAAAGAGGCAAAAAAAATAACTTACTAGTTATCAATCTCATGGTTATTAAATTCTATATGATCGCAGCTATAAAAACGTTAAATTTATTTTAGTAGCTTTCACGATTGCACTAGTTCTAAGTTATTTTATTACCTATGATGTTTTAGCTATAAAATAGTTAGCAACCAAACTAAGCTGATAGGTAGTCTAAAAAATATTTTACTTTGAGATATGATTATGAGAAAACTTCTTAGAAATCAAAATTAGTTTAATGTATGCGGAAGCCAGTTAAGCTCAACAAACAAGAATAGAGCTGAATAAATACCCATGAAGATAAAAGGCATATAAATCTCAAGAATTCTAATAGGCTTGAAAGATCCTTTTTGTTCAGCAATATGTTCTTCAGTTAACCATACTTTTGAAGGAAGACGCTTCTCAAGAGACGGTACAATACTATTTTTTATTTGTATGTGATGTCTGAAAAATCTAATAATTTTCCACCATGCATAACAGAATACTAGTCCTGCAAAATAAGGTATAGTAACAAGAATACCAGATGGTGGATTTTCAACATTGATATTATTACTAATTGCTAGAGCAACTGTACCTACAAGAACAAGGTTGAAAACTAAGAAAAATAGGTTAATTACAATTCTTCTATAGCTAGTTCTATCTGTTAATTCAACATATATTCTATATTGCTCTATTAGCAGTTGATTATACTGCTCATTAGATAAATTACTTTCGTCATCATTGCTCCATAATTTATCTTGTATATCTTTATGATTAATTTTTTCCATTTTGTTCCTTTTTTATCTATCAGTTCAAAAGAATTTTACAACCTTAATGCTATTATATTTTAAGACGATTATCAAACTTTTAATACTTTATAATCATCTATATCTATCCCCAGTGATTATATCAATAATTGTAGATGGTTGTGAAGACTTAACTTCTGTTTCTAGTATATAGATACTATTAAATACTTCATTAATCGAATGATAATTGTTGATGAAGTCTTGCCCAGATATATTTGCACTAGTTGAAATAATTGCATTATTAATTTTAGAGCAGATATTGGTTATTATTTCAGTAGTGACTAAGCGTATTGCAATAGTTGTTTTACCTCCAGTTAACCACTGAATATCTATTTTACCTGGTACTATCCAAGTTGTCGGTTGAGGCTGCTTAGAGCATATTTTATCGATTTGTTCATTAGAAAGTTTAGTAGTATCTATATATTCAAGTAAATGTTTGTAGTTGTGTGAGATTATTATAAATCCTTTGCTTGAGTCTCTTTTTTTTAGATTAATAATTTTTTCGATAGCGTTTTTAGATATATTGCAGCTTAAACCGTACACTGTATCCGTTGGAATACTAACAACTTGATTACTTGTAATCTCAGATATGATTTTATCCAAATCTTTTGTAAGCATATTTGATGTTATTGGTTTATAAACTAGACATATTTTATTACATTTTACAAATAAAAAAACCTATAGGCTATAAATAGCCTATAGGTTTTTTGTAGATTTAGATTCTTAAAGATCGAAGTTAAATTACTTTTTATTTAATTGCTCTTTAATTAGGTCGCCAAGAGTTGTAGGAGTCATTTGTTCTACTTTGTAGTTAGACTTACCTGCAGCAGTATTATCTTCATCAACAGCTTTGATAGAAAGAGCAATGCTTCTCTTCTTAGCGTCAATGTTGATGATTCTAGCTTCAACTTCTTGTCCTTCACTTAGCTCATCACGAACATCTTTTGTATGCTCAGCAGAAATTTCAGAAATTCTGATGAAACCGTCAATGTTGTTATCAGCATCAAGCATAACTACTGCACCGTTGTCTTGTAGTTTAGTAACATTACCTTTTACTAAAGAACCTTTAGGGTGAATGTTTATGAAGTTCTTGAAAGGATCTTCAGAAAGTTGCTTCATGCTAAGAGCGATTCTCTCAAGATCAGTGTTTACAGAAACTAATACCGCTTCTACATCATCACCTTTCTTAAGCTCTTTGATCGCTTTAGCTGGGTTATCCCATGCAACATCTGAAATATGTACAAGACCATCGATACCACCTTCTAAACCGATGAATACACCAAATTCAGTGATTGATCTAATTTTACCAGTTACTTTATCGCCAGGCTTGTAGTTTTTCTCAAACTCATTCCAAGGATTTGCTCTACATTGCTTGATACCAAGAGAGATTCTGTGATTATCAGCATCTAACTCAAGTACGATAACTTCAACTTCTTGACCGATTGATACAGCTTTATGAGGGTTAACGTTCTTATTAGTCCAATCCATTTCTGAAGTATGAACAAGACCTTCGATACCTTCTTTTAACTTAACAAAACAACCATAGTCAGTAATGTTAGTCACTGTACCCATAAGCTTAGCACCTACAGGAAGCTCGTTAGCGATATTTAACCATGGATCTTCACCAAGTTGTTTGATACCTAGAGATATTCTTTGTTTCTCTTTGTCGAACTTGATTACTTTAACATCGATTTCTTGGCCGATAGATAGTACATCTGTAGGGTGACTGATTCTGCTCCAAGAGATATCAGTGATGTGTAATAAACCATCAACTCCACCAAGATCAATAAACGCACCGAAATCAGTGATGTTTTTAACGATACCTTGAAGAACACTACCTTCAGAGATTTTCTCTAACATAGCATCTCTATCGCCAGAATTGTTTTCTTCGATAACTGCTTTTCTAGAAACAACGATATTGTTTCTCTTAGTATCGATTTTAACAACTTTTAATTCGATATCTTTGTCTTCTAAATGAGCTACATCTTTTATAGGTCTTGTATCAACTAGTGAACCAGGTAAGAATGCTCTTAAACCTTCAACATCCATAGTGTAACCACCACGAACGTGATTAGTGATCTTACCAAGAACAGTTTCATTGTTTTCGAATGCTTTTTCGATTCTATCCCAAAGCTCGATTTTCTTAGCTTTATCTCTAGATAATCTAGTTTCACCGCAGCTGTTGTCTAGAGCTTCTAAAACAACGTTGATTTTATCACCAGCAGCTACCTCTAGTTCGCCATTGCTGTTTTTTAGAGAAGAAACTGGAATAAAAGATTCTGACTTAAGACCAGCATCAATCATTGCAAATTCTTTGTCTATGCTTACTACAGTTGCTTCGATGATTTTACCTATTCTCATCTCTGTTTGTTTCAGAGATTGCTCAAATAGTTCTTTGAAATTTTCTGACATTTTTTGATTTCCATTTCCAGTGTGGTTGGTTATACATAGTTTGACAAGTACCCACTGGTTTATATATAAAAGTACTAGCAAACAATTATGTAATGTATTATCTTATCTAAGAGACTCAAATTCTTCAAGATAAAATTACTAAAACTTATGTCGAATTATTCACAAGATGATATTTTTTTTATGCAGAAAGCTTATGAGCAAGCGTTGTTGGCTTATAGGGCTGGAGAAGTTCCTATAGGAGCTGTTCTTGTTAAGGATGGTCAAATAGTAGCCCAAGATTTTAACAAAACTATAATGCTCAACGACCCAACAGCTCACGCCGAGATTTTAGTTTTACGTGAAACAGCCAAAGAGCTTGAAAACTATAGATTAGTTAATACAAAATTGTATGTTACTTTGGAGCCATGTATAATGTGTTTGGGTGGTTTGATTCAGGCTAGGGTTTCTGAATTAATTTATGCTTGTGATGATACTCGTGTTGGAATTTTCTCTCGTGAGAAGTTACATCAAAATAAGAATATTAATCATAATCTTAAAGTAACATCTGGCGTGATGACTGAGGAGTGTAGTAAGCTCTTGAGAGATTTTTTTAAATTAAAAAGAAATTAGATATTTTATGCAAAAAGAAAAAATTGTCGTTTTATATGGTGGAGATTCTCCAGAAAGGGAAGTGTCTTTAAAATCTGGTAAAGCAGTTTTGGATTCTTTACTAAATCAAGGTTATAACGCGGTTGGTTTAGATGCAAGCTCAAAAGATTTGGTTGTTAAGCTTTTGGAGTTAAATCCTGATAAATGTTTTATTGCACTACATGGCGAAGATGGCGAAAATGGTAGAGTTGCTGCATTACTTGAAATGTTACGCATAAAGCACACTGGTTCGACTATGAAGTCATGCGTTGTAACTATGGATAAAATGATTTCCAAAGAAATATGGATGCATCATCGTATGCCTACACCGATGGCAAAATTTCTTACAGATAAGTTAGTGGATGCTGATGAGATTAGTTTTCCTGTTGCTGTTAAGCCAAGTAGTGGTGGATCTAGTATAGCTACTTTCAAAGTAAAAAGCTTTGAAGAGCTTGAAAATGCTTATGAACAAGCATCAAAGCATGGTGAAGTAATGATTGAACAGTGGGTCACTGGTAAGGAGATAACGGTGGCTATTGTTAATAATGATGTTTATTCATCTGTCTGGATAGAGCCATTAAATGAGTTTTATGACTATGAGTCAAAATATAGCGGCAAGTCTATATATCATGCACCGAGTGGATTATGTGAGCAAAAAGAGCTAGAGGTTCGACAGTTGGCTAAAAAAGCTTATGATCTATTGGGCTGCAAAGGTCATGCTCGAGTAGATTTCATATATGATGATAAGGGAGATTTTTATATTATGGAGATTAATTCATCTCCAGGAATGACAGAGAATAGTCTATCTCCTAAGTCTGCGGCGGCTGAAGGTATTGACTTTGACAGCTTTGTTAAATCAATACTAGAACAGGCACAATGCTAAAGATTTTTAAGAAATTTTTTATACTAGGTTTTATTTTTGTAATAATCTTAGGCGCTACGGTTTTTATTGTTAGCAAAACGGATAAGAAAATTTCAAGAGTAGATGTGGTTTCTAATGATGGTCTAGTCTATATTTCAAAACAAGATTTGATCGACAAAATAATAAGCTTAAACAACAAACAATGGTTTGATCTAGATATCGATACTGTTGAGAAGTATTTTTATAATATGCAGGGGGTTGATTATACTTTAGTAAAGAAAGTATGGCCATCAACTCTAGTTGTGTATATTTATGATCATAAGCCTGTGGCGTATTGGAATAATAATCAAATTTTGCTTGATAATATGGATATTATTACTCCGGTTGTTTTTGATTATGATAAAAATTTACCATATATAGATAGTAATGATGATGCTAGTAAAGACTATATTTATGAAACTTTGCTAGAGTTAAATAAGCTAGCTAAGAACAATAATATGCAAATAGTCAAAATATCTTATAGAGGGAATCAATTTAGTGTTTTGCTTTCAGATGATATTGAAGTGGTTCTAGGTTCAGTAAAACTAAAAAAACGATTAGAACTATTTTTTAAGTCATATGAAGATGTTAAGAACCATAAATCAGCGAAATATTTTGACATGAGATATAGTGATGGTTTTGCAGTAAAGTATAATTAGAAAAAGATTTATTTTATTGGTTTTCTATGATAATAAGCTTATAATGTAATATAAGTGTATGAAAGTAAAAAAATATCTGTCTTGGATTGGGGCTTTATAAATGGGTTTTGGGAATAGTAATTTTTGTGCGGTAGATTTAGGATCTCACAAAATAACCGTTGCAATTGGACAACTTGCTGAAAATAACAGTATAAAAATATTAGGAGTTAGCCAAAAACAATCAAAAGGTATTAAGCAGGGATCTGTAATTAATCTTGAAATGGCTATCGAGACATTAAATGCTGCTCTGGATGAGGCAAAAAGCATAGCAGGAGTTGATGTTAGAGAGGTTACTCTTGGAGTAAGTGCTCCTAGTATTAGTGGTTTTAACTCCTATGGTTTAGCCGCTGTCGAGAATGGAGAAGTAAGTCTGGAAGATTTGGCGATGGCCATTAAGACAGCAAAAGCTGTGCCAATGTCGGCAGATACTGAAATGCTTCATGTTCTACAAAGAGATTATATAGTTGATGGTCAGCCAGGGGTTACTGAACCGATTGGCATGTTTGCGGTTAGACTAGAGTCTAACGTACACATTATAGTGGCATCATCTAGAATGTTACAGAACGTGCGCAAATGTGTTTCAAACTGTGGTTATGCAATAGAAAATTTGGTTGTAGAACATTTAGCCGCTAGTAGTGCAACTCTTACTGATAATGAAAGAGAAATGGGTGTTTGTCTTGTAAACATCGGCGCTGATTCAACAAGCTTTTCTGTATTTGTAGATGGAGGTATCTGTTATACATCAAGTATCAAAACTGGTGGTGGAAGTATTTCATCTGATATATCTAAAGTTTTTAGACTACCTATTGAAGCAGCTGAGAGCTTAAAATTACAGTTTGGCTATGCAGCTAGTAAATACCTCAAAAATCCAGATGAGAAAATAGATATACCAAATTCACTAGGGAATGCTAAGAAAAGAATATCATTGCAGGACTTATCTTTGGTAATAGAGGCTAGAGTTGAAGAGATATTTGAATCTCTATACCGTGAGTTAGATCAAAATCGTTTGTTAGAAGTTATTTCTTCTGGTATTGTCTTCACTGGTGGTGGTGCGAAACTAAAAGGATTAGCAAGGCTTGCTGAAGATATGTTCAAACTTCCTGTAAGGGTAGGTGGTCCTATTGAGGTTTCTGGTGCGAGTGAGGTTGTGCATAATCCATCATATTCTACAGTAGTAGGATTACTGAAGTATGCTGCAGAAAATAGTGATGAAACAAGCGATCAAAAGATTGATGATGATGTTATGGAAATAGACGAAAATACAGCGAAGTCTAAGAAAAAAATAATATCATCAGTTAAAGGCTGGTTTTCAAATAATTTTTAAGTTAAGTAGTAACGAATCGAAAGTAAAGGAGTAAATATATGTTTGATTTTAATGATTCAATGGTTTCAAATGCCATAATTAAAGTTGTTGGTGTTGGTGGTGGTGGTGGTAACGCTGTTCAGCACATGTGTGAAGATGTTACTGATGTTGAGTTTTTTGCATTGAACACTGATGGTCAAGCATTATCTAAATCAAAAGTACAAAATATATTGCAAATAGGTACTAATCTTACAAAGGGTCTAGGTGCTGGTGCAAATCCTGAGATTGGAAAAAGAGCTGCAACTGAAGATAGAGCAAAGATTGAGCAACTTCTAGAGGGTGCAGATATGGTTTTCATCACAGCTGGTATGGGTGGTGGAACAGGTACTGGTGGAGCACCTGTAGTTGCTGAAGTAGCAAAAGAAATGGGTATACTAACAGTAGCTGTGGTTACTAAGCCTTTCCCATTTGAAGGACCAAGAAGAATGAAAGCTGCTGAGTATGGTATTGATGAGCTAACTCAACATGTTGACTCTATCATTACTGTACCAAATGAGAAGTTACTAAGTGTACTTGGTAAAGGGGCATCGTTAATCGATGCTTTTAATGCTGCAAATGATGTGTTAGGAAATGCTGTAAAAGGTGTTTCTGAGCTTATTACTAAGCCGGGTCTTATCAACGTTGACTTTGCTGACGTTAGAGCTGTAATGACTGATATGGGTCTAGCTATGATGGGTATGGGTGAAGCTACTGGTGAAAATAGAGCAAGAGAAGCGGCAGAGGCTGCGATTTCTAGTCCATTACTTGAAGATATTAATCTTGATGGTGCTAAAGGTGTAATCGTAAATATTACAGCTGGTATGGATATGTCTATCGGTGAGTTCGAAGAAGTTGGTGAAGTGATTAGATCGTTTATTTCTGATGAAGCTATCGTAATTGCAGGTACGGTTATTGATGCTGATATGACTGACTCTATGAAAGTAACTGTTGTAGTTACTGGTATTGAAAAAGTAGCTATGAAAAGAGGCTTTGGTGTAGAGAAGACAACATCTAGCTCATCACAAGGCTATTCAAGCAAGCCTTCTTCATCTTTCTCAAGAAGCGAAGATATGTCTAGCTCTGCTAGTGCACCGAAAACAGAGTCTGAAGATGTTAATAAATCAGATATTCCAAGTTTCCTTAGAAGAAGATAATTTCTTATAATTTTTTCTTATTATCAAAATAATTTAAATATATTGCTATAGCCTTAAAATCTGATTGATTCTATATCAATATGGTTCTTTGATATATATAATTAGATATTGATGTTTTACGTATACAGTTGATGTATGGGATGTCGTGTCGAAATATATTGAGTATTTTAAACAGGTTTTCTATAACAACTTGATTGTATATAGTTAGAGAGGATAAGAATGAAGCAAAAAACTATAGCAAAAGAATTCTCTGTTACAGGTATTGGTCTACACTCTGGTGTAGATGTTTCTATGACTGTTAAACCAGCTAGTGTTGATACTGGGATAGTATTCCGCCGAGCTGACCTTAGTCCTGTAGTAGATATCAAGGTTACACCATCTAATATTAAAGAAGCGATAATGTGTACTTTATTGACAAAAGATGGTGATCAGGGTCTGTCTGTATCTACTATTGAGCATTTAATGTCGGCATTTGCAATATTTGAAGTTGATAATGTTCTAATCGAAGTTAATGCTCCAGAGTTGCCAGTAATGGATGGTAGTTCTTATGAGTTTACACAGCTGTTAAAAGAGGTTGGTATTGTTGAACAAGAAACTGACCGTAAAGGAATCAAAATTTTAAAGCCTGTAAAAGTTGAACATGAAGGTAAATTCGCAGAAGTTTTACCTAGTGATACTCTTAAGTATGAGTTTAAGATTGAGTGGGATCATCCAGTAATTGCTGCAACAAACGATCATATCGTGTTTGAATATAACCTTGATGAATATATCAAAATGGTTTCAAAAGCGAGAACATTTGGTTTTTATGAGCAGCTTGCATATTTACATCAAAATAATCTGGCAAAAGGAGCCTCACTAGATAATGCGGTAGGTATTACTAATGATGGGGTTCTTAATGAAGATGGCTTACGATATGAAGATGAATTTGTAAGACATAAGTTATTAGATGCGATTGGTGACTTTTATGTCGGTGGTTATATATTGGGGCATTTCAACTGTTTTAAGTCAGGTCATACTCTTAATAATAAACTTTTACATGCTATTTTTGCAGATAAAGAAGCATGGGAATATATCTGACTTTTATAAGTTTTTCTTATTAACCTTATCAATAGTATATATTTAATCTTGTTGGTTCGTTTTTGTATAATTCCTAAATATTTATAAAAATAGGGAAATACAAAAATATGAAAAAAATAATAGTATTACTTTCTTTTGTTTGCGTGACTATAGCTTTCGCAGGAGAAGGCTTTTTATCGAAGGATGAGTTACCAAATAGTTTAGCTATCTTACCTCCACCACCTGTTATGACTCCGGTGGCAGGTTCAAATGTGTCATACCCAGCATTTGCAGAAGATCAAGAGATATCTAACTCTATATTTATAGAAAAAACTTTTTTCAATGGTGAGCAAATTTCGCAATCTCGATTAGATCAAGCTGTAAGTGATGCTGATACTGACGTAGATACTTTTGTTAATGCGTTTATAGATCCTTTGGATATTCCAAATAAGCAAAGTATTAAATTGTTATTAATAAATAATCCAGATTTAATCAAAAAAGTAACCTATGATGGTAAAAACTCTACAGAAGCTGCAAAAGATGCTTATGCTAGAGAGCGCCCTTATTCATTTTATAATGAAGCTGTTTGTATGGGCAATCCAGACCCTCATCATTCGTATCCATCTGCACACTCTACGAGAGGTATGGTAGTAGCATATACTATAGCTGATCTTTTACCATCTCAATATAGAACTCAAATTTTAGCACGAGGTATGGATTATGGAGATAGTAGAGTTATTTGTGGAGCTCATTGGAGAAGCGATATTCAAGCAGGAAGAATTATGGCTAATGCAGTATATAGTACGTTAAAAACTAATGATTCATTTAATAATGAGTTTAATAGAATAAAGCAACAAATTGATGCACTAATTTAATTTTTTTAGTTGGTTAAGATAATATCACTATCCATTATTTCTATTGCTAATGATTCTCTAATTAGCTTAACATTTTGATCATTATGGATTTTCTCAATTGCATTCTCACGTTTAATTTCAGCGGGAGATTTGTAGTTAGAATTATTATGAGTTGGTAGATTTTTAATATCTAGTCTAAAGCCTGGGCTATCTAAATACTGACTAATGGCTGACTGTAGTTTTGCTATACTTTGTGGATCAAGTTCTAAAATTTTCTTAGCATCATCATTAAGCTGAATTTCAAATATATCATTAGTTTCATTTATCAGGTGACTATTAAATGCTAAAGTTTTTGTAAAACCCTTTAGTTTGATTGTATTTAGTAGATTGAACCATTTTTTATCCAAAGATTCTTCTGAAGTGTTATTTTGTAATGATTTACTTGGCTTGGAAGTATTGTTTTGTCTATTAGGTTCGCTAAACTGCCTTTGTGGCTGTGGCTGTGGCTGTGGCTGTGGCTGTGGCTGTGGCTGTGGCTGTGGCTGTGGCTGTGGCTGTGGCTGTGGCTGTGG